>CATLAR010000001.1 GCA_949878495.1 uncultured Christensenella sp.
ACAACGCATTTTTATATGTTTTTTTGTCGATTGCAAAAATAATTTTTCATAAGGTTTACATATGAATTGACAGGTGTAAAGTTTTAGTGTAAACTTAACTAAAACCCGATTTCGGGCTGACTAAATCACGGGACGAAAATAATTGAAAACGACGTATGACGTTATAATAGTCGGCGCGGGCGTGGCGGGACTGAACTGCGCGCTGCATTTGCCGGAAAATAAAAAAATACTGCTGATCTGCAAGGGCGGGACTGAGGAGAGCGACAGCTTTCTTGCGCAGGGCGGCATTTGCTGTCTGCAAGGCGACGGCGATTACGACGGCTATTACCGCGACACTCTCGCCGCGGGGCATATGGAAAACGACCCCGCCGCCGTGGAACGAATGATAAGATCCTCGCCCGAAATAATAGCCGAACTTATAGGCTACGGCGTGGATTTTGCACGCAACGCCGACGGCTCGCTCGCCGTCACGCGCGAGGGCGGGCATTCCAGAAACCGCATTTGTTTTCACGAGGACTGCACGGGCAAGGAAATTACTTCAACCCTTCTTGCGCGCGTGCGCGAACTTAAAAACGTGGAACTTGTTCCGCATACGACGATGCTCGATCTGACGGTCGCAGACGGCGAGTGTCGCGGCATCGTTGCGCTCGATAACGCTTCGGGGGAGATAACGCGGGTTTCCGCGGACTACACGGTGCTGGCTACGGGCGGTGTGGGCGGCGTGTTCAGGCATTCCACGAACTTCCGACTTCTTACGGGCGACGGCGTGTCGGTCAGTCTGAAACACGGCGTTGCCGTAAAGGATATAAACTATATCCAGATTCACCCCACGACGCTTTACACGGGCAAATCGGGCGAGCGCAGTTTTCTTATATCCGAATCGGTGCGCGGCGAGGGCGCGGTGCTTCTCGATAAGAACTTTGAAAGGTTCACCGACGAATTACAGCCGCGCGACGTAGTTACCGCGGAGATATTAAAGCAAATGCAAAAGGACGGCACTCCGCACGTCTGGCTGGATATGCGCGGCATTGACAGGGAGGAAATCGCGGGGCATTTCCCAAGCATAGTCGAAAAGTGCCGCAAAGAGGGTTACGACCCGTTTACCCAATGCATTCCCGTCGTGCCCGCCCAGCATTATTTTATGGGCGGAGTTAAGAGCGGAACGGACGGCAGAACGACTATGCCGCGGCTGTACGCCGTAGGTGAAACGTGCTGCAACGGCGTGCACGGCGCGAACAGACTTGCTTCCAATTCGCTTCTGGAGAGTTTGCTGTTTGCAAAGCGGGCGGCGCTCGATATAGGCGCAAATTACCGCGCGGCAAAGCCGTTACCCCACGAATATGCGGCAAATAACGGTGATTACGCCAATCCGCAGGAGCTTTTGGAAAATTATAAACGGGATTTATTGAATGCGATTAAGGAGGCTGCAAATGGTTGATCTTGAATTTACGCTCGGCGTTGACGAGCTGATAAAAAGCGCGCTTAAAGAGGATATTACAACCGAGGACGTGAGCACGAACGCGATAATTAAGGGCTACGTCAAGGGCACGGTGGAGCTTATATGTAAGCAAGACGGCGTGATTTGCGGGCTGGGCGTGTTTAAAAGAACGTTTGAAATTTTAAACCCCGATACGGAAATTAAGCTTTACGCCAAGGACGGCGACAGAGTGCAAAAAGGGCGGAAACTTGCTGATATTACGGGGGATATACGCGTTTTATTGCAGGGTGAGCGCACTGCTTTGAACTATTTGCAGAGAATGAGCGGCATAGCGACTTATACTGCGGAAGTCGGCGAGTTGCTCGCGGGGACCAAGACCAAACTGCTCGACACAAGAAAAACCACGCCGAATATGCGCGTGTTCGAAAAGTACGCGGTGCGTTGCGGCGGCGGTCATAACCACCGCTACAATCTTTCGGACGGCGTGCTGTTAAAGGATAATCACATAGGCGCGGCGGGCGGCGTGGCAAACGCAGTTAAAGCGGCAAAGGAATATTCCTCGTTCGTAAGGAAAATCGAGGTTGAGGTTGAAACGCTTGAACAGTGTAAAGAGGCTGTCGAAGCGGGCGCGGATATAATAATGCTCGACAATATGTCGGTAGAAGAAATGAAAAAAGCCGTTGAAATTATCGGCGGCAGAGCGCTTACCGAATGCAGCGGGAATATTACCAAAGACAACGTTAAACGTGTCATATCCGCGGGTGTAGACTACGTTTCGAGCGGCGCGCTGACACATTCCGCGCCCATTCTGGATTTGTCGCTTAAAAATCTGCGAAAGGTGGAAGAATGAAAGCCGAAAAAAGGCGGGGCGAGATTTTAAGCCTTTTGGGCAATTCCGAAAACCCCGTGCCCGCAGGCGTGCTTGCCGAGCGGTTCAACGTTTCAAGGCAGGTCATCGTTCAGGACGTAGCCATTTTGCGCGCCAACGGTTACGACGTTACCGCCACCAACCGCGGCTACGTTTTAAACGTTAAGTTGCAGGCTTCTCGCGTGTTCAAATGCCGTCATTCGTTCGAGGAGCTCGTAGACGAGGGCGCGTGCATTATCGAAGCGGGCGGCAGGATTGAGGACGTTTTCGTCAACCACCGCGTTTACGGCAGAATTTCCGCGCGGCTGGGGCTGTACAGCCGTATGCACGTTGAGGAACTGTACCGTTCGCTCGTTTCGGGCGCGTCCAAGCCGCTTATGAGCGTGACGGACGGTTATCATTATCACACCGTCGCTGCCGACGACGAAGCCGTCCTCGACGAAATAGAGAAAATTTTGCGCGCTAAGGGCTATCTTATCGAAATATAATCGTAATGAACCCCGCCCGCTTTGAAAGCGGGCGGGGTTCTAATGACGGTGGATAAATTCCACCGTTTTTCCTTGCGTTTTGGGTCTTACAATTGTAGAATTTTAATTGTAAAGGAGTTAAGCTATGGCAAAACAACCCATTGGCGAATTTTTATGTGCGCTGAGAAAGGCGCACGGTTATACGCAGCAGGAAGTCGCGGATAGACTCGGTGTGTCCAACAGAACGGTTTCCGCGTGGGAACAAGGCAGGGCGTATCCCGACCTTCTTACCCTACCCGCGCTTGCCGAAATTTACGACGTTACCGCCGACGAAATTTTAAACGGCGAGCGCAAACCCGCTACGGGGCTGACCGGCGAAGTGTCTGAAAAAAACTTGGTTAAACTGTACAAAAGTAAACTTTCGTCGTTTTCGTCGAAAATGACCGCGCTTGCGGGTACGGGCGCGGGCGGCGCGGCGTTATTTTTGCTTATGTCGGCGATAGGCGGGTTTGCGCCCGGGTGGCTTCTTGTGATTTTCTGCGTGCTCGCCGTGGCGGACGCTATAACCGTTTTAACTTTGCTTATCTCGTTCGACGGAACGGCACGTATTTCCGTAGGTATTTACCGCGGCGACGAGCCGGACAGTTCGCAGTCGAAATTCGTTTTTGATATGAGAATGTGTGAAGTGCGTTTTCTGTTAATCACCGGAGGCGTATGGTCGTTATGCGGAATCGCCGCATTCTGGCTTTTGTCGTTTATTTATAATATAGAATTTCTGACTACGCTCGGTTACGCGCTGTTCGTCATAACGCTCGTGTTCGGCGCGGGAATGCTTATCTCTGCGATCATTTTATACCATAAGGAAATAAGCCTGCGCGGTAGCGAACGCGACAAACGCATACGAGGGAAACGCTTTAAATTAGCGGGCAAATGCGCGGCGTATCTTGCCGTTCCCCTGGGGATATGCTTGATTTTCAGCATTATTTTCTCATTCGTGTTTATTCCGACGACTACCAAGGCAAGTTATTTTCCGGCATCGCGCGAAGAGTTTATCAAAGCGTCGCATTCGTTCAGTGTCGGAATGAACTTCTTGGATGAAGGTCAATATTTTCTCGACGTTGACGACGTTTTGAAAACGCAACCAAACGAGGACGGAAGTTACGCCCTCAACGAGCGGGGCACGCTTCGCGTAAGGTTCGACGATGAAACTAACGTCTGTATTATCGAAGGTTTAGGTACCAACGGTAAGTATTCGACGGTAATAACGGCTGAAAGAATGTTCGTCGAGGACAGCGACGAAAGAATTTACGATTTCAGGAACTTAAATAACCCGGAGAGCAGAGGAAAACAGTTTTTGTGGCTTGAAGTTTTAACCTATCAGAGGGGGAAAACAGTCGTGGTCGCCGACGACGTTTATAGCGTAAAATTTGATTATTCTTTGAATTATGCGTCCGTAATCGCTTCGTTAAGCTGGCTTATAATGTTGATTGCATTTATAACTGACTTCACGGTATACTTGGTTTTAGCCGTCAAAATTAAATAATGCGTTGAAAAAGCGCCCCGAACGGAAGTTCGGGGCGCTTTTGTTAATCGGTTGCGTTTTCGCCGTTTTCGGCTGGGGACTGGGCGCGCTTTCGCCGCGTCCAGCAAATAAACGTGTAAGTGTCGTTGATGAGAAAAACCGAAAAGCACACCACCAGCGAAAGATACCCGAGGTTCCCCGCGCTCGCCGTAGACCAGAGCACGATTAAAACTATATCGTTGAGTATAAACGCCAGCGCGTATGCGGGTACGCGCAAAATCATAAGATAAAGAGCGGTAAAGCTCGTTGCTACGGAAATCGTGCTCACTATTTGGTTTGCCGTTCCGAACGCGTCGAGAATGAAATAGAACGCCGTCGTTATCGCTATAACGGACGGTACGAGTATAAATAAATGCTTTTTATCGAACTTGCCGATTTTAACTTCCGCAGTGCCTTTGTCGCTCGGGTGTTTCAGCCAGCTTATCAGCGAGGTTATCGAACTCGGCAACTGCATACAAACGTAAATTATCGTTTCGCCGTAATAATGCGCCGTGAACGACACAAACGCGTAAATCAGACTGAACGTTATCATTATAATCATACCGAAAACGTCGCCCTTAGCGGCAAAAATAAGCGCCGTTACGCCGAGCAAAGACGTTGCCAGATTTGCGTAATCGGTGCTTCTTACCGCAAAAAACGAAACGCTTATCGCCGTAAGCGAAAATATCCAGAGCGCCCACTCGAATTTAGTGAAGTTTTTAAAAGGATTGCGAATCTTCATTTATTCCTCAAAAAAAATGACCCGAACACACGCCTTCAAAGACCTAACGGCGCGGTCGAGTACCCGGTGGCAACTATTTATTACCCCTTAATTGTACATAATTTTTTTGGGCGTGTCAATTAAAATTAATGGAAAAATTTACGCGACCTAAGTCTTGAAATATGGTTTTTTCGTGATATAATTGTTTTATCAGTCAGCCCGCGTTCGGGCTCAGGAGGTTTGATATTATTATGAAGGTGATTTTTCTCGATATAGACGGCGTTCTAAACTCCCGCGCATACGACAGAAAACGCAACCGGAACGAGCAGACGGATATAGACGAAACGCGCCTGCCGTTAGTTAAGGAAATCATTGAAAGAACGGGCGCGGAAATCGTTCTTAGTTCAACCTGGCGCGAACATTGGTCGCAGGATATTTCGAAATGCGACAGCGACGGGGAGTATATAACCCGTACTTTCAAAAAATTCGGGCTGGAAATTTACGATAAAACGCCCGACATAGGAAGGTATGCCGAGCGCCGCGACGAAATAAACTGCTGGCTGGAAGCGCACCCGAGCGAAGTGGATAGCTTCGTTATAATCGACGACTACCGTTACGGCTGGAAAGAGTTAAACGCAAACTTTGTAAAGACGAACCCTAATTTGGGGCTGGGGTTGGAGCAAGAACACGTAGAAAAAGCCGTTGAAATTCTTTTAACGGGGGGAAACGTATGAAAACAATCACAAAAAGACTATGTGTTGCGTTATGTGCATTCTTAGCCGTACTCACGCTGGGCATTGTCGTTTAATGAAAGCGGTTTGCATACCGCTTTTTTGTTGAATTTTATTGCCAAATTCAGCCGTGCGGGTGTATAATATACCCGTATGGCTGTTTTTGTTACTAAAAACGCCGGGGAAACGGTTGACCTCGGCAGAAAATACGCGCTCGGGCTTAAGCCCAACGACGTCGTTTTGTTGCGTGGCGAAATGGGCGCGGGTAAAACGGCGTTCGTCAAAGGCGTTGCGCTCGGGCTGGGTATTGACGAAGAGGTGCTTTCGCCGACTTACGCGTATATGAACGACTATTCGGGCAAGCTGTATCATTTCGACTGCTACCGTCTTGACGGCGGCGAACAAGCCGAGGCTCTCGGGCTCACCGACTATTTTTACGCGGGCGGGGTCTGTTTTATAGAATGGCCGCAGAATATCGCAAGCGCTCTGCCCGACGAATGCAAGACGGTTACGATAGAAAAACTCGGCGGGGACGAAAGGAGGATAAGCTATGAGTAATTTTCTGGCTTTCGACACCGCGTCAAAGCATCTTACCGTGGTCGCCTGCAAGGGCGAAAAGACGGTCGTGCGGCACGTTCCCGAATGCGCGATGCGCCACTCCGTTATTTTAATGGACGAAATCGATAAAGCGCTCTGCGAAGCCTCGCTCACTCCCGCCGAATGCGATTTTTTCGCGGCGGTAACGGGCCCCGGCTCGTTTACGGGCATACGCATAGGCGTAGCCGCCGCCAAGGGCTTTGCGCTCGCCGCGGGCAAGCCGTTAAAGAGCGTGACCGCATTTGATCTGATTGCATATAATGTAAACAGCGACGAGCCTTACCTCGTGGCGGTGGACGCCGCGCACGACTGTTTTTACGTATGCGGTTACGATAAGGGCGAAGTCGCGCTTGCGCCCTGTTATCTTTCGCGCGGCGAGGTGAAAAAGCTTGGGCAGCCCGTTTACGGGTTCGAAGAGCTTGCGTTCGACCCCTACTTTAAACTTGAAATAAAAGACTGCCTTGACAATGCCGCGCGCCTTGCGCCCGTTTCGGACGGAATGCACGCGCTGTATGTGCGCAAAAGTCAGGCAGAGGAGGCGCTCGGTGCAGTTAAGAGACTGGAAGTATGAGGATATTCTGAAAATTTCGGAACTCGAAACGGAATGCTTCCCGCAGGAACCGTGGTCGTTCCGAATGCTCGCGGCGAGCTTTGACAGCGACGCTTTTCACGGCGTTCTGTCGGAGGACGGCGGCGAAATCACGGGCTACGGCGGGATAACTGTCGCCGCGGATACCGCGGATATAGAGAATATCGCCGTCAGCGAGCCTTACCGCAGAAGCGGTGCGGGTACGAAAATTTTGCGGGAGCTTATACGCATTGCCAAAGACAACGGCGCGAAGAAGATATTTCTCGAAGTGCGCGTTTCAAACGTTGCGGCTATGAAGATGTATCTTAAAAACGGCTTTAAGGGCGCTTACGCGCGGACGCGCTATTATTCGGACGGCGAGGATTGTCTCGTTATGGAAAAACAGCTTTGAAGCGGGGAGAGCGGCTATTTTATTAAGAGGTAAATTCGTGTCCCTCGTTTGCGTCGGAAGCGGTAAAGACGTGCTTTTGTTGCATGGCTACGGCGCGAGCAAGGAAAGTTTTTACTATCAGATAAATTTTTTAAAAGACTACTTTAAAGTGACCGCCTTGGACTTCCCGTCGTTCGGGTCGAGCGAAGGCTTCGAAGAGCCGTGGAGCGTAGGCGATTACGCCGATTGGCTGAAAGACTTTATGCGCGCGCGGGGTATCGAACGCCCGCTCGTAGTGGCGCATTCGTTCGGGGCGAGGGTGGTTTTCAAGCTGTTCGGCGGAGGCGGCGCAGACGCCGAAAAAATAGTTATAACGGGTGGCGCGGGGCTTGTAAAAGAGCGTAGCTCCCGATATATGCGCCGTTTACGCGCTTACAGGCGCTGGAAAAAGGTCTTTCCGAGGTTTGCCGAAAAGCATTTCGGGAGCGCGGAATACCGTACGCTTTCGCCGCTTATGAAGGAAAGCTATAAAAAAATCGTCAACGAGGATCTGCGCGCTTATGCGGAAAAAATTGCTTCGCCCGCGCTACTCGTTTACGGCTTGGACGATACCGTCACGCCGTGCGCGGAAGAGGGTGAAACCTTTGCCGCGCTAATAAAAGGCAGCCGCCTTGAAAGAGTTGAGGGCGGGCACTTTTGCTTTTCGGAACACCCCGACGTGTTTAACGAAAAAATTCTGGCTTTTTTATTGTAATTATGGGAATTTTTATATCTGTACAAAAAACCGTAGAATGCGCCGTCGGCGCGGTATGCTTCGCCCTGCTTTTCGGCGGGTGCTGTTACCGCGTTCTGGGCATACTCCAATCGGTCGGCTACGACGGCAAAAAGTTTTTCGGCTGGACGAAAAAGAAGGGCAACCTTACTTTCGGCAAGCACGTTTTGTTGATGCTCGCGTGCGCTTTAAGTTGCGCCGTGACAGGGCTGTGTTTCTCGTTCGCGGGGGAATATGCCGCGGTTTGCGCGCTTTCGGCGTATCTTATTTTCTTTCCGCTCTTTATTTGGGCGGACAATAAAATCGCTCTGAGGATACCTCTTGCGTTCACGCCGCGCGTTAAACGCCTTTACGGAATACTTTGTTTCACCGTCGCGGTCGCGGCGTATCTGGCGTTCACTTTCCTCAACTTTGCCGACTTCGTCTGGGGCAACCGCATTTTCGGAATATTGAGATACGTTCCGCTGTCGCTGTTCCCTCTTCTGATAATTCCTTTCGTGCTGTTTGCGAACCTTGTTTCGAAAATTTACGAAACGCCCAAAAACAAGGGCTATATCAAAAAGGCGCGCGCGAAAATTGCTTCTTCGCAAATTCGCGTTATCGGCGTTACGGGCAGTTACGGCAAGACGAGCACAAAAAAAGTGCTCTGCGATATACTTTCGAAAAAATACCGTGTTCTGGCTACGCCGAGCTCCCACAACACGCCGCTGGGTCTTGCGCTTTCAATCAACTCCAACGAGCTGTCCGATTACGACTTTTTTATAGCCGAGATGGGCGCGCGGCACGTCGGAGATATTGCCGAGCTTTGCGAAATCTGCCCGCCCGAAGTCGCGGTGATCACGGGGATATGTCCTCAGCACCTTGAAAGTTTCGGCTCGGAAGAAAACGTCGTCAAAGCCAAGGGCGAGATTTTGCTTGGCTGTAAATCCGCGGTAATTTCAGGCGACTGTTACGCGTTATTCGAGGCATATCCCTGCCCCAAATCGCGCGCGGAATGTGTAAGCGACCTTGAATGCGGTTGCGACGGAAGCGCTTTCACCCTCACGCTCGGCGGGGAAAGCGTTAAAACGCATACCAGACTTCTGGGCGCGCACGCCGTAGACAATATCGCGCTCGCGGCAACTGTGGCGCATTCGCTCGGTATGAGCTGTGCGGAAATCGCAGCCGCGGTGGAGGGGCTGGAGTTCGTTGAACATAGGTTGCAACTTATAAAGTCTGACGGGGTGAATATTCTTGACGACGGCTATAATTCAAATATTAAGGGCGCGGCTGCCGCGCTCGACGTTTTAAGGACTTTCGGAGGCAGGAAAATCGTCGTTACGCCCGGACTTGTCGAGCTTGGAATGCTCGAAGAGAGCGAAAATTATAAACTCGGCGCAAGACTCGCGGGGCTTGACTTCGTAATTCTCGTGGGCGAAACGCTGATTGCGCCCGTCAAAAAGGGTTATCTTGAAAACGGCGGCGACGAGGGCAAACTCAAAGTCGTGCTCGGACTCGGCGCGGCGCAGGAAGAACTTAAAAAAGTGCTGCAAAAGGGCGACACGGTGCTGTTTTTAAACGACGTGCCTGATTGTTATTGACGATTCTTGGCTTCCCCTTATGGGGAAGCTGCCGCACAAGCGGCTGACGAGTTATTACCAAAGCTGAAATTAACGGTTGATTTAAGCGGAGGTAATTTTTTTATGTCTAAAACTGTAATAGTGTTATTCGGCGGGACTTCCAACGAAAACGAAGTTTCCGTCATCACGGGCGTAATGGTTTGTAACGTCCTCAAAAACCGCGGCTTCGGCGTTTTGCCCGTCTATATCGCGCAAAACGGCTCGGCGTACACGGGCGCCAATCTATGCGATATTTCGTCGTTTAAGACCGAAGGGTACCTTGACTGTCCCCGCGCCGTCGTTGCCGACGGCGGTCTTTATACGCTCAACAAGCGCGGCAGGTTAAAAAAGTTCGTTCGCACGGACGTTGCACTCAACTGCTGTCACGGCGGCAGGAGCGAGGGAGGCGCGTTGAGCGGGCTGTGCGCAGCGGCGGGGCTTCCCTTTGCAAGCGCGGGGATTTTCGAAAGTTCGGCGTTTATGAACAAGTATCTGACGAAAATCGTGCTCGGCGGGCTGGGCGTTAAAACGCTGGAATACGCGTATGTTAAGAGCGCTGAAGAACTAAATACGTGCGGGAATATGCCGCAGTTTCCCGTTATCGTAAAGCCCGTAAACCTCGGTTCAAGCATAGGCGTGAGCCGCGCGGATAACGCCGAAGAGGCGCTTGAGGCGCTGGAATGCGCGTTGATGTACGACGAAGGCGCGATTATCGAGAAATACGTTGAAAACAGGCGTGAAATAAACTGCGCCGCGTACCTTTCGGACGGGCGGGTCGTTACTTCCGAATGCGAAGAGCCGTTGTCGGGCGGGGATATTTTCTCGTTCGAAGAGAAGTATCAGGGCGGCGCGAAGAGCGTGTTTCCCGCCGATATACCCCCTGATATGTCGCAATTAATCAAAAAAACTACGGCGGAAGTGTACGAAAAACTCGGAATGCGCGGCATAGTGCGCTTCGACTACATAATCGACGGCGACGAAGTTTACGTCAGCGAAATAAACACCGTGCCGGGGTCGCTCGCCTATTATTTGCTGTCGGGCGGGTTCAAGGACTTCGGGCGGGTTCTGGACGGCGTGCTCGAACAAGCCGCCGCCGACTTCAAAGCCGAAAAGAGCAAAAAGCTGATAAAAACGGGGATACTAAAAAACGTTTCGGCAAACGCTTGTAAAACGGGTGTAAAATAAGCTATAATTCAGCTATGGAAAGGATAAAAATGAGAGTGCCCGTCGTTGAAATGGACGGCGACGAAATGACGCGCGTGTTGTGGGGCTGGATAAAAGAGATACTTATAGAGCCTTACGTCGAGCTTAAAACGGAGTATTACGACCTCGGTCTGGTGCACAGAAACGAAACCGAAGATAAGGTGACCGAACTTGCCGCGCTTGCCGCGAAGAAGTACGGCGTTGCCGTCAAATGCGCAACGATTACGCCCAACGCGCAGAGGGTGGAAGAGTACTCGCTCAAAAAGGCGTGGAAGAGCCCTAACGGCACTATCCGCCGTATTCTCGACGGCACGGTGTTCCGCGCGCCAATTACGGTCAGGGGCGTTACGCCCTACGTTCCCGCGTGGAAAAAGCCTATCGTCGTCGCGCGCCACGCTTACGGCGATATTTACGACGCGGTGGAGGACTTCGCCGCGCAGGGCGAGAGCGTTTATCTCGTAGTCGAAAGGGACGGGAAAGAGGTCAGGCGCAAGCACATTCATACGTTCGGCGGCGCGGGCATAGTTCAGGGCGTGCATAATACCGACGCTTCCGTATCGGCGTTCGCGCGGTGCTGCTTCGGTTACGCGCTCGAGCATAAACTTGATATTTGGTTCGGTGCGAAAGACACGATTTCCAAGGTTTACGACCACCGTTTCAAAGATATTTTTGCGGAAATTTACCGCGACGAGTACGCGGACAAATTCGCGCGGGCGGGCATTACCTATAATTATACGCTGGTGGACGACGTGGTCGCGCGCGCGGTAAGGAGCGGCGGCGGGTTTTTGTGGGTGTGTAAAAATTACGACGGCGACGTTATGAGCGATATGGTCGCAACGGCGTACGGCTCGCTGGGAATGATGACTTCGGCACTCGTTTCTCCCGACGGCGCGTACGAGTTCGAGGCGGCGCACGGCACGGTGACGAGGCATTATTACAAGCATTTGAAGGGGGAGGAGACTTCGACAAACCCCGTGGCTACTATCTTCGCCTGGACGGGTGCGCTGGCAAAACGCGGCGAGCTTGACGGAAACGCTCCGCTCGTTGAGTTTGCGCAAAAGCTTGAACGCGCAGTGCTTTCGACAATCGGGTCGGGGTATATGACGGGCGATCTGATACCGCTTTTCAGTCTTGACGGCGTAACTCCCGTCAAGCTCAACTCGCGGGAATTTTTGCTTAAAATAGCCGATAAACTTCGTTGAATAAACAGTAATCGGGGCGCCGAAAGGCGCCCCGATTATTACTAATCTATATAAGTGTGTGTTATTAAAGAATATTCGCCGCCCTTGCGGCGTTTTTTATGAAAAAGCTGTATTCCGTTTTCAAATCAGTAGATAATAATACTATAATCTACATATTTGTAGAAGTCAAGAAAAATCTACAAATTTGTATTATAATTTTTTCTCAGGGACGAAAAATGAGGAATTACGGCGAAGAACTCAGGTATCAAAGAAAAAAGAGGAATAAAACGTTGAAACAGGTTGAATCCGAAACGGGTATAAGCAACGCCAATCTCAGCAGATGGGAAAGCGGAAAAGTTTTGCCCAATATAGATTTTTGCGTTATTCTGGCGGATTATTACGGTATTCCGCTTGACGAATTAATAGGAAGAGAAATATAAAAGAGCGCGTTGCCGAAAGCAACGCGCTCTTTTTACGCTTCGTCGGGTTTGGGTGAGGGGGCGGACTCGGAGGCGTTTTCGGCAACGCGCGTACGCTCTCGGCTGAGAATTTCGCTTTCGAAATCCGGCAGAAGTCGGGCGTTAATAAGTTGCTTTTTCAGGCGGCATACGTAGCAAATAACTATCGCAACGCCTACGCCTACGACTTCTTGTAAAACGTTTGCAGGCATTTTCATAACCGCAACTGCGGGCGCCAAACCTTCCCATGTAATGCGCTTGATAAAATACCCCAGAATTACTATCAGAGCGGGCAATATGCTTGAAATAAGCGCTATTATAAGCTCTCTTTTATCGCTGCGGGCTTTGTTGAAAAACCTTCTCAGCATAGCGAAAATGAACGATGCGGCGCAGCCTTGCAAACCGTGTATAAGCAACGACGGCAACGCGTTGTAAGCCGTGCCGTTAATGCCGAAAAGGTCAAAGAACGTCGTGCCCACGCCGCCGACTATCGCCGCACTGAGCGGGTCCATAAGATACGCCGCGGTGTAAATGGCAAAGTCGCACCAATAAATTTTGCCCGTCAAAACGGGTATGCCCGGCACGTAGCCCATCGCCACTACCAAAGCCGTCAAAAGCGCGGTGTAGGTTATCCATTTCGTGGTAAAAAGTAACTTTTTGTTTTTCATTGAAAACACTTCCGTCAAATTATTTCTTGACTATTATACTATATAGGTGGTAATATGTTTGTAATCAATTTTTGATTATTTTATAATACCAGAATGTATTCGCAAAAATAAAAAGGACAATATGTTTGAATTCGAGCTTACCGAAAATAAATATTATACGCTGTACGAAAATATCCGCGGCGAAATTCTTCGCGGCAAGGTAAGGGCGGGCGAAAAACTGCCTTCAAAGCGCGCGCTTGCCGAAAGCCTCGGCGTGAGCGTGGTCACAGTTCAGCTTGCGTACGAACAGCTCGCCGCGGAGGGGTATATTTACAGCAAGGAACGCAGCGGTTATTTCGTCGAAAACGTGGCGGTGCAGAGCGCGCCGCGTTCCTCGCCGCTCCGTCAAACACCGCAGCCGCCCGTAAAATTCAAGGTCGATCTCGTAAAAGGCAGCGTGCCCGCGCGGCTATTCCCGTTTGCCACCTGGGCGCGGCTTATGCGGTTCGTTCTTGCCGATTGCGGCGAGCATTTGCTCGAACGCGTGCCCTGCGACGGCGACGTCGAATTGAAATGCGCGCTTTCCGAATACCTTTACCGCGCGAGGGGTATGGACGTAGACCCGCGCTATATAATAGTCGGCGCGGGGTCTGAGTATCTCTACGGCGTTATCGTGCAACTGCTCGGCAGAGACAGGCTGTACGCCGTAGAAAACCCGGGCTACGGCAAAATTTCGGCTACTTACGCTTTAAACGGCGCGAAATGGGTTGCCGTGAACGTCGGGGAAAAGGGAATGGACGTGGACGCGCTCGCAGAAAGCGGCGCGACCGTTGCGCACGTTTCGCCCTCGCACCAATTTCCCACGGGCGAGGTAATGCCCGTTACACAACGCCTTAAACTGATCGCTTGGGCGAAAGAGAAGGGCGGCTACGTCGTCGAGGACGATTACGATAGCGAATTCAGGCTCGCGGGAAAGCCCTTGCAGAGCACTTACGGGCTGTGCCCCGAGCGCGTGATTTATATGAACACCTTTTCCAAGAGTCTTGCGCCGTCAATGAGGCTGGGGTATATGGTTCTGCCGCCCGCGCTCTACGAAGAGTATCTGAATGCGTTTTCGGGCGTTGCCAACACCGTGCCGCTGTTCGAGCAGAAAGCGCTTGCCGCAATGCTGGGCGGCGGGTATTTCGAGCGGCATATTTCAAGAATGCGCAATTACTATAAGGGCGTTCGCAAGAAATTGCTTGAACGGCTTGAGGGCGTGTGCGAGGTTAGCGACACGGGCAGCGGACTGCACGTCACCGCCAAATTTCCGGACGCAGCCGACGACGGTGAAATAAAGGCGCGCGCCGCTGCGGCGGGGGTGAATATAAAGTGCCTTTCGGATTACCTGCTCGCGCCTATGGCGGGAGTGGAAAAACGCGCCGTTATCAATTATTCGGGGCTGGACGCGGATAATATGTAAATGAAAAGCGGTGACGGAATTTTTCCGTCACCGCGTCTTTTGCGATAATTTTTTAGAATCTGTTGACGTTTAACGCAAGGAAGCAAGCGTACATAGTAACGAAGTCGTTGAAATTCTTGTTTTCTTCTCTTTCGCTTCCATTTTCAAAATAGAACATAATTTTACTCCTTTTACTCCTTAATAAATATTTCTATCTTTTTCCCTGTTTTCGTGAAGTTTATCTCGCGCAGTTCAGCGCTACGTAGCTGAGGCACGAAACGCCGTATTCCGTTAAGCTTTCATCTAACTCGTTCAATTCGTCATAAATATACATTTCCATAACCTCCTTGTCGCTTATTTTATCGTCGCGGTTTCGGCGGTTATCCGCCTTCGAACCTTGATTTCGCTTGTAGTATATCATTAACCTTCGTGTTAGTCAATAACATTTCAATAAATTTTTAAAATTGATTTTTTGTTATTTTCTAACAATAATTTATGTTAATACCGATAATTTTTGTGAATTTAACGGGTTATATTTTTAAAGAAGAAAGAAAATAACAAAATTAACATTTTATTGTTAATTTTATCAAACGCCGCGCTGGGAATGTTAAATACTATAAAAACGCCTGAAAATTACTAACTTTAACACCTGAATTATCTATGAATAATATAATTTTATGCAAAAATAAAAGCGACGGACTGCCGAAGCTCGTCCGCCGCCAAGGGGGGGCTTGATTATTTGGAAATGATGTCAAGGTAATCGTCGGGGTCCTGCATAACGTTGTTTTTAAGCACTTCGAAATGGAGGTGGTCGCCGTGGGCGTTTTCAACGCCGGTCGCCGTTGCTACGGTGCCGATAACGGTGCCGCGGTCGATTTTATCTCCCGCCTTGAGGTTTTCCTTGGGGGTGATGAATTTGTAAACGGTGGTAACGCCGTCCGCGTGTTCGATTGTTACGACTGCGCCGTAGAGTTCGTCGCGGTTGGAAACGCTCTTGACGGTGCCGTCAACCGCTGCGTAGACTTCGGTTCCCGCCGCGCAGGAGAAGTCCATACCTTCGTGCAGGCAGTATCTGTCAAGCGTCTTGTCGTAGTAGAATACGTGCGCCTGCGACAGGTTTACGTCCTTTACGGGTACGATAAACTCGTACTGCGAGTTCGTAGGTTTGTCGGGCTGTTCTTCGTCGCCGTCGTCGGGCTCTTTGCCGTCGTCGGGATTCTTGTCGCCGTCGGGCGCTTCGATGGAGGGAGGCGCGACGACCGAGTTAGCGCGGACCGCGAATACGATGCCGACGGTTATGCCCGCTATCACTAAGAGGCAAGCCGCCAAAACGAGGTAATACGTTAAAATTTTCTTCTTGGTAGGTTTGGTTTTTTCTGTGTTTTTCATTTTAAAACTCCTTATTTTATTTTTTTGACGGCATTTCTGCCTTTTATTCAGTAGCCGCCGAAAATTATCGGCGAAGCCGCTCTTGCGTTCCCGCCCCGCACACAAACGTGCAGGTTTATGGTTTTACCGTATAAGTTGACCGAATAAGGAAGGTTGGCCGTGCAGTAGTAGTTGACGCCGCCGTCAAGTTCTTCGGTGAAAACCACTTCCGCGCCGTACGCGCTTAAAAAGCCGTCAAGGTCGAAGTTTTCAAAGTCGACGCTTTCGCCGCAAATATTTTTAAGCCGCAGTTTTTCCGCCGCGGGGCTTATCGTTGCGGTTACGGTTTTGCAGTCGGCAGAGCTCGTTCCGCAGTAGAACGTGTAGTTGCCGCCGTCTTCGAAACACGGTTTTACAGGCAACGCGCCCGCCGCCGCTGTAATAAGCAGTGCCGAGAGCGTCAGTAAAAGCATTTTAAGTGCGCGCATATGCTCCCCTCCTTTTTTTATTGACAGAGGAGTTATTGACTTATTTGAAAAGTTTATACCACGGTTTGAAAAAATTTTTTGCAAACTAAAAGCGCACGCTTTTTTTGCGTGCGCTTTTAAGAATTATTATTTACAGATTATTTACAGCCCCCGCAGGTCTTGCAGTTGCCGCTGCATTTTTTCGCGGGTTTGCCCGTTGCCGAGTAAACGCAACCCGAATAATCGCGTTCGCATACTTCGCCGCAGTCGGGGCACGATACTTCGTCGTCGTATTTTTTGACGAGCTCTTCGAATTTTTTACCGCATTTTTTACAGCGGTACTGCATTAAAGGCATTTATTTTGAGTCCTTTCTGTCTTTTTTGTCCTTTTTGTGCCGTTTTTTCAGCCTTTGCAGCTTTCCGAACGGGTTGCCCTTTACGATAATAATGGCAATGGCGGCGGTTAAAACGGCGGTTGCCAGAATTACCAGCCAAAACACGGCGGTCTGCGCGAAAGTAACGCCGTTTTCGCCGGGCACGGGCATATTCATTCCCCAGAAACCCGCAATCATAGTCGGCACGGCAAGCAAAATAGTGATAATTGTCAGTTTGCGCATCGAGTCGTTCGAGTTGTTGGAAATGACCGAACCGTATGCGTCCATAGTAACGCTGAGAATATTTTTGTAGATATTACACGTTTCGATAGCCTGCTTGTTTTCAATGCTCAGATCGTCGTACAAGTCGGTGTAGTCCTCGTGCGATTTAACGGCTTCGACCTTTGAAAGTTTTTCGTGCACGCGCTCATTCGCGTTGAGCGAGGTCGAAAAATATACGAGCGAATTCTGCAAATCGAGAAGCTGGATAATCTCCGTGTTCTTCATCGTCCTGCCTACTTCGTTCTGAATGCGGTGGTTTTTACGGTCGATTTGTTTAAGACAGTACAAAAACCGTTTTGCGTTGTCAAGCATAAACGTCAGCGCAAAATGCACGGGTTTGTGACTGTATACCCGCTCGCGCCCGGTGATAAAGTCCTTTAAAACAGTGTTGCCTTTCAGACATACGGTTATCACGCAACGCTTATTATATATGATGGAAAGGGGCAGGGTAGTGTAACTGTCGCCGTTCACGCCCTCTTCGAGCACGGGACAGTCAACTACGAACATACTGCAACCCTCGTCGAATTCCGAACGCGCGCGTTCCTCTTCGTCGAGCGCGGCTTTTATCATATCTTCGGGCACGCCCGTGAACGCCGCTACGTCCTCGCATTCGTCGTCGGTGGGGTTGACCATATCCACCCAGCATAAATCTTTGAATTTTTCTGTTTTTTCGAGTTTTCCGTCCGCGGCGGAAAAAAAGTATTTTACCATAAGCTACCTCAATAAAAAAGTGCACGGAATAATTCCGTGCACCGCGGGGTTCGCTTCAGTACGGAATTAATCTTTTTTTAAGTTAAAGTTTTGACAACTGTCGGGTACGTCCATCACGCGCTCCTATGGTTGATAATAAAACAATTATATATTATTATATTTGAAATTGCAAGTCAAACGTTCTAAAAAAATTTCAAATTCCCGCTTACGTGCCCAAAGCGTGGCGTTAAGCGCTTTTTCGTCAAAAATTTTAAAAATACCCCTTGAAATCGCGCGCGATTGGTTGTAAAATAGCTATACTGAAACCAGAGTAATACGGGGTGAGAAAATGATACTCGATAAATTCGGCTTAAACGGCAAAGTGGCGATAGTCACGGGCAGCAACACGGGTCTGGGGCAGGGGATCTGCCGCGCGTTCGTTGAGGCGGGTGCGAAAGTCGTAGGCGTGTCCCGCAGACCCAGCACGGAAACGGCGGAAATGCTGGGCGACGGTTTTTATAACGTAATCGCGGACCTCGGTTCTTGCGAAGTTATTCCGCGCGTGGTCGGAGAAACGCTTTCAAAGTTCGGGCGGGTGGATATACTCGTCAACAACGCGGGCGTTATCAAGCGCAGGGATTCGATTGAATTCACCGAAGAGGATTGGGACGGTGTTATGGACGTAAACCTGAAAACCGTGTTTTTCCTCACGCAGGCGGTGGCTAAGGAGTTCATAAAACAAGGCGGCGGCGGAAAAATAATCAATATCGCTTCTATGCTTTCCTATCAGGGCGGCATACGCGTTCCGTCGTACACCGCGTCTAAGTCGGCGATAAGGGGCGTGACTATGACCCTTGCCAACGAATGGGCGAAGTACGGTATTAACGTAAACGCAATCGCCCCCGGATATATGGCTACCAACAACACCGAACAGCTCCGCAGCGACGGCGAGCGCAGCGCGGACATTCTTTCGCGAATTCCCGCGGGAAGATGGGGCACGCCCGAAGATCTGGAAGGCGCGGCGGTGTTCCTTGCTTCGTCGGCTTCCGACTACGTAAACGGTTTTACGCTGGCGGTAGACGGCGGTTGGCTCGGTCGGTAAAGGATTTACTCTTGCTCGCTCCTTGAGGGGAGGGGCAGGGGCGAGGTAAAAAACGACGCCCGTCGTAAAAGCGGGCGTATTTTTTGTCGAAAGTATATCCGAAAAATATATAAATAAGTCCGTTTTATGTATGGAATTGACCGCTTTCATTATTATAATAATAATTGACCGACTACGGCGCGGACAAGGCTGCGCGCGGTCGACGCAAAGAAAAATTTCAGCGAGGAAAATTAAATGAAAAAAATCGTAACTATGGGCGAAATAATGCTTCGCCTTTCCACCCCCAACAACGAAAAGTTTATACAGGCCGACGAGTTCGATATCAACTACGGCGGCGGCGAAGCAAACGTTGCGGTGTCCTGCGCGAATTACGGACATAGCGCCGAGTTTGTTACCGCCGTTCCCGACAACGAGCTGGGCGAATGCGCGATTGCCGCGCTCCGCAAATACGGCGTGGAAACCTGCCATATCGCAAAATGCGGTGAGAGATTGGGCATTTATTTCCTTGAAACGGGCGCTTCGATGCGTCCTTCCAAAGTAGTTTACGACAGGGCGCATTCGTCGATAACTACGGCGACGGCGAAAGACTTCGATTTCGACGCTGTTTTCAAGGGTGCGGACTGGTTCCATTTCACGGGAATTACCCCCGCCGTTTCCGACAGCGCGGCGGCGCTCACCGAAGAGGCGCTTAAAGCCGCAAAAAAACACGGCGTAACCGTTTCCTGCGACCTCAATTTCCGCAAAAAACTGTGGTCGAGCGAGAAGGCGCAAAAGGTAATGACGGGGCTTATGAAGTACGTTGACGTCTGCATAGGCAACGAAGAGGACGCGGAGCTCGTGCTCGGTTTCAAGCCCGGCAATACCGACGTTACGAGCGGCGAACTCGAGCTTGCGGGATACAAGTCGATTTTCGAGCAGATGGTCAAAAAGTTCGGCTTTAAGTATGCGGTGTCGTCCTTGCGCGTGAGCCACTCGGCTTCGGACAACGGCTGGTCGGCGTGCATTTACAACGGCGAAACCAAGGAGTTTTACCATTCGAAAGAATACAGAATTTCGCCCATAGTGGACCGCGTAGGCGGCGGCGACAGCTTTGCGGGCGGCGTTATAACGGGCTTTTTGGACGGCAAGGATTTCAAAGCCGCGCTGGAATTCGGCGTTGCGGCTTCCGCGCTTAAACACACTATCCCCGGCGATTTCAACCTCGTTTCCCGCAAGGAAGTAGAGGCGCTTGCGGGCGGCGACGGCTCGGGCAGAGTACAGAGATAAGTTCACGAAAATTGGCGTAAGTCTGGTGCGCTAAGCAAAAAGTGTGATTTTTGCTTGCGCAGTAAGTCATAAGAAGGGATTTATGAAGATAGCTTTCAGAACGCACGATCTCGGCGTAAAGGGACTTGAAAACGCCGTTGAAAAAGCGCAAAACTGCGGCATATCCGCCGTCCAATTAGTCGCTTACAAGTTTATGGACGAAATAAAGTACGCGCCCGACGCGCTCAACGCCGAAACCGCTCGTTTTATAGGCGAAACTTTGCGAAACTCGGGCATATCCGTGGGTCTGATAGGCGCGTACTTCAATCCCGTGCATTCGGACGCGGCGAAAGTCGAAAATGGTAAAGCCGTTTTTAAGGACTATTTAAAGTATTCCCGCGAGCTCGGCTGTCCCGTCGTCGGTTCGGAAACGGGCAGTTACAACGACGACAAGTGGACGTACAATCCGCTCAACCGCACCGAAGAGGCGCTCGCCCGCGTGGTTGCGACTTTCAAGGAACTTTGCGATTATGCGAAGTCCGTGAACGCGTTCGTCGGTATGGAGGGCGCCGCGGGGCACGTCTGTTACGACGTTAAAACCTTAAAGCGCGCGATAGACCTTATCGGCGCGGACAATATCAAGGTTATATTCGATTTGTATAACTATCTCGACGCGTCCAATTATTCTCAATACCTTGAAATATTGCGCGAGGGTCTGGAAACTTTCGCGGGAAAAATTCTTGTTTTCCATATCAAGGATTTCACGTTTGAGGACGGCAAAGTCAGGCAGGTTCCGCTCGGCAAAGGCGAGTTCGATTTTTATAAAATTTTAGGCGCGATAAAGGCTTACGACCAAAACGCGATACTCGTTTTGGAGGGCACTACGGGCGACGATATAGTCCCCTGCATTCGGTTCGTGAGTGAAGTTTGGGATAGAGTATAATTAATCAACGGCGCAAGCAAAAATCACACTTTTTGCTTAGCGCACCAGATTTGCGCATACTTGCGCCTTTGCACATTATTATTTGAAATTTTTACAATAAAGTGTGCAAACCGTCGGGCTTTGCCCTCGGGCACCGAGGTGAATGCCCGCGATTATGTGCGTGTATTCTTTTCGCAGGGTTCCCGCAAAGTACCACTTTGCGGGAATAGGAGCGGCAACGGGGCAAGATTAGGCTTTGAGCGGGTTCAAAGCGTACTAAGCGCAGTTTGCCGCGACGAGGGAGAGAAGCCCTCAAAATCACGGAAAATTGTTTTCGCGGAATAGAAAGCAATTTTCGTGAAATTAATATTAAGGAGTTTATTATGAAATTCGACGTACGGTACGCAAACCACCCCGACGATTCCAAAAAGTACGACACTAAGGAGCTTCGGGAAAAATATTTAATAGAAAAGCTGTTCGAAGCGGACGAGATTTTACTCACCTATTCGCATCAGGACAGAATAATCGCGGGCGGCGCAATGCCCGTCAAAAAGCCGCTGTCGCTGGGCACGTTCAAAGAACTTGCAACGGCATACTTCCTTGAAAGGCGTGAACTCGGCGTAATCAATATCGGCGGCGCGGGTGTTATAAAGCTCGACGGCAAGAAATACGAAATAGGTCATAAAGAAGGCGTTTACGTGGGAATGGGTACGAAAGAAGTGGAGTTTTCTTCCGTCGACGCGAACAACCCCGCTAAGTTCTATATCAATTCCAGCCCCGCGCACAAGACCTACCCCACGGTCAAAATAACCAAGCCAGTTAATGGCAAACCCGCGCCCGAGGGCGTGCGTTACTGCGTGCAGAGGCACCTCGGCACTCTCGAGGGAATTAACAAGCGTACCATCAACCAATTCATTATCGGCGACGTTTGCGAAAGCTGCCAGCTTGCGATGGGTATGACGGAGCTTGCCGAGGGCAGCGCGTGGAATACATTGCCCAGCCACACGCACGAGCGCAGAATGGAAGTTTATATGTATTTCGAACTGCCCGAAGATCAGGCGGTCATCCATATGATGGGTCAGCCTCGGGAAACGCGGCATATCGTAATGCACAACGAACAGGCGGTAATATCGCCCAGCTGGTCCATTCACAGCGGCGTGGGCACGCACAACTATACCTTTATATGGGGTATGTGCGGCGAGAACCAGACCTACGACGATATGGACAATATCAGAACGGAAGATTTGAGATAACAATTTAACCGGTAAATTCAAAAAGGGGAAAAATAATATGGCGCATCTTATATTCAAAGACGTAAACAAAGTATATCCCAACGGCTATCACGCCGTTCACGACTTCAATATGGAGATAAACGACGGCGAGTTTATCTGCCTCGTCGGCGACTCGGGTTGCGGTAAATCGACTACTCTGCGTATGATTGCGGGGCTTGAAGATATAACCTCGGGCGAGTTTTATATCGACGGCGTGCTCGCTAACCAGACGTCCTCGCGCGACAGAGGTATCGCTATGGTGTTCCAGTCGTACGCGCTCTATCCGCACCTCACGGTGTACGAAAATCTCGGCTTCGGGCTTACGCTCGAGGGGGTCGACGCGGACTTAATCGACGAAAAAGTAAGGCAGACGGCTAAAATACTCGGGCTTACGGAATACCTTGAAAGGTTTCCCAGAAATCTCTCGGGCGGTCAATGCCAGCGTGTAGCCGTCGGACGCGCGCTCATAAGAAAGGTAAATATTTTCCTTATGGACGAGCCGCTGTCCAACCTCGACGCGAAACAGCGCGTTACGATGCGTTCGGAAATCAAACAGATACACCGTTCGATAGGCGCGACGACTATCTACGTCACCCACGACCAGACGGAAGCTATGACGATGTCGGACAGAATAGTCGTTATGAAATCGGGCGGATACGTTCAGCAGATAGGCACGCCTTACGAGCTGTATTTCCACCCGTGCAACCTCTTCGTAGCGGGCTTTATCGGCGAGCCGCCTATGAACTTTATCAAAGGCAAAGTCGAAAACGCGTCCGTTAAAGTCGGAGACAAGTCCGTCGACCTCACGCCCGTCGTTGACGACGTAAAGGCAATCGAGGGCAGGGAAGTCGTGTTCGCGTTCAGACCCGAGGCTGTTAAACTGCCTTCCGAAGTCGCGGGCGACCACTACGTTATCGAGTCGACGGTAGATCTTACCGAGCTTCTCGGCGACACGACCAACGTTTACGCCAACGTGGACGGCGCAAACGTCATTCTGAAAGTCAATCCCCACCACACCCCCGAAATAGGCGGAAAGTTTGCTTTCTGCGTGCCCTATTCGGCGGCGTACGTGTACGATTGCGAGACCGAACTCGCCGTAAAGAGCAGCGTAAAAAGGCATTGATACAGGCAGATAAGGAGTGGAAAAATGCAACAGTTAAGCAGTAAACTTTTCAATAAACCCAAAAGAAAAATCAAGATAATGCAGTTCGGCGAGGGCAACTTTCTGCGCGCGTTCGTTGAATGGATAATTCAGGACCTCAACGACAAGGGCGCGATTTGTTCGGACGTCGTTCTCGTTCAGCCTATGCCCTTCGGCAGGGTCAACGAAATTGCCGCGCAGGACGGACTTTACACGCTCCGCCTCGAGGGTATCGACGGCGGCAGGAACGTTAAAAGCAGTCAGGTAATAAACGTCGTCGGCGACTGCGTGAACCCTTTCGCCGATTACGAAAAATTCCTTAAATACGGCGAAAGCGAGGATCTTGAAGTAATAATTTCCAACACCACGGAGGCGGGCATAGCCGTCGATCCGACGGATACCGACTTTACCGCGTGTCCCAAGAGTTTCCCCGGTAAACTGCTCGCGCTTTTGAAAAGGCGTTACGACAAGTTCGGCGGTGACGAGAATAAGGGGTTGAATATTATACCCTGCGAGCTTATCGACAACAACGGCGACGAGCTTTACCGCTGTCTTATCGAGCTTGCCCAAATAAACAAAATGGACGCGGCGTTCGTCGGGTGGGTAAAATCGGCGTGTCATTTCACCTCCACTCTCGTAGACAGAATAGTCCCCGGCTATCCCAAAAACGAGATAGAAGAAATTCGGAAAGAAACGGGATATATCGACAACAACGTAGTAAAAGGCGAGATTTTCCACCTCTGGGTTTTAAAGAAAGAACCCTCCGTACAGCAGGCGTTACCGGCGGATAGTACGGGGTTAAACGTAATTTTTGCCGACGATATCAAGCCCTATAAGCAGAGAAAAGTCAAGATTTTAAACGGCTCGCACACCGCGCTCGTGCCCGTCGCGTACCTTGCGGGAATCGACACCGTGGGCGAGGCTATGAACGATCCCGCGATAGAAAAATTCGTGCGCGACTTCGTATTCGAAGAAGTAAACCCCACTATAGATTTGCCGCAGGACCAGATGACGGCGTTTGCAAACTCGGTAATAGAAAGATACCGCAACCCGTATATTCGCCACGAGCTTATGTCGATTGCGCTCAACTCCACGACCAAGTTCAAAACCCGCCTTTTGCCTACTTTAACCGACTACGTGCGAATCAAGGGCGAACTGCCCCAACATCTTATATTCGCGTTTGCGGCGCTCGTGCTATTCCACAAGGGTAAGAGAGGCAACGAGGATATCAAACTCGCGGACGACCCCACGTATCTCGAAAAATGGAAAACGCTTTGGGCGGAGTTCGACGGCGACTACGAAAAGCTTGCGCGCAAAGTTCTGGGCTGGAAGGACGCGTGGGATACGGATATGAACGGCATTCACCCGCAAATCGCGCAAACGGTCGCAAAGTATCTCAAAGCTATGAGCGAAAACGGAATGCGCGCGGCGGTGGACTGCTTCGTAGGCAACTGCGGTTGCAAGGGTAAATGCAAATAATACTATGAAAAAAACTATTATAATAAACCCGCTCGATAACGTCGCGGTTGCGCTGTGCGACCTTGAAAAACGCGGCATATACGAGGGGGTAACGCTCGTAAACGATATTACAAAGGGACATAAATTCGCCTTGCGAGATATTAAGGCGGGCGAGAATATCGTCAAATACGGCAACCCCATAGCGCGGGCTACCTCCGATATAAAAGCGGGCGAACACGTTCACGTTCACAACGTAAAGACCAATCTTTCGGAAAACCTCGAATACGTATACGAGAAGGCGGAAACGCCCGTAAAAAAGGTCGTTTCGCGCAAGGTCAACGTTTACGAGCGTAAGAACGGCGACGTGGGCATACGCAACGAACTTTGGGTTATTCCCACGGTCGGCTGCGTAAACGCGCAGGCTAAGCTTATCGTCGAGGAGTTCGAAAAGAGATACGGTCACGACGGTTTCGACGGCGTTTTCGCTTACACGCATCCTTACGGCTGTTCGCAGCTCGGCGAGGACCACGAGCGCACGAAGCTTATACTGTCCAAAATGGTCAGGCACCCCAACGCGGGCGGCGTGCTCGTTCTCGGACTGGGTTGCGAGAACAACCAGCCCGCGGCGTTCCGCGAGGGGCTGGGGAAAATCGACGGAGACAGGATAAAATTCCTCGTCTGTCAGGAGGTTTCCGACGAGATTGAAAGCGGCGTTGAACTTTTAAGGCAAATCGCTTCGGTTATGAAGAACGACAAGCGCGTTGAACGGGATATATCCTGCCTGAAAGTCGGGCTTAAATGCGGCGGCTCGGACGGGCTGTCGGGTATAACGGCAAACCCGCTCGTAGGGCTTTTCAGCGACTATATAGTGGCGGCGGGCGGCACTACGGTGCTTTCGGAAGTCCCCGAAATGTTCGGTGCGGAACAGCTTTTAATGAACAGGGCCAAGGACAGGGAAACCTTTGAAAAAGTCGTTAAACTTATCAACGATTTCAAGGACTATTTCAGGCGCAACGGTCAGACGGTCTACGAAAACCCGTCGCCGGGCAACAAGGCGGGCGGGATAACCACGCTCGAGGATAAATCGCTCGGCTGTACGCAAAAGTCGGGTTCGGGTCCCGTGGAGGACGTCGTTTTCGACGACGGGTTCGTCACGCGCAAGGGGCTTAATCTGTTAAACGGACCGGGCAACGATATGTGTGCGGTGACCAATATCGCCGCGGCGGGCTGTCACCTCGTGCTGTTCACTACGGGTAGGGGAACGCCTTTCGGCGGATTCGTGCCCACGCTCAAAATAGCCACCAACAGCGACTTGGCAAAGAGTAAAGCAAACTGGATAGACTTTAACGCGGGCGCGGTGCTTGAAAGCGGTTTTGACGAACAGCTTGAAAAACTTATCGACCTTATCGTCGAAACGGCGAACGGCAAGCCCGCTAAAAACGAAATAAATCAGACTAAAGAAATTGCAATTTTCAAAACGGGGGTAACTTTATAATGAACGCGTTTATGGATAACGACTTCCTTTTAGACACGGAAACGGCGAAAAAGCTCTACCACGGGCACGCCGAGAAAATGCCTATTATCGACTATCACTGCCACTTGCAGCCCAGGGAAATTTACGAGGACAAGAAGTTCAGAAATCTTGCCGAGGTATGGCTGGGCGCGGGCGACAGATACGGCGACCACTATAAGTGGCGCGCGCTGAGGGCGAGGGGGTACGCCGAGGACTCCATTTCCGGACCCGACGACGACTATAAAAAGTACCTGCAATTCGTCGAAAGTATGCCGTATTTCGTGGGCAATCCGCTCTATCACTGGTCGCACCTCGAAATGCGCAGGTATTTCGGAATAGACGAGATTATCAACGCGAAAAACGCCAAGGTCATTTGGGACAAAGCCAATAAAAAGCTGGAAACGCTGACCGCGCGCGAGATGATGTATAAATTCAACGTTAAAACCGTTTGCACGACGGACGACCCCGTCGACAGCCTCGAATGGCACGAAAAAATGAACGCCGACAAGACGCTCAAAGTCAAGGTGCGCCCCGCGTTCCGTCCCGACAAGGCTATAAACGTGGAGCTCGGCTGGTTTAAAGATTGGGTCAAACAGCTTGCGGGGGTAGTCGGTAAACCTATAAATTCGCTTGAAGAGCTGTGCGGCGCGCTTGCCGAAAGAATTGCGTACTTCGATAAAATGGGCTCGCGGCTTTCCGACCACGCGCTCGACGTCGTTCACTACGCGCCCGCGACTTATGCGGAAGCGAACGCGGTATTCTCGAAGGGTATGAAGGGCGAAAGCGTTTCGGAAGCCGAACAGGATAAGTACAAGGGTTACGTTCTCGTGTTCCTCGCCAAAGAGTACGCGAAACACGGCTGGGTTCAGCAGTATCATATCGGCGCGCTTCGCAACAACTCCAAGAGTATGCTTGAAAAAATCGGACCCGACACGGGCTACGACGCAATCGAGGACGCGGTTTATATGGAAAAACTGTCCGCGTTGCTCGGCGAGATAGACAAGGACGGAGAAATGCCCAAGACCATACTTTACTGCCTCAACCCGCGCGACAACTACGCTTTGACGGTGCTTGCGGGCTGTTTCCAGAAAGAGGGCGTAAAAGGCAGAGTGCAGGTAGGCACGGCGTGGTGGTTCCTCGATCAGCTTGACGGAATGCGCCAAAACCTTGAAACGCTTATGCAGGTCGGGCTGGTTGCGCAGTCGGTGGGAATGCTCACGGACAGCCGTTCTTTCCTCGCGTATCCCCGCCACGAATATTACAGACGGCTTTTGTGCCAAATGCTCGGCAGACTCGTCGAAAGCGGTCAATACCCCGCCGAGGAGCTTGAAACGCTGGGTAAAATAGTGGAGGACGTTTGCTATAACAACGCCGCCGAGTACTTCGGTTTTTAACGCCCTTGGCTTATAAGCGGCGCAATACGGTGTCGTGCTCCGCGCCGCCTCAGTCGCTTACGTTTTAGTAAGCTCCTTCGGCGGTGCTCGCACTTCTTGTCTTGCTTGCTTCTAACCCAAGGGGAATGTATGCCGATTAAATAAGCCCGCCGCGGGTATCCGCGGCGGGCTTTCGCGCGCCATAATTCAACAAATTCACCGTTTATTAGCTGTAAAAATCGCGTGGGCGCGCTTTATAATGTTTCTTGCGACGTCGCCGCCGAGGGGGGTGCCCCAGTCGACGGGCGCGGGCTTAAAACCGCATTCGAGTCCGTAATATTCAAACCTCGCGGTTTTGTCCCGCTCGGTGTCGTTCCATTTATCGAAAAGTTCGGGCGCGATATGTCCGCCCAGCTTGCATTTAATAAACGTGCATTTACCGAAGTCGCGCCACGGACGCGCAAGGAAGTTGGTCGCTTTCCCGCCGCCGCCGTCGGTGAACACGCATTCGTAGAAGCAAAATCCGCGCTCCTGTTTTAGCGAATGCGCGGGCGCGGCAACGTACCCGACGGGTCTGCCGTCGTAGAGGGATACTATTTCGCAGTTACGGAAATACGCCTCGGCGCAGCCGAAAATAAAGTCGACCGTTCCGCTGATGCGGCAGTTTTCGAACGAATGCAGGCTTCCGCCCTCGCAATAAAGTTCGTCGCGGGGAATAAATCCGCGGTAGCGCACCACGAGGTCGTCGGGGAACGGGTAAAGAAACAGCGTGTCTTGCGTGGATACGAGGTTTACGTTTTCCGCGGTAAACTTTTTTGCGTTGACGGACAGCGCCACGCATTGTCCCGCTTCCGCAGGGTTTTGCGTGGTATTTTCAACCGTAAGGTTTTCAAGCGCGACTCCCTCGCCCGTAACGCATAGCGTGTACGTGCGGAAAGTGTTGTATTCCTGCCCGTCGGCGTGTATTTTACGCGCGTGGTCGCCGTAGCTAATCACCGTTGTTTCACGGTTTTCGCCCGTAATTATCACGTTATTTGCGCAAATTTTAGTTTTTTGTCGGTAAATTCCCGCGCTTAAATACACTCGGGCGGGCTCGGTCAAGGCATTTATAGCTTGTCCTATATCGTCTTTCGGCGTTAAATACAGCGTTTTCATACGATTTCCTCGCAATATTCTTATTTATTGTTATTATATCACATTTTTTTCGTGAAACAATAAAAAACCTATTGATTTTTAAAAAAAGCTATGATATAATTCGGTCATAAAGTGTTAACTACTAAAATTTTCCAACATACTTATTTGTTATTAAATATATTTATATGAGAAAAAATGACATAAGCGGGGTAATATCCTACAATAATTTTAAATTTGTCGATTTATTCCTGTTTATGGTAATAATGGCGGTGCTCGAAGCGGTAAACGTGTTTGCGGTAAAACAATGGTTCGATAAAATGTATTTCTCGGTGTCGCTTATGTTTACCGTATCGCTGATAGTATTCGTCCGCTGGAATTTATGGGGCGCGATATTTCCCGTAACGCACGGGGTACTCTATTGCGCTTTTTTATGCGCTTTCGGGGGCGTGGACCCAAGCTCTTTTGTCATTTACTCGGTCGGTAACGCGTTTATTATCCCCGTCTGGTTTATTTTTAAGATTATTCCCAAGGAAAAATTGTTTTCAAAGTGGTATCTCACTTTAATATATCCCGCCGCGGCGTTCGTTCTCGTGCTTTTGGGCAGGTCGGCGGTGGCGGCGTGCTTCGGAAACAACTTTTTACAGGCGCTCGGCGAAACGCTGTTCACCGAATCGCTGAATATAACTTTCGCGGTCGTCGCGCTTCTGATACTGCGTCGGGTGAACGGAATGCTCGTCGATCAGAAGAAATATTTAATAAGTATCGCGCGCGAGCGCGATGATGCGCGTATCCCGCAGGACGACGTCTGGCGGGGCTATACGGAGCTTGACGAAGAGGAGCTGAAAAAGCTGCACGGCGGCTCGGGCGAAGAAAAAAAGCAAGTGGACGACGGGATTTCGATGTGGGACGAATACCCGCCCGACAGCAGATAAAACACCTATCGGTCTCTTGCGGGACAGCTGTCTCGGCGACGTTAAGGAAAAACCCGTCGCCTCGGTCACCGTTCGCGCGATAAAATGCGCTCACTCATCTCGCGTTGATGCGACGGCGCACCGTGTCGTCACAAAGAAATCAACGCTCGTCCTCAAGGAGAAGCCGAGAGAGCAAAAAGGGATATCCCTTTTTGCGTTTGCGATGCAAACGCAAAGGCAATAACATTATAAGTTTAACGAAAACGAGTTTTAACGATATGGAGGAAAATTTCAATGTTCAAACTCAAATGCGACGACTTCCTTATCTACGACGAGGCGACGGGAACGTATTCTATGTCCCCCGAACAGCAGGTAAGGGACGAAACGGAGAAGAACAGCTGGAAGAGCGCGGGCTGGACTATTCTTAAAGACTGGCGATTGTACGCAATGCTTATTCCGATGGTGCTCGTCTATTTCCTTTGGAAATATATGCCTATGTACGAGCTTATGGCGTGCTTTAAAAACCCCGCGTACGGCGACGAGTCCGGCAAGGTTGCTTCCTATACGTGGGCGGGTTTCGATTTCTTTAAAGAATTGTTCACCGATAAAACCAACAGCCCGCTGTTCTGGCGCGCGTTCAGGAACACGTTCACCACGGCGTTTTACGGTTTACTGTTCGGGTTCCCTATGCCGATTATCCTCGCGCTGTTTTTCAACGAGGTGCGTTCGAACATAGCGAGAAGCATTATGCAGGTCTGCGTATACCTTCCCAAGTTCCTGTCTACGGTCATCGTAACGTCGCTCGTACTCGTGCTTTTCCGCTCCAACGTAGAAGGCTCGGTCGGTATCGTATCGAAAGTGTTTCAGGCGTTCGGCGCGGACCCCACGCTGGTAAACGGCGGTCTCGTGTATACGACGAAGTATTACAGGGCGATATACATTATAACGGATTTGTGGGAACACGCGGGTTACGACTCGATAGTATTCTTCGCCGCGGTAATAGCCGTATCTCCCACCTCGTACGAGGCGGCGCAGATAGACGGCGCGGGCAAGATGGCGCAGATGCGCTACGTCGTTATCCCCAGCATTCTCTCAACCGTAGTTATAATGCTGATTATGAAAATAGGTTCGCTCCTTTCCGTAGGCTATGAAAAGATATATCTGTTACTCGGCGACGGACAGGGCGCGGGCGGTAACTGGGAGGTTGCGGACACCGTTTCGACCCTCGCCAACAGATGGACGGGAACTCACAAATCTATGGGTACCGCGGCGGAAATGCTTAATAACCTGATCGGTATGATTCTGGTTATAGGCGCGAACAAGATAGCCCGCAAGGCTTCGGACGTTTCGTTGTACTAAGGGAGGATATAAATGGCGGCAGCAGTTAATAACAGAAGGAAGACCGAAACCTCCGAACTTATATTCAGAATAGTAGCGTACTTCTTTCTCATAGTTTTTGCGATTTTATGCGTTTACCCCCTCATATATGCCTTGTCTTCGGCGTTCAGCTCCGGCTCGGCGGTAGATCAGGGCAAAGTAATCTTATGGCCCGTGGAAGTTCAGGGCGCGGCGTTTTTAGCCGTTCTTAAAGACAACCTTTTCTGGGTAAATTACTCCAACACCCTTTTCGTTACCTTCTTCGGAACGGTCTGGGCGCTCGGCTATTCGATACTCGGCGCGTACGCGCTCTCCAAAAAAAGACTGCTCGGCAGACACGGCTGGAACTTCTTCCTCGTGTTTACGATGTGGTTTTCGGCGGGTATTATCCCTCAGTATCAGAACTATATGAACACCGTTTCCATATTCAACGGCATAGGCATTACCGACCTTAAATGGACGATAGTCCTTGCGATGGGTATGAACGCGACGAATATTATACTTCTCCGCAACTCGTTCGAGGGCGTGCCCGCGGAAATAGAGGAAGCGGCGAGAATAGACGGCGCGACGGAAATGCAGATACTCACGAAAGTTTATTTGCCTATGAGTAAGGCGACTATCGCAACGGTTGCGCTGTTCTTCGGAATTTCGCGCTGGAACGGATATTTCTGGGCGTTCAAAGTTATCGGCAACACGCAGACTTACAGCTGGCCCGTTCAGGTATATATAAGGAATTATATAGAGGAATGGACGACTCTTACGGGCGGCGGCGCGGGCGATACTACCTGGGTTCACGACTATTCGGCAACTTCGGTAGTGTATTCGATGGTAATCTGCGCGGTTATTCCCATACTTGCTATTTACCCTTTCATTCAGAAGTATTTCGCCAAGGGCGTAAATATGGGCGGTGTAAAAGAGTAAAGAATATACCTCATCAGTCCCTGCGGGACATCTTCCCCCGGGAGGGGAAGCCAAGCCGAATGAGGCGTCAATATCGGTTTTAATCAAAGGCGAAAGCCTTTAATATAAACAAAAAATAAGGAGAAGAAAAGATGAACAAATTCAAAAAAATTGCCACCGCGGTTGTATCTACCGTTATGGCGGGAACTATGTTTGCCTCGCTGGCAGCCTGTACTCCCAAAGACCCCGGTACCGACGGACCCGACGGAAATAATCCCGGCGGGGAAAAACTTACCGCGCTTTTAAACCATATCGGCACTACCGCGGGTGGAAATTTAAGAGAAAAAACCAACGCTAAAGGCTGGACGACCGCGAAAGAGTATTGGAAATATCTCAGCGCAAATAAGGACGAAACTACCAAGGACTTATATAACGTCCGCAACGCCGACGGCTCTATCAACTATTCGTCTTATACCAGAAGCACGGAAGTCACTTTGAACCTTGCGATAGGTCACAACAACCTTCAGACGAGCACCCATTTCAGCACGTCGCTCGGCACGACGATAAAACTTCCCGATAACAATTCTTACGGTAACGGTTCGGCAAAGCCCGCGTGGAAGGCGATGGGGCAAGACCTCAACATTAAATGGAACGACGTTTATGCCGGCAATCAGACGAACTCGAACCTTAAGTATCTTGTAGAAACTATCGATAATAACGGTAAGCAACTTTATTTGAGTACAGATATGTTTACTACCGACCTTGCTTATGCCGTTGAATACAGTTCCAAGGGCACCAATATTCTAAATCTTGCGGATTATCTGGAGTATATGCCCCATTACAAGGAATATCTCGAGAGCAACCCCATAGTTTACCTTTCGCTTTTGCAGGCGGGAATGGGAACCGCGGGTGATAATGCAGGCGAGGGAAAGACTATTTTCGTTGCGCCGTATTTCGACGGTAACGACGACATCGAAAGATACTGCATTATCCGTCAGGATTGGGCGAACAAAGTGCTCAACGGCGGTACGGATCTTACGGGGTCCGCAAAGTATTCGGAAGCGTGCGGCGACGTTGCCGTAGAGTCCTATATGGGTAAGACGGGCAAATACGAAATCGAAAGCGCAAACGATGACGGTTCGGCAAAAATTACCATAACCAAGGACTACGACAAGGCGCTTGCGGCGGCAAAGGACGAGAACAAAAACCTTGGCAAAGCGTACAAGACCATCGCGGGCGCGGCTTATGCCGGCGACAGCGGAAATATCGTAGATATTATGAACGCCGCGCTTGCCGCAAACAAAGACGCGACCGGCGACCAGCTTGCAAAACTGTACCGCGCGTATATCGACGTATGCTATCTCGAGGACGGAGCGCAATACTATACGGCTGATAACCGCGCGGACGTTTTCAACGGCGTAGACGCCTGCTGGGACGTTGACGACCTCGTCGCAATTCTGCGTATAATCAAGTCGAGCGGAACTTCGCTCGTCGTAAGCGGCAGAGAGGTAAAGGGTATAGTTCCCCGTACGGGTCAGAACGACAGAACGCCCGATATGGTGCGCCTTGCGGCTCAGCTTTACGGCGTACGCGGTGCCGATTCGAGATACGAATACACCTATATAGATCAGGCGGGCGAATTACAAGATGCGCGCAACGACAGAGAATTCTACGTCGCGCTTGAAAATATGAACAAGCTCGTTCAGGAAGGCTTGGTGGAAACCTATCCCGCTTCCGACGGTTTCAGCTACAACGGCGGAAGTTTATCCACTAAAGATAAGGGCGAAGCGTTTATGATGTACGATTATGCGCAGACGCAGACCAAGAACAACTACTACGCGAACGAAGGTGTTTCAAGCTCCACGCAATTTGCAGAAGGCTTCAACTTTGCGCCCGTAGTAACGCCCGTATCCAAGTGGGACGTAGACGGCGACGGCAACCATACCGATATAATGAGATTTACGGAGAGCTGGCGTTCGACCAAGACGAGCGGACTTGCGCTCAACGGCGCGCTTAAAGATAATCCCGAAAAGCTTAAAGCTGCGTTGCAGTTCGTTGATTATCTGTATTCCGCCGACGGTCAGATAGTTTCCACTTACGGACCTATGGCAACAAACGCCGACGGAAACGGAGGCTTCTGGTACAACGCAGAGGCTACCGCGGACGAAATTTCCGAAGGCAAATACTTCACTTTCAAGGGCAAGAAATATTCGGGAACCGAATTCGGTAAGAAAATTACCCCCACCGTAACCGAAAATCTCTACAAATCCTTCCTCGGTCAGGAAGTTTACGGTCTTGATATATCTAAAGTAGATGATATTGCGGGCGGTAAGCTTTCGTTCACGGACTACGCGCGCAGAATTATAGGCTCTACCCTGCCCGTAGGCGTTAAAGACCAGTCGTTTGAAAACCAGCTCACTTCCAAGGCGGCAAGCGCGGGCGCGAATAAGGTTGCTAAGAACCTTGCGCTCGGAACCGTAAAGGGATTGGAAATCGTCATTGACGAAAAGGCGGAAGGCTTCAACTGGTGGTACGTTTGCGTTCCTACCGGAATGCCCATATCCAGCACCGAGTCGCGCGACATTCTCAACGCGTCGAGTCAGGACAATCTCAAGTATATGACGGGTACGCAGAAAGCCAACAAGAACTTCTTCTCGATTTTCAACTATATTATTCTCAACGGCTTTAACGGAACTTACAACTATCAGGACGTTTCGTATACTTTCTAAGGTTTTAACCGCAAACAAAAACTGCTATTAAGTCTGAGCGCAGCCCGCGGGGGCGCGGGCTGCGCAATATGGCTTATTGGGGGATATTGAATGAAAACTCAAATGAGATTCCAAAAAATCATTTGTCTTGTAATGATTTTGGCGGGCGCGCTCGCGCTCGTTTATGCGTTTGCTTACGCTACGGGAAGTTTAGCGGAACTCAGCAAGACGTTAAATTCGGACAGGACTTCGTCCTGGCAAGCCGCGGAAGGGAAATACGACGCGACTTTCTATTTTACGATTCAGGGCTTTAACGACGCGCTTATGTATTGCGGCGTGGCAATGATTTTGCTTGCCGTTGTATTGTATATAACGCACACCCAAAAAAGAAGAAATTATTATATTTCCAATTACGTCGCCACGGGCGCGTGCGCTTTGGGTAATATAGTTACTTCTATCGTACTTATGGCTATGAACGCTTTCTGGAAAAGCGAATTTTTAAACCTCGATTTTGCAGCGTGGGACAAATCGATGGAATACTACAAAGAACTCGTCGAAGAGGGGCTGATGTCGCCCGACGTTATTCACTACTCCGAATCGACGCTTTGGTTCGATCTCGGTTTCGCAGTATATTCCGTCGTTATCGTCGCTTCGCTATTACTTATATTCAACCTCGTCTGGAAGATAATGCTTATGAAGGGCGAGAAGAAGCTGTTGAACGGCGTAAACCTTGTCGGAGGTGAAGCGGTATGAAAAAGAACGCAGGCAACCCCGTATTACAAAAAGACGTAATGCGCTACAAAAAGAATAAATTCGGCGCAAACCTTGCCCTTATCGGGCTTGCGCTTGGCTGTATTTATTTCCTTTCGCTGTATTCGCAGGTCAAAAACGACAATTTCTATTACACCTGGGCGATAGCTTTCGACGTTATTTACAATCTGTTCTTCCTTTTGTTCGTATTCCTTTTTTCCGAACAAATAAAAAATTACGACGATAAGCTGTTCGTATTCCAGATAATCGTCGGCGCGTTGCAGGTAGCAAGAATATTCTGGCTTCCGCTCACGGGCATTGTCAATCAGGCTATAAGTATGGGCGCGTTCCTCACTATGGCTATATCGCTCGGCGCGTCGGGCGCGTGCATCGTCGCGGCGTCAATTATCGGGCGTATCCGCGCGAGGGAAGTCGCCGAATTTACCAAAAAGCTCGAAAACGGCGAAATCGATCTCGATAAAGAGCTTAAAGAAGAAAAAGCCGTCGGGGGTGAAGTAAATGCCTGAGGTTAAATTACAGAGTATCGACAAAATATACGACGGCGGCGTTCAGGCGGTTTACGATTTTAACCTCGACGTTGCCGACGGCGAATTTATAGTATTGGTAGGTCCTTCGGGCTGCGGCAAGTCCACTACTTTGAGAATGGTCGCGGGGCTTGAAGAGATTACGAACGGCAAACTTATTATCGACGGCAAGGACTGTACGCGTCTGCCTCCCAAAGACAGGGATATAGCGATGGTTTTCCAGAACTACGCGCTTTACGGTCATATGACTATATACGAAAATATGGCGTTTTCGCTCACGCTCCGCAAGGAAAACAAGGAAGTTATCCACAGAAAGGTTATGGCGGCGGCGGAGATACTCGATTTAAAGACGCAGCTCAACAAAAAGCCCAAGCAGCTTTCGGGCGGTCAGCGCCAACGCGTTGCAATGGGCAGAGCGATAGTGCGTAACCCCAAAGTATTCCTTTTCGACGAGCCGCTGTCCAACCTCGACGCAAAACTGCGCGGGTCTATGCGCCGCGAGATAATGCTTTTGCATAAAAAACTTAACGCGACTATGATGTACGTAACCCATGACCAGACCGAAGCGCTTACTCTGGCGGACAGAATAGTCTGTATGTCTATGGGGCGCGTTCAGCAGATAGGCAAGCCCATTGACCTTTACGAAAGACCCGCCAACACATTCGTAGCGACTTTCATAGGTCTGCCGCCGATGAATATGTTCGACGGCGTGGTAGAGGGCGGCAAGTTCAAAAGCGAACTTTTCGAATATCCTTTAAACGAAAAACAAAAGCAAACGCTCAAAGATTACGAGGGCAAGGAAATCGTTTTAGGCGTCCGTCCCGAGAATATAAAGCGCGGCGGACCCGTTAAGCTGCTCGTTACCAACAATGAAAACTTAGGAATGAACACTCTCGTCCACGGCAAGATAGGCGGCGTGAAGATAGTCGTCTGCAAGTTTGCCGAGTGGTGCATTTACGAAGAAGGTCAGACGATAGATATAGGGTTCGACCCCGAGCTTACGCACTTCTTTGAAAAGCCCGAGGGCGATAACCCCGGCGTTGCGATAAGATAAGGAGGGAGAAATATGTCGGAAAACGAAAACGTTATACGCGACGGCGCTCCCGTTGCCGAAAAACCCAAAAACAATCCGCGCGGTTTTAAAGAATGGCTGCGTAAAAAAGTCGTAGCGTTAAAACGCGCGCCGCATTTAATCGCGCTCGTCGTAATGCTCGCGGCAACGGTATTCTTTATGTTCGTGCTGTTCCCGCTGTCAAACGCTATTAACACCTGCAACAAGTCGGTTACGGCTTCGGGAATTTGTCAGTTCATAGTCACGCTTTTGTCGCTTTTAATGCTGGTAAGTTACTTAAACGCTTTCCCCAAGCGCAAAAAGCCCAATATTTTCTTTATCGTGCTCGTATTCGCAATGATAGGTGCGATGATAGCCTGCGACGCAGTGATAATGAAAGAAACGAGCGGGTATCTCGCAGACCAATACGCGCGGCTGGCGGAAGCTTCGGAAGAAACGAAAAAGAATATAATGGATTCGATTATGGCGATAGAGCCCGTCCGTCCGTTTATGATTACGCACATTTCGTTGCTTGCGGCTTCGGCGGGAGTGTTCGCGCTGTTGCCCGTATATAAACGGCTAATCAATAAGATTAACACCAAAGTCGAGCTGGAAACGGCTACGGAGAATATGCAGGGCGGCATCGATATTCAGGAAGATTAATTTACTAAATAACCGACAAAACGACTTGTCGGTTATTTTTATAGGAGTACTATGTCAAAAAAGAAAAAACCCGTCCGCGAGACGACCATAGAAAATTACTACGATTTAAAGGTCGATAAAGTGGACGAGCTGGTCGCCGCGTTGAAGGGCGAAGCGCCGCGGGACGATAACGACCTTACCATGTTCATATCCGACTGCACGGGCGAGGACGCACCCGAAAATTACACGCGCACGGGCAAGAAGAAAGAGTTCGACCCGTACAAAACCGACTTTCTGGGCAGAGTGCCCGTCTGGCTCAAAGCAATTTTTATCAAATGGTGGTTTGCCGGCGCGGTGTGCTACTTCATACTGTTCGGTTTGCAGAACGTCATAAAAGACCCGCTGGATATGATAGCGTTTACGGGAATAACGCTCGGGCTCGTCGTAGAGGTGCTCGTCAACCCGCTTTTCAGGTATCTCGAGCGCGGCGATAAAGAGTACGCACCGTATATGATGTTCCCATTCCCGTTCAAAGCGTATTGGACTTTTTTCACGAATATTATCTATTACGTGCTCGTTGCGGCGTGCGTGAACGGCTTATATCTCGCTATGAACCTCGCAATCAACGCGCTTAACGGCACACAGGCGATAGCGGGCGTTGAACCCCTTCTGTTCGGGGTGTTCTTCGTGGTCGCGGATATGCTGTTTATCGGGATTAAAGACCTTGCGGTCTATCTGGTCGGGCGAAATGCAAAGGAGAGGGCAAATGTTTAAAAAATTATTCGTATCAAGCGTTTCGGCGTGTTTCGAACTCGTCAATAAAAACCCCTATTACAGTCCCCGCCCGTACGAAGTTTTCGTAAACGGCGAAAAGATCGGCGGGGTCAGGAACGAGAACGTTTTCTCCGTTTTCGGGCTTGAACCGCAGACGGAGTATACCGTAGCCACTACGCTGGGCAAAAAAAGCGTTACTTTTACAACTCCCGCGGTTACGCAGACGGTGAACGTGAAAGAGCTGGGCGCGGCGGCGGACGGCGTTTCGGACGACACGTATTTCGTTCAGAAAGCTATAGACTCCTGCCCTCGCGGCGGCATAGTCGTTTTCGACGCGGGCGTATATAAAATCCGACCCGTGACTTTAAAGAGCGGCGTGACCCTGGAACTTAAAAAGGGCGCTGAGCTTCTTGGCGACGAATGCGAGACAAACTATCCGTATATTCCCGCGCGTACCGAGCGCGGCGGCAGGGAGGAAGTGCTCGCAAGCTGGGAGGGCGACCCCTTCGACTGCCATCAGTCGCTTATTTCGGCTTACCGGCAAAGCGATATAAGCATAGTCGGCGAAGGCGTGATTAACGGCAACGCCGATAAATCGACCTGGTGGGATACGCCCAAGGGCAGAAAGGTAGCTCGCCCGAGGCTTGTTTTCCTCAATAAATGCAAGAACGTGGTTTTTCACGGCGTGACCTGTAAAAACTCCGCTTCGTGGAACTTGCACCCGTTTTTCTCTAAGAATCTGAAATTTTACGATTTGTTTATCCAAAATCCCTACACCGCGCCCAATACCGACGGGCTCGACCCCGAAAGTTGCGACCGCGTGGAGATAATCGGCTGTCGTTTCAGCGTCGGCGACGACTGTTGCGCGATTAAATCGGGCAAGCTGTATATGGGTATGACGTACAAAACGCCCGCAACGCGGCACGTGCTTAGGAACGATCTGTGCGAAAACGGTCACGGCGCTATAGTGCTCGGCAGTGAAATGAGCGGCGGTATCAAGGATTTAAGCGTAACGCAATGCGTGTTTAGGCGTACCGACAGGGGGCTTAGAATCAAAACGCGCCGCGGACGTGGTAAATACGCGGTTATCGACGGGGTAACGTTCGAGAACATTAAAATGGAGAACGTCATCACGCCGCTCGTAATCAATATGTATTATTTCTGCGACCCCGACGGGCACACCGAATACGTGTGGTCGCGCGACCCGTCGCATATCGCCGACGAAACCACGCCCTATCTCGGAAAATTCGCTTTCCGCGACATAGAATGCGTTGAATGCGAGTGTATGGCGGGGTATTTCGACGGGCTGGTGGAAAGTCCCATAAAGGAAATCGTGCTTGAAAACGTTTCGTTTTCCTTTAAAGTTGACGCAGAGCCGTTTACGCCGGCAATGCTCGAACACGTCCGCGAGTACTGCAAAGAGGGGCTTTACGTCGACAACGTGCAATTGCTCGTGCTCAGAAACGTTACTTTCGACGGCGTGACGGGCGAAAAAATAATCAGGAAAAACTGCGAAAAAGTTATCGTGGAATAAGAGGTGCATTTATGGATTATCAGATAATCGAAGAGTATATCGACAGGTTAATAGCCGATTCCGCGCCCGACGCTCCCGTATGGAATATAGAAAACATCCGTCACGGAAAAGCGCCCGCCTGGAATTATATCGACGGCTGTATGATGACGTCGCTTTACACCATATACAAGCTGACGGGCAATAAAAAGTATCTTACTTTTATCGATAATTTCGTGGACTATTACGTTTTCGGTGACGGTACTATCCGCGGTTACGATCTCGATACTTACAACGTGGACAATATCAACGAAGGTCGCGTGCTCTTCGATTTATACGCAGAAACGGGCAAGGAAAAGTATAAAAAAGCCATCGATTTGCTGTATAAACAGCTCGAAACGCAGCCGCGCACCGTGCTTGGCAATTTCTGGCACAAAAAAATTTATCCCAATCAGGTGTGGCTGGACGGGTTGTATATGGCGCAGGTTTTTTATACCCGCTACGAAACGCTTTTCAACGGCGGCAAGCGCTACGACGATATAGTAAACCAATTCAAAACCGTGTTTGCGAATATGTACGATAAGCAGAAAAAGCTCTACTATCACGGCTGGGACGTTTCGAAAGAAAGTTTCTGGAGCGATCCCGTTACGGGACTTTCAAAGAGCTTCTGGCTGCGTTCGGTGGGCTGGTACACGGTGGGGTTAGTCGACGCGATAAGCTATTTCGATACTTCCGCGCCCGACCTCAAAGCCGAACTTATAACTATTTTCAGACGCACGATAGAGGGGCTGGAAGGGTATATCGATCCCGAAAAGAAGATGTTCTGGCAGGTCGTCGACCAGGGCGGCAGAGAGGGCAACTATCTTGAAACTTCGGGCAGCGCGATGATTGCTTACGCGATGATGAAGGGCGCGCGCCACGGTTACGTGGACAGGCGGTTTGCGGCGGTCGGCGAAGAGGTGTTCAACGGTATCTGCCGCGAGTATCTCACGCAGACGGACGGACGGCTCAACCTCGGCGGAATTTGTCTGATGGCGGGGCTCGGTCCCGAAAACAACAGGCGGCGCGACGGGTCTTACGAATATTATATCTCCGAGCCCGTCGTCGAGAACGACGCAAAGGGCACGGGACCTTTCGTTATGGCGTATACCGAAATTTTACGGCTTAAAAAATAAAAAGCAATCGCAAGTTTACGCTTTGTAAACGCATTTATATTGTGATTTTCCCGCTGTTATTCTATAATTGAGGTAATCTGAAAATTACGAGGTGTTATAACTATGACTACGGGACAAAAAATTGCGAATTGCCGCAAAGAAAAAGATTTAACGCAGACGGAGCTTGCGGAAGCGCTTTGCGTCAGCCGTCAGGCGGTTTCGCGTTGGGAGAGCGACCTCGCTTTCCCCGAAACGGATAAACTTGTAAAACTGAGCAATCTTTTCGGGGTCAGCGTGGACTGGCTTTTGAAGTACGACGGGGAAGAACGGCGGGAAGACCAAGCCGAACGGCAGACCAATCTGTTTGAAAGATTTGCTAAAATGCATTTCGAATACAAGAGCGAACGCACGCTCGGCGGTCTGCCGCTCGTGCATATAAATATAGGTCTGGGCAGAACGGCTAAGGGCGTGTTCGCCTTAGGTATTAAATCCGTCGGCATAATTTCCGTAGGGCTTTTATCCGTCGGCGTGGTGAGCATAGGCACGCTCGCGCTCGGGATTCTATCTCTCGGTTGTCTTGCGCTCGGTATCCTCAGTCTCGGCGCGGTTGCCGCGGGACTACTGTCTGCGGGCGGCGTTGCTTTGGGGGTAATTGCGGTCGGCGGTTGCGCAATCGGCGGGTTTGCGCTCGGCGGCGCGGCGATAGGCGGGTTTGCTTTCGGCGGTTACGCAAACGGAAGCTATATTGCGATAGGCGATATAGCAGCAGGAGGAATTGCGCTGGGTTCTACTTCCGCTCAGGGCGCGTTCGCGGCTACCGTGCCGCAGTTTAAAGAGTCAGCCCCCGATATATATGCAAGTTTCGATAAAATCCCGTCCGTTTTCCGCGTGTTCACGGGTTGGTGCAGAAGTATTTTCGATGGCGTGCTGAACGGGAGTATAACCCTCGGCGGTTAAAAAATTTTTGAAATATTTTAAAAAAGTTCGTTAAAACGCTTGCTCGTTACGTTGCGTAATATTGTAAAGTTAATTTGACGGCGGGGGAAAACCGAAAAAATTACGCCGTCAAAGGAGGAAAGTATGTCATACACGACGGGCGAGATTGCCGCGCTCTGCGGGGTTACGGTGCGCGCCGTGCAGTTCTACGACAGGGAAGGGCTGTTAAAGCCCGACGGGCTGTCGGAGGGCGGGCGCAGACTTTACGGCGACGAAAGCGTTAAAACCTTGCAGATTATCTGCACTTATAAAAGTCTGGGTTTGAGTTTGAGCGAAATAAAGCGCGTTACTTCCGAAAAAGACGGCGGCGCGCAGGCGTTGCTCGTTCTGCTCGAAAACAAGGAAAAAGAACTCGGCGACAAACTTGACGCAATCGTCTCTCAGCGCGATAACGTGCGCGTTTTCAAGGAAAGACTCAAAAGCGGACTTGCGGCTCCGTCTCAGGCGTTGTGTGACGTACGTAAAATTATGGAAAGCAAAAAGAGGTATCAGGCGGCGATAGTTTTAATGTCGGTCCTGACGGTGTTGGGGTTATGCGCGGAAATCGCGTTTACCGTGCTGTGGATAGTCAAGGGTTGGTGGTTGCCATTTGCGGTCGGAATGCCGTGCCTTTTAGCCGTTATGACCGTTGCGGTCGTAGTCTGGATGAAAAACACCGCGTACGTATGCCGCGAATGCGGAAAAAAATTCGTGCCTAAGTTTTGGACGGCGTTTTTTGCCCCGCACACGCCTAAAACGCGTAAACTCACCTGTCCGCATTGCGGCGCTAAAAAATATCACTTCGAAACATACCGCGACGAATAAGACAGAGGCCCGAACGCAAAAGCGTTCGGGCTTTTATCTTAAAGATTTTTGGCGTAATCGCTCGGCGACGCGCCGTAGTATTTTTTGAACGTCCGCGAGAAATAAAGCGGTTCCGAAAATCCGCACGCTTCGGCAATCTGCGACACCGAATACGCGCTGTACTTGTTGGTCGCGCGTGAGGCGATAATTTCCGCCGCAAGCTCCATACGCCGCTTTAAAAGATACCCGTGCGGGGTCAGCCCCGTTTCCTTTCGGAACAGCTTTCTCACATAGTCGTAGTTCAGCGGAATTTTGTTAATGCTCTCCGAAAGCGAGTAAAAACCGTCTGATATATGCGCGTCAATCTCTTCGGTAAGCCGTCTTGTTACGGGCGAAAGCTTGCTTTCGCCTTCAAGCGTAAGGCAGCTCAATATTAACGCGCACAGCGCCGAAAGCACGCGTTCGCCCCCTAAACCGCCGTCCGTAAAAAGCGGCGCGCGCTCCAAGGCAAAGCGTACCGTTCCGCCCGCCGCGCCGCGTAAAGCACAGGGCTTTTTAACAGGATAAAACGCGCTTTCCAATATCGCCGACGGGCAACCCAAAAACCCGACGTCGACACTAAAAACTGCATTTGGCGGCAGAACTACCGCGCAGTCGTTGCCGAACGCGTATTCCCGTCCGTCCGCGGTGAAAACCCCCTCTTTGTCGGGCGCGATAACCGTCAGCCCCTTGTGCGGCGCGCCGTCGTAAACGCCCGCAAAAACAATCTTGCTCATATCCGTATTATACGGTTTTAAATCCGTTTTGTCAAGAGCGCCTAATCAGTCTGTTCTATCTTGCCACCTCTTTAGGGGAGAGGGGCAGGGGTGAGGTGTTTTTAATATAATTTTACAACTTAATAAAGTTCGGTTAAAACCCGTTCTTTTGGGGTGACGATCCGATTTTACGACGGCTGGTTGCGTTCCGGCACGTATAATTATGCCGACATTACGTACTTCTTTGTTCCTTCCGGCGGTGGTAACTCTTGCCAACAGACTTATGCCTACGCCGTCCGTCCCGCGCTTCACTCGGCTTACATGCGAAAAGTAAGTATTCCCGTATTCCGTTTCGCATTACGAAACGGAACAGATAAGAGTTATGAGATGAAGGGGATCGCCGTCCCGACCGAGCCGAATATATTTCGGCGAGGGCAAAACCTACTCAACCTTAACTTAACGGAGCCGCGTAGACGGTATCTTTTAAGTTATGAGCTTATTTAAGCGGTTGAGTATTTTTTTGTACTCAAACTTGTCTTCCTCCCGAGGGTGAAGGCGGATACGTCTGCGGGTGGGACGTGGGAGATAAATGTTATTTTAATTGGCGCTTTTAAATAATTGCTTTTTGCGCGCAAAGTGATATAATGAGTGGGTTATGTTACAAGTGTTTTTGAAAACGATAACTATTATGGCGGTGTTTTCGGCTTTCGCCGTGCCCGGCTTTATACTCAAAAAATGCAAAATGATAGGCGACGGGGGAATGCTCTCGCTATCCAACGTTCTCTTATACGTCTGTCAACCTGCGCTGGCGATTAAGGCGTTCTGCGTGTTCGACGCGGACGACTGGCAGATTATACAGAGCATAGAAACGCCCCTGCTTTTAAAAAACTTCGGCATTGCTGCGGCTATTTCCGTGCTTGCTATAGGGCTGGTTTTCGGGCTTTGCAAACTCGTATTCATAAAATCGAAGGACAGGCGCGCCGCCGACGTTTATTCGTTTATCGCCGTGTTTTCAAACTGCGGCTTTTTCGGGATACCATTCGTTGAAATGTTCACGGACGGCAACCCGCTCGCCGTTATGTATATAATGGTTTTCAACGTGTTTTTCAATCTGCTTGTGTGGACGCTCGGCGTGTATCTGCTTACGGGAAACTTAAAGGAAATACGCGTTAAAAAACTCGTGCTCAATCCCGCGGTGTTTGCAAACTTCGTCGCACTGTTGCTGTTCTTCGTGCCGCAGATAAATATATTTATGATGGACGGGGTGAAAGAGTTCAGGATTTTTCCGCAATACCTTGCCTATATGACCGCGCCGCTGTCAATGATAATCGTCGGCGTGCGGCTTGCGGAAACGCCCGTAAAAGAGCTTTTCTGCATTAAGGGCGTATACGTTGCGGGCGCGCTCCGTCTTATAGCCGCGCCCCTCGTTACCCTGGCAATATGCTTGCCTTTCAGACTTTTGATAAGCGGAGAAACGCCCTTCGAGGAGTACGTCTGCCTCGCGCCGATAATTGCTATGGCAATGTCGCCCGCGGCTTCGGTCGTGGCGATGGCGGAACGCTTCGACGGCGACAAAAAAACGGCTACCTCGGCGTTCGTTACGAACACTCTGCTCAGTATCGTTACGATACCCCTTTTAATGACGTTTGTCACCGCTGTTTTTTAAAAAACACCCTTGAATTTTCCGCGCGCGTATGATAGAATATAATCGTAGAAATTTTTCAAGGAGAATTTATGGAAAACCTGCTTCTAATAATCGTCGGTATAGCCGTAGTTCTTGCAATTTCTTACGCCGTTTTCAACTTCTTCTGCGTTAAAAAACTGTCGGAAGGAACGGAGAAAATGGGGGATATTGCGGGGGCAATCCGTGTCGGCGCAAACGCTTTCATTAAATACGAGTATAAACTCGTCGCCATTATCGGCGCGGTAATCGCCGCGGTCGTGCTTGTCGTAATAAGCTGGCAGGCGGCGATAGCTTTCGTAATCGGCGCGGTTATGAGCGCTTCGGCGGGTTGGGTAGGAATGCGCATCGCAACCTACGCGAACGTTCGCGTCACCAACACCGCGAGGGAGAGCCGCGACGTAGGCAAAACATTAAAAGTCGCGTTCAAGGGCGGCTCGGTTATGGGGCTTAGCGTTGCCGGGTTCGCGCTTTTGGGCGTGGTAATAGTCTACTGCGTGTTCGGGCTTGCAAACAACCAGATTGCCGATATAGTCGCAGGCGTTAAAGCGAAGAACTTTATCGGGCTTGAAACATCGTTTACAATGACGCTTTCGGGCTACGCGCTCGGTTGTTCGATAATCGCTATGTTCAACCGCGTAGGCGGCGGTATTTACACCAAAGCCGCGGATATGGGCGCCGACCTCGTCGGCAAGACGGAGGCGCACATTCCCGAGGACGACCCCCGCAACCCCGCGACGATAGCCGATAACGTCGGCGACAACGTAGGCGACGTGGCGGGCTTGGGCAGCGACCTTCTGGAAAGTTACGTCGGCTCTATACTCGCCGCCGTCATACTCGCGGGCGAGCTTTTTATACACAAAATTTTCGTGGACGCGCAGCTTCTCAACGGAATGCTGTTGTTTCCGCTCTTGTTTGCGGGCTGCGGGCTTATATCCTGTATTATAGGAATTTCGTATATAGTTTTAAAGCCGCGGCTGTCTAAAAACGTGCATTTGGAGCTGAACATAGCAACGTGGATTTCGGCGGGCGTTACCGTCGCGGCGGGTTGCGTGCTAAGCTACTTCATATTCAGGGAAATTCCCGCGCAAACGCTTGCGCTCAGCGGCGTAGGCTTCAAGGCGGGCGCATTCAGTCCCTGGCTCGCCGCCGTATGCGGCATAGTCGCCGGTATCGTAATAGGCGTTATATCCGAGTATTACACGAGCTACGACTATAAACCCACCAAAAAGATTTCCCGGGCATCCAAAGAGGGCCCCGCGCTGACAGTAACGCAGGGACTTGCAAACGGCATGATCAGCTGTATGCTCCCCGTAGTCGTGCTCGTCGCCGCCATTTACGGCTCGTACGCGCTTGCGGGAATGTACGGTATCGCGTGCGCGGCGTTCGGAATGCTTTCATTCGTTGCCGCAACCGTTTCCGTGGACACTTACGGACCTATATCCGACAACGCGGGCGGCATTGCGGAGATGAGCGAACTCGACCCCGAAGTCCGCGAAATAACCGATATGCTCGACTCCGTCGGCAACACTACGGCGGCAATCGGCAAGGGCTTTGCAATCGGTTCGGCGGCGTTTGCGGCACTGTCGCTTATGACATCGTATCTGTTTGCGTTCTCGGATATAAACCTTATCGAAGAGCTTGCGCTCAATTTAATGAATCCGCTCGTGCTCTGCGGCGCGCTTTGCGGCGCGGCGTTGCCGTTCTTCTTCTCGGGACTGCTTATAGAAGCCGTTGCCAAAGCCGCAAGAAAAATGGTGGAGGAAGTGCGCAGGCAGTTCAGGGAAATCCCCGGAATACTTGAGGGCGAGGCGAAACCCGATTACGAAACGTGCATTTCGATTTCCTCGCAGGGCGCGCTCAAAGAAATGCGTCTGCCGTGCATTTTCTGTATTCTCTTCCCGCTGGTTACGGGCTTTATCTTCGGACCTATGTTCGTCGGCGGCGTGCTTATCGGCGCGACGATAACCGCGATAATGCTCGCGCTTTTCTGCGGCAACGCGGGCGGCGCGTGGGATAACGCCAAGAAATATATCGAAGCGGGCGGGTTGAGCAGTGAAACCGATAAGATTGGCAAAGGTTCGTCCGCGCACGACGCGGCGGTAGTCGGCGACACCGTGGGCGACCCGCTAAAAGATACCGTGGGACCCTCTCTCGATATTCTTATCAAGATTATGTCGACTATCTCGCTCGTAGCGGTGGTCGTGTTCAGTAACTGGAATCTTTTCGGGGTACTCGGCTTAGCTTAATAAAAAAGCAAATAAAAACCGCCCGCGGCTTTCTGCCGCGGGCGGTTTGGTTTTTCAGCGCCGTATTTCGAATTTCTGGTTCATAAGCTGGATAATTGATTCTTCGTCGTCGGTGATATTGCAGTCGCCGTGCATCGTGTGCTTCAGTACCGACGAAGCCACGGCGAAATTAACCACGTCGTCGGGTTTCATTTCGCGCATCAGCGCGTAAATCATACCGCTTGCAAACGCGTCGCCGCCGCCCACCCTGTCAAGAATACTGAAACGGAAAGTGCGGCTTTCGTAGGTCTTGCCGCTGTACCACAGATAGGCTTTAAGGCTGTTTTCACTGCCCGAATGCACGTACCGCACGTGCCTGCCTATCGCCTTAAAATTATACCGCGCGTGCAGTTCGCGGAAAATTTTGTCCTGCTCTTCAAGAGTCGGGGTCATCGAAAGCCCGTCTTTCAGGTCCTTGCCGCTTTCGTCGCGCAAATTTATGGGCTCTATTCCGAACAGAACGTCCACGTACGGCAGATATTCGGTAATGCAGTCGCGCGCTTCCTGCCAGCCCCAAAGCGCGGAGCGGAAATTACAGTCGAAACTCACAGTAATGCCCAGCTTTTTCGCGGCTTTTAGAGCAAGCGTGCACAGCTCGCGGCAGTTGGACGAGAGCGCGGGCGTTATTCCCGATAAATGCAGCCAATTAAATGGTTTAAGCAAACTCGTAAAATCCACCGTCTTAAAGTCGAATCTTGAAAAAGCCGATTCTTTGCGGTCGTAAGTCACCTTCGAGGCGCGCACGCCGAATCCCTCTTCGAGAAAGTAAATGCCCATTCTGCCGTCGGGCGCATAAATGCAGGGCGAGCAATGCACGTCGTTGGAGCGCAGGTAGCGTATCGACGCTTTTCCTATGGAGCTGTCGGGCACGACGGTGAAGTACGACGAGTCTATGCCGAGGTTGGAAAGCGCCGCCGCAACGTTGGCTTCCGCGCCGCCGTAGGTCACTTTAAAGTCGTCGGTGGTGCGTATTTTTTCGTAGTTTGGCGGGGAAAGCCGTAAAAGCAGCTCGCCCATAGTGATAAATTTAACGGTTTTTGCGACAGACATAATTTCCCCCTTTTAGCCGCGTCTTTTTTATATAATTATACCACTAAATTTTAATTTGTACAGACCCGAGCGGAAAATTCGTTGATTTTTTTTCATTTATTGTGTTACACTTATTTAAATTGACCGTCGGAGGAAGTAAATGAAGATTGCCGTCAACACCAGCGCGATAAGCGATAACGATCTGGATCTGAGCGTGTTCGAAACGCTCGGCGAGTGTAAATTTTTCGGCGAGGTTTCGCGCAAGGAACTGTTTGAAATCTGTTCGGACGTTGAAGCTCTTATCGTAAACAAAGTGGAGGTGGACGAAGAACTGCTCGCCGCCTGCCCGCGAATAAAATACGTGGGCACTTTCGCCACGGGCTACAACGTGGTGGATATAGAGGCTTGCCGCCGCCGCGGGGTCACCGTATGCAACGCGCCCGACTATTCCACTCACGCCGTATGTCAGCACACTTTTGCGCTTTTGCTTGCGCTTTACGGCCGGATTGACAAATATTCGGCCTCCGTTAAGGCGGGGGATTGGATAAAGAGCCAAACTTTCTGTTATTTTCCGTACCCTACGCGCGAACTGTTCGGTAAAAAGTTCGGCGTGTACGGCTACGGCAACATAGGCAAATCCGTTGCGAAAATTGCCCAAGCGTTCGGTGCGGAAGTGGTTATTTCAACGCGTACACCGCCCGAAAACTGCCCCTATAAGCAGGTCACGCTCACGGAAATGCTTAAAACGTGCGACGTCGTGTCCCTGCATTGCCCTCTCACCGAAAAGACGGCGAAAATGATAGACGCCGACGCGCTTAAACTTATGAAAAAGGACGCCGTGCTGATAAATACCGCGCGCGGCGGGCTTATAGACGAACGCGCGCTTGCAGACGCGCTCAACGCCGGCGTTATAAGCGGCGCGGGACTGGATACCGTTGCTTCCGAGCCTATGCGTGCCGACAACCCTCTTTATACTGCGAAAAACTGTATTATAACGCCGCATATCGCGTGGGTCGCGCGGGAAACGCGCACGCGGCTTTTGGGTATTGTTGCGGGCAACCTGAAAGCGTTTATAGACGGTAAGCCCCGCAACGTAGTAAGTTAGTACACATCATCAGTCTCTACGGGACAGCCGGCTCGGCGACGGTAAGGACAACCCGTCGCCCTTGCCCTCCCGTTTGGTGAGGTGTAATAAAATCCCCCGCCCGAGTATCGGGCGGGGGTTATTTTAATTTTCGGTTTTAACCGCAGGTTTGCGGGCGTTTGTTTTCGGGGTTGCAAGTTTTGGTACGATTACTTTTTCCCAAAGCGCCAGCCCGCCCAGAGAGGCAAGTATGATCGCGGGACCTACAACGTACCAGGTCAGGAACGTGCCCGTAACAAGCGGCTGGAACAGATACATAGCTTCGGTGATGTAATCGCCGAGACAGTCGAGAATGAACACGCCCCATACCGTGAGCACGCACATTCCCACGGGGAACGCAAAGAACTTTTTCAGGTTGAGTTTGACGTAGCCCGTCATAACCAACAAAACCGACGCGTAAAGGTCGATACTGTGGTGCAAAAGTCCCGTTATAGTCGGTACGTACACGAAACTGTTATGCTGACCCACGAAATTGGGATAAACGGTGACGAGCAGTCCGCCCCAGAACCCCGCGTACACGAGGCAGTGAAAAATAAGATGGTCGCGCTTTGCAAAAATCATACAAATAGCGTAAACCAGACTTATAACGCCGCAGAAAGTGTTGGGTACGAGCGCCCAGAGCGAATCGTAGAACCAGATGAGCGAAATTCTGTTTGCAAGTATTGCCGCAAGCAATACGCCGCCCACGCATTTGACGGTAATATCAACGCCTTTTTCGGTTTTTACCCGCTTGTTTATGTATATCAGCGTTCCCACGGCAAGCGCGATAAAAATTGCGAGATATACGATATGCTCCCAGCCGAACACCACCGGAACGGGTGGTTTGGGTAAGGGAGGCGGTTTTATTACCTTATTTGGAACATGTGCAAGTATCATTTGTAACCACTCCTTTACGGTGACGGAGTTTAACCCTGATAAAGCGTGCTCTTAATCTCTTCCAGCTTGTAATTGAGCGTACCGAGGCTGTAAGCGAGGGGGGACGAAAGCGCTAAAAGCGTTGCGCGGCTCTTGTTGTTGCTCGCGTTCTTCACCGCCGCAAAAATATACTTTTGCGACACGCCGTTGAGTTCCCCGTTGTAAGTTACGCTTACGGAAACCGCGCCGAGGGGCTTGACCTTGCCCTCGCCGTCCTTTTCCTCTTCGTACAGGTTTTTTCCGTCAAGAATATTTTTCAGACGCGCGTCTTCGTCCTCCGAGAAGGTCTCTTCCGCGCCTTTAAGCACATAGTTCTGCACGCCTGCGGCGGGAGAATATAAGCAGACTAATTGGCTTAAACTGCCGCCGAGCCTGTTAGCGCGCACTGCGATATCCAAAGACGCCACGTCGAAACAACTGCTCGCCGCGCCTTTAATGCCGTCTACGGTCTTTTCGGTTTTGTTCGCGCCGTCTACGGTGACCGTTTTCGCCGTGTTCCCGTCGTATGAGTAATAGGTCGTTATTTCGCAGTCGACCGTAACGTAAGCGTCGTCAAGCGAGGTCGCCTGAAACTCCGCGGGAGTGGAGCTTTTAATCTCCTCGCGCGAGTAAAGGGGGCGCAGGAAGTCTTCCGCGGACAGAAAATAGCATTCCGTAACCACTCTGTCGCCTTCGAGTTCGCGGGGCTGGCCGCCTACGGTGAAAGTCACTTTTTCGAACGTAAGCTCCGTTCTGTAATAGTAAGTTACGATATCGTCGGGGTACGCTTCGGCAAAGTCTGCGTGCGCGTACGCGTTTTTGTCGAATTTAACGGCTTTGAATAAAGTCGTGTACTTGCCGCCCGTATAGTCCACCGAATAGCTCGTGTTCGTGGCGGTCGTCTTGTCGTGGACAACGCTGTAAACGGCTTCTTCCGCCGAGAAAGGCTCGTTGCCTTCGGTGAAAGTCGGTTGGATTTTTTTATAGTTAGTGTTGGCGTACCAATTCGAATTGAGGGGGACGAGACTGGTCGTCGCGCCGCCGCAACCGGCGCAGCCCGTGCAGCCGGAGATTAAAGCCAATGCGCCCGCGGCAACCGCAGCCGCCGTTACGCGATAGCGTTTCTTCATAAATCTTCCTTTATTTATATTGAAATTATAAAAGCATTATAACACACCAAAATAAATTTGTAAAAAGTTTTACGCCGAAAATCTGTAATTTGCGCTTAATATATGTTATAATATGCCTATGATTTACGCGGTAAACTGCGCGGCGCTTTCGCTTGCGCTGGACGAACTTAAAAAAACGGTAGTAAAAAACAGAGCCGACGGCGTCAGAACAATCGTCTTTTGCGAGGACAGGCTGACTCTCGCCGCCGAACGCACGGTCTGCGCCGCGCTCGGCGGCACGTTCACTGCATCCGTCTATACGCTCGCCCGTTTTCTGTCCACGGAGCTGGGGAAACCCGAAAACGTGCTTTCGGGGCAGGGTTCGGCAATGGCGGTGCGCAAAATCATAGAAGAGCGCAAGAACGAACTGACGCTGTTCAAGCGGCTTTCGTACGCTTCGGCAGCGCAGCAGGTTTACGACACTATCGCGCTTTTGTACTCGTCGCGGGTGAGCGCGGAGGACGCGGCTAAAGCCGCGGAAAGCGGCGGACTGCTCGGCGGGAAACTTCACGATCTCGCCGTAATCTACTCGGCGTATACGAAATATTTGAAAGAAAGCGGGTTCGAGGACAGAAACGCGTACTTGCGCAAGCTCGCGCCGATAATAGAAAAAAGCCCTAAAATAAAGGACGCGTGCGTGGTCTTTCTCGGCTTTCAGGCGTTTACCAACACTTCGGGCGAATGTGTGCGCGCGGCTATGAAAACCGCGACGGAAGTCCGCGGACTGTTCATCGGCGGCGCGGAGGACGTTTACGTCAACGAGGCGGGCGCGGCGTTTATAGGCTATTCCCGCGAGTTCGGCGGCGTAAAAATAAGCGCGCGGACGGACGGACTGTGCGTCGAAGCCGACGCGTTTAGGCGGGGCGTTTTCAACCCCGAAAGTTTTTATCTCGACCCGTTGCCGACCGATAAGGTAAGCATTTTCGAGGCGGCGGATTTCGAAGAAGAGCTGGAGTTTATAGCCGCAAGCATTAAAAAACACGTAATCGACGGGGGCGAGAGATACGCAAAAATTTCCGTAATGCTCCCCGATATAGCCGCGGGCGAAAGGTCGCTCGCCCGCGTTTTCGCAAGATACAATATCCCGTATTATGCCGACAGACAGCTTACGCTTGCCGAGCACCCGCTGTGCGCGTTCCTTACGGGCTTTCTCGCGTGCGTTACCGCGGGTTGCAGGTTCTCCGACGTGGACGGGGTTATCGCCTCGCCCTACTTCCCCGCGGAAAGGCGGGACAAAGACGTTTTCCGCAACTATCTTTTGCGGCTTGCCAACTCCCGCGGCGGCGTTAAAAAAACGCCCGACGCGGACGTTCTGGAAAACTTCGGGTTCAGTGAAAAAGTCGTTTCGTCGGTGCGCGAAACGTTTTTGAAGGGCTTGGACATTTTCAACGTAAAGGGCGGTATTCGCGGTATATGCAGGGGGCTGATCGCGCTTTTAGAGGTATACGGCGTGCAGGATACCCTTCTGAAAACCGCCGAAAAGTACGCCGACGTCAAGCCCGCGGCGGCGCAGTTCGGCGCGCGCGCATACGAAAGCGTGAATGCCGTAATCACCGAGGCGCAGAGCGTCTGCCCCGACGACACTCCCGTCTCCGAGTTCGTAAAAATACTTAGAAGCGGGTTCGCCGCCGCCAAAATTTCGCTTATCCCGCCCAAGTCCGACGCCGTTTTCGTCGGCGATTTGTCGGCTACGGCGAATACCGGTTCAAACGTTGTGTTCGCGGCGGGGCTTACGGGTGAAGTGCCTTCGGCAAGCCCGGACACTTCGCTTTTAACCGACAGGGAAATATCGGCGCTCGAAGGCGTAAACCTCAATATATCCCCCAAGATAAGGCAGGTAAACGCCCGCCGTAACGAAACTTGCGCGCTGAATCTCTGCGCGTTCAAGGACAAACTTTACCTGTCTTATCCCGCGGGCGACGGCGGCGCGAGCGAGATTATCGACTACGCCCGCGCGGTTTTCGCAACACCTAAGGGCACGAAGATAGAGAGCTTCGATATGAAGCGGCTGAAAAGAACGGGGCGCGCCGTGCCCTATTATTGCAGCGAAAAACTGCCCGCACTGAGGTACTTGCGCAGAGAGCCGGACTCGCGTTTTGCCGCCGCGGTTTACGAAGTGCTGTGCGAAAAGGGCTACGGCGAAGAAGCCGCGCTCGCGCTCAAAAAACCCGTTAAACGGGGCATATCCTGCGGTCTGAGACTGTATTTAAAGAACGGAAGCCTGTCGCCTACCGCGCTTGAAACGTATTTTTCGTGCCCGTATTTAAGTTTTATGCGGCAAGGTCTTAAAGTGTGCGAGCGCGAAGAGGGAGCGGTGCGCCCCGTCGACGCGGGCAACTTTATACACGCCGTTTTGCAGGACGTGGCAAAAGCGACGGGCAGTATCGAAAGCGCCGAAAAGTTAGAAAAACTTGCCGGCGAGATTGCGGCGGACAAACTGTCGAAACCGCCGTACTCGGCGCTGTCGTTTACCAAAAGCGGTCAGTATATCGCAGGCGGGCTGATTGACGAGGCGGTCAAAGTCTGCGGCGGTATGTACGAACAGCTCGTCAATTCGTCGTTTAAGGTCACGGGCGTGGAAACGCCCTGCGAGATAAAGCTTTCGGGCGGGGTGGGCGTTTACGGGCGCATTGACCGCGTGGACGAAAGCGACGGGCTGGTCAGGGTCGTGGATTATAAGACGGGCGCGATCGACGGCTCGCCCGCCAAGTATTATGCGGGGCTGAAATTACAGTTACAGCTCTACCTTTTGTCGGCTTCGGCGGGCAAACGTCCCGTCGGCGCGTACTATTTCCCCGCGGCGGTGGAGTACCGAGAAAAAGAGGACGGTGTGTTCCGCCTTACGGGCTTTATGGACGCGAGCGACGAGGTTGTTTCGGCTTCCGACAGCAACGTAAAGGAAAAGAGCAAGAGCGCGTATATCAACGCCTACTACCGCGCCGCGCAGAAGAGCGACGGGGCCATGGCGCGGGAAGATTTTACCGATTTTCTCGAATACGCGTATCTCGTAGCCGACGGCGGCGCGCGGGAAATGCTGGGCGGGAACGTCACGCCGTCGCCCGCTAAGGACGTGTGCAAGTACTGCAAGGCGGGCGGAAGTTGCGGCGTTGAGCTTACGGAAGTTGGCGAGCGCAAGCAAAAGTCCGTTAAATGTTCGCAAATAGCGCAGATAGCAAGAAAGAAAAGGGAGGAAGGCGAATGCAACTCACCGACGAACAAGCTCGGGCGATAGAGAGCGCGGGCAAGACCATAGTTTCGGCTTCGGCGGGCAGCGGCAAAACTTTCGTTATGATTGAAAAGCTCGTCCGCGCGGTTGAAAACGGCGTTGATTTAGACGACGTGCTTGCCGTTACTTTCAGTAAAAAGGCAGCGGCGCAAATGAAAGAAAAATTGCGCGCCGCCATTATCAAGAGGCTGGAAAGCCCCGAATGCGACCGTGCACGGCTGAAATTACAGCTTTCGAAAATTCCTTCGGCAAACGTTTCCACCATTCACTCGTTCTGCAACAGACTGCTTCGCACGTATTTTTACGCGCTTGGTATCGACGCGGGCTTTGACATAATTTCCGCGGACGACGCCGTAGCCTCCGCTCTGAAAAAGCGCGCGCTCGACGCCGTGTTCGAAAGGCGCTACGAGAACGGCGACGGCGATTTTATGCATTTGCTCGACTGCTATATGAAAAAGCGCAGCGACAACGCCCTGCGGGGAATCGTGCTTTCGGCGCATACGGCGGTACGCGCTACCGCAAGGTACGAAAAACTGCTTGAAAAAATGCCCGCCCTGTATACGGACGAGGGCTTCGAAAGAGTGTGCGCCGAGTACTGCGCCGCGCTTAAACCCAAATATCTTGCATTGGCGCAAGCCGTTAAAAATTTCCGCGCGGGCTTCCCCGTTACGCGCAAAGACGGCGTTTACAAAAAGATTTTCGACGAACTCGAAGTCTTGCTTTTGCTTGCGGCAGACGCGAAACTGTTCGAAAAGCCCGCGTTCGCCGTTACAGCCAAACCGCGCGACTGCGAAGAGGACAAAGCGGCGGGCGAAGAATTCAAGGCGTTTAAAGACGGCGTTGCAAAGAGATACCGCACCCTTTTAAAGGACCTCGAGAGCGAGGACGCCGAGCGCGTAAAATTCTTCAAAAGCGGCGTTACCGCGTGCGCGTTTGGGGGGCTTTTGCTTGAATTCGACCGCGAATATGCCGCGGTTAAACGCGAAGAGAACAAACTTGACTACAACGATTTGGAGCATCTGACCCTGCGGCTTTTGGAGGACGAAAACGTTCGCGAAGAGATTTGTTCGGGTTTTAAATACGCGTTCGTCGACGAATATCAGGACGTAAACCCCGTGCAGGAAGAAATCGTTTCCTCGCTCGTCGGCGACAGCTTTTTCGTAGGCGACGTCAAACAGGCTATTTACGGGTTCCGCGGCAGTAAATCGGTGTTCTTTTCAAAGAAATACGCAAGCTTCGAAGAGGGCGCGGGCGCCGCGCTTAAACTCAGTAAAAACTTCCGCAGCAGCGACGGCGTGTTGTCATTCGTGAACAGGCTTTTCTCGCGGATAATGCGCGGGGATACGTTCGGAATCGATTACGAAAAGGATGCGCAAATGCAGTTCGGCGGGCTATATCCCGAGGGCTACGGCTCGGCGGAGCTGCATATATTCGGCGGAGAAGAGGAGGAAGAAACCCTTCCGGACGTCTATTCCGTCCGCGCGGACGACAGGCGCAATGGGCACACGCGCGAAGGGCTTGCAGTGCTCGAGTTGGTAAAAAGAGAGCTTAGCGGCAAGCATTACGACCTTAAAAAGGGAGATTTCGTGGACACGCAGGCGGGGGATATATGCATTCTTACGCGCAAGAACAAGGGGGAGTCCACGGAGGGGATTATCCGCGCGCTTACCGACGCGGGTTACTCGGTTGCGGGCGCGCAGGACGGGAATATCTGCACGCTGCCCGAGGTAAAGCAAACGCTCGATATTCTGTCGCTTATCGACGACGCCGAGCAGGATATACCTCTCGTGACCGCGCTGTTATCGCCGCTCGGCGGGTTCACCGACGACGAGCTTGCCGAAATACGCATTACTGCGGACGGCAGGGCTTCGGCAAAGGAAAAATCGCGCGTGCCGTTCCGCGAATGCTGTAAAAAATACCTGCTGCTGCGCGGCGGGCTTGCGGCGCGGCTTGCGGCGTTTTACGACAGGCTGGACGAGCTTCGCGGGCTGTCGGACATACTCACCGCAGGCGAGCTTATCGACGAATTGCTGGAAAATTACGGGCTTGATTCGGCGTACGGCGAGGGCGGCGAGCGCAAAATCAAAAACGTTTTAAGGCTGGGGGAAGAGGGCGCGAATCTCACTCTCGCCGCGTTCCTTGCAAAAATCAAAGACGGCGGCTACAACGTCAAGGCGGCGGGCGGCGCGGCTTCGGACAGCGTTAAAATAATGACGATGCACGCTTCGAAGGGGCTGGAATTTCCCGTCGTTATAATCGCCGATATCTGCCGCACTTTCAAGGGCGCGGATTACGAGGAAATGCCCTTCGATAACGACTTCGGTTTCGCGCCGAAATGCTACGACAAGAGCACTATGCTCGTCGGCAAGACTCTGCTTCGGACTCTCGCCAAAAAGCGCGCCGACGGCGAGGAACTCAAAAACGAACTCAACCTCTTTTACGTCGCGTGCACGCGCGCTATGTGCAAACTGCATATCCTCGCCGAGGAAGTACCGCAGTTCGACGAAACGGCGGTGACCGAAGCCAGGCGTTACGCCGACCTGTTCGATTTGAACGCGTTTTCGCCGACCGTGCTCGAGGTGGGCGACGTTAAAAGCGAAGCCGCGCAAACGGGTGTAATGCCGCCCGTAGACGGCGAATTGGTCGACGCCGTGCGCGCCCGCTTTATGCAGCCCTACGAACACGCCGACAGCGTGGACTTGCCCGTCAAAAGCTCGGCTTCGGCGATACTTCGGCTCACTCTCGAAGAACCCGTGCACCGCGAGCGCGCGCTTTTCGGCGGCGAGGGGGAAACGGGTACCGACCGCGGCGTGGCTTACCATAGGTTTCTGGAACTTTGCGACTTTTCCGTGCGCGACGGCTCGGGTGTGGAAAAACAGCTTAACGCGTTCGTCGAGGGCGGGCTGATGACGGAAAAACAGCGTGCGCTCGTTTCCGTCGAAGAGTTGTGCGAAATACTCGCAATGCCCGTGTTTGACGAAACGCACGGTGCGGAAATTTACCGCGAGCAGGAGTTTTTATGCCGAATGCCCGCGTGCGAAGCGCTCGATACTGCGGCTACGGATTACGTGCTTATTCAGGGCGCAATCGACCTTTTAATAAGAAAGGGCGATAAGGTTACTATCGTAGATTACAAGTATTCGAACAAGTCTGCGGAGGAGCTTGAAGCCGTTTATTGCCGACAGCTCGTCCTGTATAAAAAGGCCGTAAAACTCGTCTGGGGCAGGGAAATCACGGGCGTGCGCCCGGTCATAATAAATATCAAACGCAGATACGCCGTTGAGTTGGATAAGTGACAAAAATAGCCGTATTTCGACTATATATGCCACTCAATTTGAATTAATATGGATATAATTAAGCTGTGTTTTCTCAGCTTATCGATACCGTTTATAAATTTATCAACGAAATTGCTTTCGATACGCTCGTAGCGTACGTCTGGGGCAGTTACGGCGTGATTTTTCTTCTCACGCTGGGTTTAACTCTGTTTTCGGACAGAATAAAACGCGCAAGCAAACGCCCGTTTTTGTGTTTAACCAACGCATATGCGGGGGTCAATCTCGCGCTGTTTACAATGCGCTACGATTTTATCGCTTCCGTCGCGGCTTCCGCGCTGTTCTGGACGGCGGGGTACATTCTCTACGGTCTGGTATGCGTCTGCGCGTTCAAAAAGCGCGAAGCGGAACCCGTTTTCGTCCGTCAGACGGCGGTTACCGTACCCGTGCAACCCGCCGAGGTCAAACAGCCCGCGCGTTCCGCGCCGCCGCCCGCCGCACCCGCGCCGACGGTAAAAAACAGCGTCCGGCTTGAACACGCTGTTTCGGTTACCGACAAACTGCTTACCAAAAACTTATCCAAGACGGACAGGCAGGAGCTGGAAAAGCTAAAAAACACGCTCGCCGTTTTGCAGATTAAGGGCACGCTTACGCCCACCGAAACGGAGATACTAAACGACAATTTCAACGCGCTTTTAAAACTTATGGCAAAATACAACGTTTAAATAAAACCCGCGCCCCGATGCATCGGGGCGCGGGTTTTATTTAATTCAGAATATTTCGCTGAGCAGTTGCCACGCGGCGCTTTGAATGTCTTCGGAGAAAGTTTCCGTGCAAATGCAAAGCTCGTAGCTCAGTTTGTCCTGCCTGACCAAACCGCCCTTCAAACCGTACTTTTTCAGATAGCGTTGCAACACGGCGAATTTCTTGCCCGTGAACCTGTCTATATCCTCGCTTTCGCCCGTTTTTGAAAAGCCGCCTTTCGTTTCGATTATCCAGGTTTCGCCGTTTACGGACAGCACGTAATCGGGATAAAACGACTTCTGTTTGCCAGAGTTGTCCTCGTAAACTATGGAAAAATACTCCGCGCCCTTGTCGCCGTTTTTGTAGAACCAATCAACGCCGCGGCTCTGTTGGCAGTATTTTTCAAACAGCTTTTCGGAAGTCGAGCGTTTTTCCGCGGACGCGAGGTAGCCCTTGTAGACGTTTTTGGTCATTTCGCCCTGCGCCTTCGCCGCGCCGTCGTAAGTAAACAACAGTTCGGCGGGGAAGCCGATTGTTTTTTCGGTAATTTTGTTTACTTTAATCGTCTGCTGAACGGATGTGGAAGCCATAGCCTCGCGTATCTCTGAAACAAGCCGCGCTTTGTTGTTGATAATAAAAGAATACAGTTCACGCACCTCGAGGCTGAGAATTTTATGCGCGCTTGCCGATTCTCTGAGGAATAGTTTTCTTAAAACGGTGTTGATTCTCGCGTAGTCCAGCGTAACTTTCAGCCCGATTTCCGCCGCGCAGTGGTGGTAGGCTCTGCCGTGCTTGGTTGTGTTAAGTTCCTCGTGTACGGAAATTGCGTTAAGGTCGTCGATTTGTTCCTTTTCCAGCTTGGATACCGAACCCGACTTGGTGTAGTCGATTACGTCCTGACCGAAACCGTAGCCGTTTGCCAGCAATTTTGTTTTATTTTCTGAATGTTTGCCCGTCAAAGAGTACTTGGTTTTGAAATGCTCGCTGAATACGCGAAGTATAAGCGACGGGTCGCGCGGGAACGGAACGTCAGTCTTGTATTCCGAAACGAGAGCAAACGAACGCATTTCGGGTTTTAAAAACAGCTTTTTCGCGTCGAGCGCGCCTTTCCCGAGCGATTGTTTTACGCTCTCGGTAAACGCGCCGTCAAGCGTGTAAAGGTAACAGCTGTCCAGCAAATCGTTTTCGTAATGTCTTGCCTCGGGCATACGGCGGATGCGCCCTATGGTCTGAATTTCAAACGTTTCGCTCATATTGTCGCGCAGTTTTACGAGAATATGCGCGCGCGGGCAGTCCCAGCCCGTAGCTACGGCTTGCTTTATAATTACCGCGCAAGGGTAAGCGGCGGGCTCTTCTATGCCGTCAAGGTTCTGCTTTTTCTCGGAAAGCCAAACCGCCAGCCCGCCGTTTTCGTACGTCAGACCTTTGCCGTAAAAGTATTTTTCCACGCTGTCCAAAAGCGCGTCCGACTTGTTGGGCAGTTGCACGATAATAAGCGGGTTCACCGCCGCGCCAAGTTTCAAGAGCGCGGAATGCAGTTGCGTGCGTTTTTCAAGCGCCTTGTCTATAAGATAGGTTATCTGGTCGTCAACGGTCACGTTCTGCTCGAAGTTTTCGTTGATAATCAGCAGTTTTTTTATCAGCCCTTCGGCGATGACGTCCTCTTCGGGTACTTCCACCAGAAGTGCGTTTTTGTGGGCTTTCGGGGTCGCCGAACAGCGTATTATTTTGTCTGTTTTGAAATAGCCGATAATTTCGTCGGCTTTTATCGTGTCGTTCTGGTGGGATTCGTCGACTATGACTTTGAATTTCAGTCCCGCGTCAATCGCCTTGCCCACGTTATCGATAAAATTCGATTTTTCGCCGTCGCGCAGCGCGGTGTTTCCCTTTTTGGTCAGCTTCTCCCAATTTATAAAGCACGCATCGCCCGCGCCGAACCCGCCCGTTATAAGCTCGCCCAATAGTTTTGTGGACGCGCCGTGGACGTACTTGTCCATTTTAGCTTTGCTCTGTTCTTCGAGATTGCCTTTTCCGGGTGTGAGCCAAATGAATACGGTGTTCCCGAAACTGCGGTTGTAAGCCTCGATAAAATGCGATAAAATTATCGTTTTGCCGCTGCCCGTGCAACTCTTTAAAACTATATCGCGCTTGCCGCTTTGCATTGCCTGCAAAAGCGAGTCTATCGCTTTAAGCTGGAAGTTTTTCAGTCGTATAGCCATACTCAGTTCTCCGATTCTTCGTAATAGTATTCGGGTATTACGTTAAGTTCTATTTCGCGCTCTTCCAGCAGGCGTTCCTGTCCGCCGTCTAAAAGCGCGTCGTGACCGAGGTAAATCTTCTTACATTTGTAAAGCCGCTTTTCGTCGGCAATAAACGCCGCAACTTCTTCCTCGTTCAACAGCACGGCGATTTGCGGATTATTGTTGAGATATACGCCGTTTTCAAGCTCCGCAAGCTCATTCATATGTCCTAAAAGCCGGTCGGCGTATTCGTAATAAAACTCGTTTGCTACGGGAATATATTCGACTTTACAGTATTTTACACCCGCTTTATAGTCGTTTTTGAGTATGGCGCGTTTAATGCGTTCGTAAGTGACCGAGCGGCAGATATCGTTTTCGTTGTTTGTGCAAAGAATGAACTTTCGCGTGCCGCCGTCGTCGGCGTTAAGTTCCAGCACGGCGTGACCCGTGGTGCCGCTTCCCGCAAAGAAATCCAGCACAGTGCAGTCCTTGGGAAAGAGCGAAAGAATATAACTGATAAATTTTACGGACTTCGGAAACCCGAATTTTCCGTCGAGTCCAAGCTCTTTCAAGTCGTCGCTGCCGCGCTTGTTTTCAAGGTACAGAGAGGGGATTTTTTCGTAAGTTTTCTTTTTTATCTGCGGGTTAAATTTGTCGTTTTCAAAGAAAATTTCAACTATAGTGCCGTTGATTTTGGCGGGAGTGGGGTTGCAACCGTTTTTGAAAAAGTTACGCATATCGTTGGAACTGCGCCACCGCGCCCTGAGTTTTACGGGCTTTGCGAGCTTCCCGTCTTTAACTACGATAGGGGTGAGGTTTTCGATATTTTCCATACCGCCTTCAACCTTGCGCGTCTGCTCGTAAACGCCGTCGGGAATATTTTTGCAGGCTAACCCCGCGGGGAATTCTATGACGGGCATAGTCTGGTCTTTGTTGCCTACCGTGCCGCGCGAGTAGGAGTATTTTTCTACCGTACGCAGCTGAAAACGGCTCATATCCTTGACGTAAGCCAACAAATACTCGTGTTTGGATACCGCGTAGTTAGAGGCGATTTCGCTGGGTCTGTTGACGCAGACGGTCAAAAGACGGTTGCTTTCGCCGAATACTCCGTCGCAGAGGATTTTAAGCTGCGACAGCTCGTTGTCGTCTATACTTATAAATATAATGCCGTTCCGGTTTAAAAGGCGCGCGGCTGTTTCAAGGCGTTTTTCCATAAACGACAGCCACTTGCTGTGCCTGAACGTATCGTTTTCATCCACGAACGAATCGTCGTACGCAAAGTCGTTTTTGCCCGTGTTGTAGGGGGGATCTATGTAGATTAAATCAATCGCGCCCCTGCGGGTTTTTTCAAGCAGTTTCAAAGAGGCGAGGTTGTCGCCCTCTATGATAAAGTTAGCTTGCCCGCCGTTGTCCAGATAAAGCGCGGCGTCTTCCGTAAGAACGGGAACGTGCGAGGTTAAAAGCTCGTCCACGGTTTCGCGGTGGCGCTCGAAAATCAAGCCGTATTTTTTGCAGTTTACGGCGTTTTCCAGATCGGAAATATAGGACAAAAGTCTGCGCGCCTCGTCGGTTGAAGAAGCGGCGGTAACGAAGTCTTTAAGCGCTTTGATTTCGGTTTTCAGTTGTTCTCTTTTTTCTTTTGAAACGTTCGTGCTCATTGGCTTTAATTATACGCGAAAACCGTCCGAAAGTCAAGCGTACGCCCAAAAGCCGCGCAATGCATAGCAAAGTACGGAAAGTGAGAAAAACCGAGAAAAATTCACGATAAAAAGGGAGATTATTTTTTAAGCGGAACGGTTATAGTATTTGTCGAAAAAGGGCGAAAAATGTCAAAAGAAAAAACATAGGAGGACGAATATGGATAATAAGAAAACTGCTACGGAAGTTCTGGCTTACTTGATTTTCGTTATGGAATCGAACTTGTCGGAGCTTATTTCCGCCGAACATAAAAACGAGTATATTATGGGCAGTTGGGAAGCTTGCATTGAATGCCTTGAAATTATCGGTCATTGGTCGCAGGCAAAAGAATTCGGTTTAAATTACAACCCCGAAATTAAATTTAATATCAGTTAAGATTTTACCCGTCTGTTCCGTCGCGCAAAGTTTCCACGTTTGACCCGTCTATAAGTTCAACGGTAATTTCTTTGCGCGATGAGCAGGCGGCAACTACGCTTTTACGGAAAGTGCGAACGGTAACCGAACGCCGCCCGTCAAATGCAATTTCTACCGCTTTCGTAAACCCGGGATATTGCGGCGATTCGTCAAGAGTAAAACTCGCGCCGTACTTTATAAGAATTTCAAAAACGGTAAAAAGACCTATGCCGTTGCCGCCTGCGCCTGCGCGGGTGGTTATTTGTTCCAATCCGAATTTGGCAAGCACGGTTTCGTCGAACTGTTCGCCGCTGTCGTAAATACGGATAAGCGGTTCAAGGTCTGCCGTAGAGCCGAGTTCTACGCGCACTTTTGCGTTCGGCGCGCCGAGCGCGGAGTTTATAGCGTTGTCGCACAGATAGCTGAGCAAAATATGTATATCGTCTTTATGTAACCCGTTTCCCGTAAACCAGCTTTCAACGTTTGCGGAAATTTTCGCGCTTGCTTTAAAGTTTTTTCGTTCCGCCGCGGTATACAGTTGCATTATGGTCGCGTCGATTACTTTAACGCCCGTTTGCGGAATATTTTGTAAACTGCATTTCTCGTTTGCTATATTCATCTCACGCAGAATGCGGCGCAACATATCCCTTACGGCGCGCGAGTCCGCGCTGCCGTTTTGTGTGGAGGCTCTTTCCGCAAGAAGCGCGCAATCGGGAACGGCTTTGTTCAGATAATGAAAAAGTTTGGCGTATACGGCGACTTGCAAATCGTTTTCGGCGGAACTGAATTTATACTCCTTTAAAGTGTCTTCCATACGGTCCGCATACTGACTGTTTAATCTGTCGCGGTAGTTGTACGAAATATGTTTCCGCCACCCGATTATAAGCAGTAAACCGCATAATGCAAAGACCAGGAGAACTACGTTCAACATATATTGTTCTACTTCTTCTGCGTATAAAAGCATCATTGTAAAAATGCATATTACGCTTAAATACAGTAAAACGTCGAAAGTGGCGTTTTTACTTTTTGGGTAAACGCCGCTTTTAAAACGCTTATTTTTAAATAGAAGACAGACCGCTAAAACTTGAATGATGGCAATAATAAGTTGCACAAGTATATTTCTGAAAGTTTCATTCTTTATTACGTTTAAAGCGGTGGCAACAATGTAGCCCAAAACAATAGATAAATTCGATATAACAATTGCAAAGCCGAGTGCAATCGTGCTAACCGTAATCGTTTCGTAAAGAGATTTTCTGAAACGCAAAAACAAAAATAATGTTCCGAAGATAAAGAAACCTACCGGTACGAGTATTTTCATATATACGGTCGTAAAATACAGAACGGAAGAAAATACCGCAAAAAGCGGTATGTCAAGAACGTCCCAAGGTTTCAATTTTATACGCATTAGCTTGGCGTATGCGTACAAAATACAGATAAAAGTGGTGGTGTACTTAATCAGACATATAATAAATTCATTCATAACAGATTTATAACATTTTAACTTAAAATTCGCTAAAAGCTTTAAAAATTCAACAAGCGTTTCTTCCTTATACTCAAAAGAAAAAAGGAGGCGCTACATATGTTTTGGAACTATCTCAAAGAAGTTTGGAGCTGGTATAGAAATTTTTTCTTCTACTAATCACTGAAAAAGAAGCGGGTTGCATTTAAGCAACCCGCTTTTACTTTATTTATTAAGATTGCTTATAAGTTTCTGTTTATAGAAAAATACAAACTCGTTAGCGGTCGGCACGTATTTATCTTTACGTAAAGGCGCGGTGTAATACTTCTGTAAGTCGTTTATATCCGCGTTTGTCCAAGTTGTGTTAATAGCGTATTGCATTGCGTGAGTAACGCTGTCTTCGTTTTTGCCAACCTTTTCGCCTATAATTTTACCCCAATTCTGATTTATACCTTTGGCAGCCAATATAACGGCGTCAACCAAGTATCCGTAACCTGCGTTTTTAACGTTTAAACCGAGTTTATTAAATTGGTCCTGCACGAAGTCGCGCATTTTATTTTCTAATTGGCTTTCGGAAAGCGGAGTTTGCGGGTCGTCTTTAAAACCTAAAATTTCAGGCATTACCAAGAGCAAATGATTTATGACCATTTTCGGAGAATATCCGCTTTGCCATTTGGCGAATTCGTAATCCGCGCCCATTTTCTTTGCGCTGTTACGGGTAATTTTACTTGCGTTGTTGGTGTTGACGATTATATACGGTCTCGGGTTGAGAAGGGTAAAGCGCAGTCTGTCCAAAAGGTCCAAACCGTCGCCGTTGCCTTCCTGTAACTCCAAATCCAGAATAACCGCGTGAGGCTTGTGGTTACGGATAAAAGCGAGAGCGTCGTTTGCGGATTTCGAAACGCCTAAAAGACAAAGTTTGTCCGCGTTTTCGTTAATCTCTGCAATAAGAGCGTTACGGTCGTTTTCGTCGTCTTCAACGACAAGTACGTTAAGCTTTTTTATCATTAGTGCTCCTGTTGCCTATATTATAGTACAAAAACTGTTTTCCCGCAACACATTATATGTGAAATTTTTAATTAGTAACGGTTATAAACGAAAAAAACAAGCTTTTTTGACGATCTTTTGGCCGGGGCGAAGTCCGACGTGCTGTTGGGCTTGGAATATGCAAACAGCGTTAAGTTGGGACTAAGTTCCCGCAAAATAGCAAAAGCGAGTAAAAATAAGCATTTTACCTGTTTTAGTGGCTGGGGTGAAGTGATTCGTAAGGAGGGCGAAGCCCGACAGAATAGCGTATTGTGACTTTTGCTATGCAAAAGTCAATCGTGTCACAACCTAATGACGGAGTCAGAGGCTTAAAAACAAATTTTACAACCACAATATATAGTGTTTAATAAACAATAATAACCACAATATCTGCTAATTTCGATGATTTTCAATTTTTAACTCCCATATTGCTCCCAA
>CATLAR010000002.1 GCA_949878495.1 uncultured Christensenella sp.
GCAAAGGGCGACAAGGCGGACGCGGCAACGGCGGCTGGCGCCGATTACGTAGGCGCGGAAGAGACCATTCAGCGCATTCAGTCGCAGAACTGGTTCGACTTCGACGTTATGATTACCACCCCCGATATGATGGGTATGGTAGGTAGAATAGGTCGTATCCTCGGACCTAAGGGCTTAATGCCCAACCCCAAATCGGGCACGGTTACGATGGACGTTGCAAAAGCGGTTAAGGAAGTTAAGGCAGGTAAAGTTGAATACCGTCTTGATAAAACGGCTATTATCCACGTTCCCATCGGCAAGAAGTCTTTCGGCGCCGAAAAAATCAACGAAAACTTCAACGCGCTTATGGACGCTATCGTCAAGGCGAAACCCGCCGCGGCGAAAGGTCAGTACATTAAGAGCGTAACTATGTCGGCGACTATGGGACCCGGCGTAAAAGTAACCTATAATAAGGGCTAAAAGAATCACCCCGCGGACTTCCGTCCGCGGGGTGGATACGATTTGTCGCCCGAAAGATTCAATTTCGTTGAAAACGACCTTAAATTGATCAAAAAACTTGCCGAAAAGCGGTAAAAAGTATCGGGTAAAAAAATTAAAGCGGCTCGCGTCCAGCGAGTCGCTTTTTTCTATTCAAAAATATCTTCGTAATTTGCTTGAAGAATTTGTTTAATTAAAATTATTTCGTCGGGATAAAGGTGTCGCTGTCCGACCTCGATTTTTGCGACGGCGCTCCGCGTTAAATCGCAGCCGCTCAGCTGCAACTTTACAGCCAAGCCTTCCTGCGTTAGTCCCGCTTTTTCCCTTAACGCTTTTATATTTTGACCGATACGCTTTTCAATTTCAAAATTCATAGATATAAATGCACCCAATTAAGCACAAAATGCTTGACACAATTATACGTTCTGATTATAATAAGTACGCACCTATATAAGCGCAAAATGAAAATTATGGAAGAATATATTATGAGTAAAAAACCATTGAACGATGAAGTAATTGCAAATTTAATCGAAAGCATAGAAAATTCAGAAAAAAGACAACTAATCCACGATTATATTAGCGAAGTAACGCAAACTTGTGTAAGTCTCTGTAGCAAAGGGGAAAACGTAAGGGTTTTAAACGAATACAAAATTATGATTAAAAACATAAGAAAGCATTTAAATTTTTAAAATCTTGCCGAAACGCTGTAAAAAGCGTTGACAAAGCCGCGAGAAAAATATATACTAATCGGGTAAAAAGATTTGTGTGCCAAAGACGGCGGGCGCTTAAACGGCTTAATTTCCCGCTCAGGTGACGGGTTTATTCTTACTTAGAGTTTTTCTATTCCCTGTGTCACTATGCGCACGGGGAATTTTTTTAACGTTTCCGCACGTTAAGCGTACGGTAAAGGAGGTAAAAATTTGTCAGCTAATTTCGAAGCTAAAAAAGTAGTGGTAGAAGAAATTACCCAAAAAATCAAAGAAAGCAAATCGGTCGTGCTCGTTGATTACAACAGGCTTACGGTTGCGGAAGTTTCCGCGCTCAGAAAGAAGTGCAAGGAAGCTAACTGCGAATACAAAGTCTATAAAAACACGCTCGTAAGAAAGGCTTTGAACGATTTGGGTTACAAAGATTTCGACGCGGACCTCAACGGACCTACGGCGGTTACGTTCGGCGCGGACGAAACGGGCGCGGCTAAGGTGATGGTTGCGGCGGCTAAGGATTACGAAGATAAAGTCGTAATCAAGAGCGCGTTCGTGGACAACGCTTATGTGGACAAGGCGGGGGTCAAAGCGCTCGCTTCCATGCCTTCGAGAGAGGAACTCGTTGCAAAGATGCTTGGCTCTATGCAGGCTCCCCTTTCCAATTTTGTCGGAGTGCTTAACAACCTCGTTGCAGGGGTCGTTCGCGTACTCGGCGCAATAGCGGACCAAAAGTCGGCAAACTGATTGAGTTTCCGCTCTTAAAACGGAAGTGGCGGGCGAGGCCTTTAAGCGCAAATTAAAAATTTTTAAAAATTCAGGAGAATAAATAAAATGGCAGACGTTAAAAAGTATATTGACGAAATCAAAAACATGACGGTTTTGGAACTCAACGAGCTCGTTAAGGCTCTCGAAGAAGAATTCGGCGTAAGCGCGGCAGCTCCCGTAGCGGTTGCGGCAGCTCCCGCAGCAGGCGCAGCTCCCGCAGCAGCGGCTGAAGAAAAGACGGAATTCAACGTCGTTCTTAAAGACGCAGGCGCTAAGAAAATCGACGTTATCAAAGTTGTTCGCGCTTTCACGGGTCTTGGACTTGTTGAAGCTAAAGCGGCAGTTGAAAAGGGCGGCGTTCTTAAAGAGAACGTTGCTAAAGAAGACGCTGACAAAATCGTTGCAGACCTCAAGGCTGCAGGCGCTACCGCGGTTTTGGAGTAATTTAAAAACCAACCGCCCCCGACTTACCGTCGGGGGCGGTTTTTTCGTGCAACGGCTAAAAATGCCTGTCGTGCCGCAAGCGGTTCTATCGTCTGGAAGGAAAAATTGCTTGTCGCAGTGCAAGCATTTTTCGTCTTGAGACGAAAAATGCTTGACTTGCCCGTATTTTCAAAGTAAAATAAAGTAGTATAATTATGAAACGTTTTAAATTAGGAAAAATTGCAGTATGCATTGCGTCGGCAGTCGCTATGACTTTCGCGGTATCTGCGGCGAGCGCGTGCAATATCGAAACCGCCCACCCCGAAGCTGAAATAACCTACTCGTTCAACGGAAAGACTTACGCCGTCAAGTACACCCTTTACAGGAATATGTACCCGCACACCGTAAGGCATTTTATCGAGCTTGCGAACAACGGTTTTTACGATAACACCGTAGTTCACAGCTATACGACCAACGATTGGTTCACGGGCGGCTATTCTTACGACGCGGACGACTACTCGGCTAAAATGTCTAGCGGCAGCCAGATGTCGGAATACTTCGACGGACAGTCCAAAGAGGACGCTTACGTTCAGCTTTTCAACGAAGGCAAGCTCTCGCGTTCGGTATACGCCAACCTCAACTATTCGGGCGAGGATCAGACGGTAAACAAGGACAGCGCGCTTTACACGGTAATGGGCGAGTTCTACAACAATATCCATCAGACGATCGAAAAAGGCAAGCTGACCGCGGAATACGGTTGTCTTAAAATGTACTATTACGAAAAGGAAACCACCAAAAAAGTAATAGTAACGCCCACCGAGGACCAGCCCACGCTTGCCGACTACAAGTACAACAGCGCGACTTCCGTCTACGCCGTTCAGGTAGGAACGAGTTCGTCTTACAACGAAAATAACTACACCGTGTTTGCAAGGCTGAGTTCGACGGATACTTTCGATTCGTTCGTAACGGCTATCCGCAACTATATTTCCGATAACCACGGCGGCACGACGAGCGAGTTCTACACCGAAACGAGCGTGCGTGTAGACAATAACGAGAATTTCTCCGACAAGCTCGAAGCGGACAAGGGCACTACGGTTACGTTCAACGCGCCGAAAACGCCCGTCGTAATCGAGTCGGTTAAAATAACCAAGTACTGATACCAATTAAACGCGCCGCGCTCCCGAATACGGGGGCGCGGATTTTTCGTGATTTTATAATTTTACTTGCTTTTAGAGTGTTTTTGTTATACAATACTGGGTATAAATATAGTAAATATGAGGTGTTAAATGCATTTGCTGTTCAGTTTTTCCGAAATACCGCTCTGGTCGTGGATAACCGCCGCCGTAATAATCGTTTTAGCGGTAATAGCTATCGTCTGTATCGTTTTGTGGGCGAACAAAAACTCCGCAAAGTCCAAAAAAGAACAGGCTGCGCCCGCAAAGCGCGAACAGTCGGAATCCGTGGAAACCAAACCGGCGGCAAAGCCCGTTGAGAAGAAAACCGAGCCTAAGCCAGCAGAAACCAAGCCCGCGGCTAAACCTGCGGAAGCCAAACCGGCGGCAAAGCCCGCGCAAAAACCCGTTGCCGGAAAAGAGGAGCTTTCGAACACTATGCCCAAAGCCGACAAGGTATACCATATTTCCAAGCGCAAGCAGGACGGCAAGTGGCAGGTCAAGGCAGCGGGCGGCGCAAAGGCGATAAAACTTTTCGATACCCAGAAAGAGGCTATCGCGTACGCAAAAACGCTTGCGGACAATCAGGACGCGCGCGTAGTCGTACATAAAATGGACGGTTCGTTCAAAAAAGACAGTTATTAAGAGGTGAATTATGACTAAAATAGATATATTTTCGGGTTTTCTCGGCGCGGGTAAAACCACGCTAATAAAAAAACTCATTGCCGAAGCGTACGCGGGCGAGAAGCTCGTTCTTATCGAAAACGAATTCGGCGAAATCGGCATAGACGGCGGCTTTTTGCAGGACGCGGGCATTAAGGTAAACGAGCTTAACTCGGGTTGCATTTGCTGTTCGCTCGTCGGCGATTTTTCCAACGCGCTCAAAAAGGTTTACGACGAATACCGCCCCGACAGAATTTTAATCGAGCCGTCGGGCGTGGGCAAACTTTCCGACGTTATCCGCGCGGTCGAGAACGCGAACTTGCCCGACTGTAAAATCAATTCGTATACCGCCGTCGTAGACGCGGCGAAATGTAAGTCGTATATGAAAAACTTCGGAGAATTTTTCAACGACCAGATAGACAGCGCGGCGTGTATCGTATTCAGTCACGCCGACGTCGCAGGTTCGGACAAGCTGGCTGCCGCGGTCGAACTCGTCCGCAAGCGTAACCCCGCCGCAACGGTCGTAACCACGGAATGGGACAAGCTCGGCGGCAAAGAAATTCAGGCGGCTATGGAGCATTCCCATACCCTCGAATCCGAGCTTGACGAGCTTGAGCAAGAGCATCACGGCGAATGCGGTTGCGGACATCACCACCACGAGCACGAACACGACGGCGAATGCGGCTGCGGACATCACCACCACGAACACGGGCACGACGGCGAATGCGGTTGCGGACATCACCACCACGAACACGGGCACGACGGCGAATGCGGTTGCGGTCACCATCACCATGACCACGAGCATCACCACCACGCCGACGAAGTGTTTACGAGCTGGGGCGTTGAAACGAGCAAAACTTTCACGCGCGAGGGTTTGAAAGCCGCTCTCGGCGCGCTGTCCGACGAAAAGAAATTCGGCACGGTTCTGCGCGCAAAGGGCATTGTGCCCTGCGAATGCGGAAAGTGGTTGCATTTCGACTATATCCCCGGACAAATCGATATTCGCGAGGGCTCGGCTCTGTATACGGGCAGACTTTGCGTAATCGGCGCTAAGCTTAACGAAACGGCGCTCGCAGAATTATTCGAAGTATAATCGCCTCATCGGTCCGAAAACGGACAGCTTCCCCTTAAGGGGAAGTCAAGGGGGTTAATAAATATTTATCTTGCTCTCCCCTTGAGGGGAGGGGTAGGGGTGATGTGTGGAAGATATATCCGTCTATTTGTTTCTCGGTTTTCTCGACTCGGGAAAGACTAAATTCATACAGGAAACGCTTGAAGACCCGAGAATGGATACGGGCGAAAACGCGTTGCTTTTAGTGTGTGAAGAGGGCGACGAGGAATACTCGCCCGAAAAATTCAAGGTGCGCAAAGTCACGAAAGTCACCCTTGAAAGCGAGGACGAGCTGACGATAGAAAACCTTCGGACCGTCACCGAAAAGCACGGTATACAGAGAGTCGTCGTAGAATACAACGGAACTTGGACGTTGCAGAAGTTTTTCGACGCAATGCCCGAAAGCTGGGTTATAAACCAGATTATGACTTTCTTCGACGCGTCGACTTTCCTCAACTATAATAAAAATATGCGCCAGCTCGTATTCGATAAGATACAGATGACGCAAATGGTCGTTTTTAACCGTTTCAAGGGCGAAAACGAGAAAATCGAGTTTCATAAAGCTGTGCGCGGAATTTCGCGCCGCCCCGATATAGTTTACGAGTATATCGGCGGCAAAGTCGAGTACGACGAAATCGAGGACCCGATGCCGTTCGACGTGAACGCGCCCGTAATCGAGGTCGACGACCGTGATTTTGCTTGGTTCTACCGCGACCTTGCCGAGAAAACCGACGAGTATATCGGCAAAAAAGTTAAGTTCAAGGGTATGGCGGCGGTTTCAAAGCGCGTGCCTAAGGGTTGTATAGTACTCGGCAGACACATTATGACCTGTTGCGAAGCCGATATCGCTTACGACGGATTCGCCGTCAAGATCGGCAATCTCATAAGCGGCGTAAAAACCCGCGATTGGCTAACCGTTACCGCAAAAATTGCGTTCGAGTACAACGACGTTTACCGTGCGGCGGGACCCGTGTTGATTGCGGAGGAAGTGGAGAGGGCGGAGGCGCCCGAGCAAGCCGTGGTTACTTACTACTGAGTTACGCTTGGCTTATAAGCGGCGCATTACTTCGTTGCGCTCCGCATCGCCTCGGTCACCGTTCGCGCGTAGAAATGCGCTCGCTCATCTCGCGTTGAAGCGACGGCGCACCGTGCCGTCGCAAAGAAATCAATGCTCGTCCTCAAGGTGAAGCCAAGAGAATGCTCGCGCGAGGTGAAGCCAACGGGAGTAGCCACGCTCGTTTTCAAAGGGAAACCAAGACTTGCCTTTCCCCCTTGGGGGAAGGTGGACCGACCGTAAGGTCGGTACGGATGAGGGGGGTAGAATAACTCGCCGATATTTAAAAAACCTCTTTTCGGAGGTTTTTTTGTTTTTGCTATTGAAATGCTTTGAATTATATATTATAATGTTTATAATCACCGCCCGCGGGCAAACTTCGCGCGGCGGTACGGGGGACACTATTATGATTACTTCAAAGGAAATTAGGAATATCGCCGTCATCGGACACAGCGGCGAGGGCAAAACGACGCTTTGCGAGGCAATGCTGTTTAACGGCGGTGTTATAGACCGAATGGGCAAAGTCGAGGACGGCACGACCGTAATGGACTTCGACGAGCTGGAAAAAGCCAAGAAAACGTCCGTGTACACTTCGGTCGCGTATCTTATGTGGCGCGGAGTTAAGATAAATCTTATCGATTTGCCCGGTTTTTACGACTTCGAGGGCGAGCGCCACGAGGGGCTTGCGGCTTGCGGCGGCGCGATACTCGTTATCGGTGCGAACGGCGTTTTGCCGATAGGCGCGGAAAGCGTAGTCGAATATTGCCTAAAACTCGGCAAACCGCTGATTATTTTTATTAACGGAATGGACAAACAGAACGCCGACTACGCGGGCACGTTGCGCGCGCTCCGCGAAAAGTACGCCGGCAGGCTCGCGCCCATTCAGCTTCCCATAATTTCGGGCGGGAAAATGACGGGCTATGTCAACGCCATTCAGGAAAAAGCCTATAAATTCTCCACGCAGGGACCGCAGGAAACGGAAATTCCCGCCGAACTCAAAGCGCAAATGGATGAAATGCAGGCAAGCCTTATGGAAACCGCTGCCGAAAACGACGAAATTTTGCTTGATAAATACTTTGAAACGGGCAAGCTCACCAAGGACGAAGCCGTTCACGGCGTAAGAAAGGGTATTGCGACGGGCAACGTTATCCCCGTAATGGCGGGCAGCGCGTTGCAGAACAGGGGCGTTATCAACCTGCTTGACGAAATCGTCCGTTATATGCCCACCGCGAACGAGCGCAGAAACACGCTTGCGACCGACCTTCTTGCCGACGAACTTATAAACGTCGAATGCGAGGAGGACGGCGCGTTTGCCGCGCAGGTTTTCAAGACCGTTTACGACGCGTATTCGGGCAAGCTCAACTACATAAAGATTTTCCGCGGCGGGCTTAAAACGGGTCAGGTCGTCTACAACGCCAACTCGGGCGCGGTAGAGAGAATAGGTCAGATTTTCGCGCTCCGCGGCAAGAAATGCGAGCTTGTGAACGAGCTTTCGGCGGGCGATATAGGCGCGGTCAACAAACTCACTTCCACCGACACCAACCATACCCTCTGCGCTACGGGCACGTCGATAGTTTTCGATCCCATCCGTTTCCCGCACCCGACTATTTCTCTTGCGGTCAAAGCCGTCAACAAGGGCGACGAGGATAAGATTTTTGCGGGCTTCAATAAAATGCGTGAGGAGGACTACGCTTTCACCGTCGGCAAGAACGCCGAAACGGGCGAAATGATTTTAAGCGGTCAGGGCGAAGTCCACCTTGAAATGCTCGCCAAAAAGCTAAAACAACGCACGGGCGTGGACGTGATTTTGTCCGAGCCGAGAATACCCTACCGCGAAACTATCCGCGCAACCGCCGTTGCCGAGGGCAAGCACAAAAAACAGTCGGGCGGTCACGGTCAGTACGGACATTGCAAGGTTCGTTTCGAGCCGTGCGAAGCCGAGTTCGAGTTCGGCGACGAAGTAGTCGGCGGAGCGGTGCCCCGCCAATACATTCTCGCGGTAGAAAAGGGTCTTAAAGAATGCACCGTCAAGGGCGTACTTGCGGGCTATCCCGTAACGGGCGTGCGCGCCGTGCTCTTCGACGGCAGTTATCACGACGTCGACTCGTCCGAAATGGCGTTTAAAGCCGCAGCCGCGCTGGCGTATAAAGAGGGTATGAAAAACGCTAAGCCCGTGCTTCTGGAGCCCGTCGTCAAACTTAAAGCGTTGGTCGCGGGCGAGTACCTCGGTGCGGTTATGGGCGATATTTCAAAGCGCCGCGGAAGAATTTCGGACAGCGCCCAGGACGGCGCACTGACTACGGTTACCGCCGAAGTGCCGCTTGCCGAAATAACCAAGTACGCTACCGACCTGCGCGGAATGACCCGCGGTCAGGGCAGGTTCTCAACCGAGTTTTTAAGATACGAGGAAGTTCCCCCTCAGATAGCCGAAAAAATAATCAGCGAGAATAAATAAATACCTGAAACGCCCGCGTTATCGCGGGCGCTTTTACACACCCAGAATGTAATAAAGGGTTACGTTAAAGTAATCGGCAAAATTTACGATATACAATGATTTTGCACGTTTGATTTTGCCTTTTTCCCATCGCTGTAAGGTCGCGGCGGAAATTCCCAATTCTTTGGCAAGTTCCGCTTGCGTTAAATTACGGCTTAATCTTAATTCTTTCATAGTTTTGCCTATTTCTTCATACGGTTTCATAATTCACCTCAATTACGCTTATTAAGCGTAAGTCAAGCATTTTACGCGCATTAGGTGTAAAATGGTTATGAGGTGTTTTAATGGCAGAAATAGGTGTTATAAAAAAACGTATTGCTGAAGTAATCAATAATTGTGGTTATTCCCAAACAGCTTTAGCGAAAATGATTGGTGTTTCTCAACAGACAGTTTCACATTATTCTAAGGGGGATATAACTCCGTCGCTTGAAACTTTGTCTAAATTGTGTAAAATTTTAGATGTTGACGGTAATTATATTCTTGGGTTAACGGAATAAAGGTACAACGAAAAAACCGTTAAAGAAAATAAGTAACTATAAAAGCGCCCGCGTTTACGCGGGCGCTTTTCTTGCCTTCCATTGCGTGAGCGTTAGCAACCACTTTCTTGCCCTCCCCTTGAGGGGAGGGGTAGGGGTGAGGTGTTAAATTATCACCTCATCAGTCTGCTACGCAGACAGCTTCCCCTGAGAGGGGGAGCCAAGGAATGCAACGGTTTACATACAAAATGCGGGAAAAAGCGCAAAAAGATTAAAAAAGTGCGAAATTCGGGCGTATTTCCGTTGACTTTTACGTTTTATGTCTTTATAATTAAAAGGCGCGTTTAATGCGGGCGTATTGGGATGAAGTGCGAAGTTACTGAAAAATCGCGGCTCCGCGACAGATAATTTGCACCGACAACTGTGAGGGCGCGACCCTTGCGACTAACCGTGGCTTACCTATTTTAAATCGCCGCCATGCGGTGTTTTTTAACGGGGGTCCGCGATACGCCCGGTAAAGTTGACGTGAAAATTAAATTTTTTTGTTAGGAAAAAGGAGTTAAAAAAATGGCAGGACAGAAAATCAGAATCAAACTTGCGGCTTACGATCACGAGTTGGTAGATTTGGCGGCTTCGAGAATCGTTGAAACGATGAAAAAAAGCGGCGCTAAAATTTCGGGACCTATTCCCCTTCCCACCGAGAGAGAAATCGTAACTATTCTCCGCTCGCCCCACAAATACAAGGATTCCCGCGAGCAGTTCGAGCAGAGAACTTATAAGAGAATTATCGACATCTACACCCCCAACGCTAAACTTTTGGATACGGTTCATCTTCCCGCGGGCGTAGATATTAAGATTAAACTGTAACACCTCATCAGTCCGCAAGCGGACAGCTTCCTCTTTGCGTAATATAATCTGAAACCTATTATAATAAGGTGCGCAAAGCGTCGCTACGCTCGCGCGAGGGGAAGCCAAGTTCTATACCATATAATATATATAATATAAAATTGATTTCTCGATACTCTACGGCGGGCAGACGACGGCTTGATTAAATGGTCGGCGGGACGGCGCGGCGCGGTATCACAAAATAAAAATTTATCCGGAGGAACTTTATCAATGAATAAAGCAATCATCGGCCGTAAAGCGGGTATGACCCAGATATTTACGGCGGAGGGCAAGGTCATTCCCGTAACCGTAATCGAAGCGGGTCCCTGCCCCGTAGTACAAATCAAAACTGTTGAAAAAGACGGCTACGCCGCATTGAAACTCGGTTTTGACGAAGCGAAAGAAAAGGCTTTGACCAAGCCCGAACTCGGACAGTTCAAAAAAGCCGGCGTTAAGCCCTGCAAAGTGCTTAAAGAATTCCGTCTTGACAACGCGGCTACCTACACGGTAGGCGGCGAAATCAAGGCAGACGTTTTTGCGGCGGGCGACAAGGTAGACGTTCACGGCGTATCCAAAGGTCACGGTTACAGCGGCGTTATCAAGCGCTGGAACCAGCACCGTCTTAAAGAAACCCACGGCGTCGGCCCCGTGCACAGAGAGCCGGGTTCTATGGGCGCAAACAGCTCGCCTTCGCGCGTGTTCAAAAACAAACACCTCGCAGGTCAGTACGGCGTCGAGAACGTTACCGTTCAGAACCTCGAAATCGTAAGAGTAGACGCAGAGAGGAACTGCCTGCTTATAAAGGGTTCCGTTCCCGGACCCAACGGTAGCGTAGTTACCATAAACGACACCGTTAAATAAGGAGTACGAAGATGCCAAACGTAAAAGTGTATAAAATGGACGGCACTCAGGCCGGAACTATAAAACTGAGCGACAAGGTATTCGGAGTAGAGTACAACGAACCGCTCATTCATCAGGCAGTCGTAACCCGTCTTGCAAACGAAAGACAGGGCACGAAATCCACGCTTACGCGTACGGAAGTCCGCGGCGGCGGCAGAAAGCCCTGGAGACAGAAGGGCACGGGCAACGCGCGTCAGGGCTCTATCAGGGCTCCGCAGTGGATTAAGGGCGGCGTAGTATTCGCACCCAAGAGCCGCGACTTCTCGAAAGATATGAACAAAAAGGCGAAAATCGCCGCGCTTTTGTCCGCGCTTTCCAAGAAACTTGCAGACGGCGAGATCGTCATAGTAGACGCGCTCGAAGTCAAAGACGGCAAGACCAAGGAAATGGTGGCGTTCCAGAAGGCGCTCGGTCTGGACAAGACCGCCGTGCTCGTAATGGATAACAGCGACCAGAAAGTTATCCTTGCAGCGAGAAACGTTCCCGAGCTTTCCACTCTGCCCGTAGCGCAGATTTCGACTTACGAAGTCGTTAAAAACGCAAAAGTCGTCCTTACCAAGGCGGCTGTCAAGAAAATCGAGGAGGTCTACGGAGAATAATGTTTGCCGAAGATATAATTTTGAAACCTCTTTTGACTGAAAAAGGTTACGACGGTATTGCTACCAAAAAATACACCTTCATAGTCAAAAAGACGGCTGATAAGACGCAGATCAAATCCGCAGTCGAAAAACTTTTCGGCGTCAAGGTGGCGAGCGTTAACACCGTAAACTGCCGCGGAAAGAAGAAGAGAATGGGCAGAAACGAAGGATATACGCCCGCATACAAGAAGGCGATCGTTCAGCTTACGGCTGATTCCAAAACGATTGAGTACTTCGACTCGTTATCGTAAGGAGGAACACAATGGCTATTAAGAGATATAAACCCACCTCCCCCGCGCGCCGTTTTATGACGGTAAGCGCTTACACGGAGCTTACGGGCGACAAGCCCGAGAGATCGCTCCTGCACGACAAGCGCAAATCGGGCGGCAGAAATAATCAGGGTAAAATTTCCGTTCGTCACATCGGCGGCGGCAACAGAATCAAATACAGAATTATCGACTTCAAGCGTAACAAGGACGGCATTCCCGCGACGGTCAAGTCCATTCAGTACGACCCCAACCGTTCGGCTAACATCGCGCTTCTTGCATACGCAGACGGCGAAAAGAGATACATTCTCGCTCCCGTCGGTCTTAACGTCGGCGACAAGGTAGTCTCGGGAGCAGGCGCGGACATCAAGTCGGGCAACAGCCTTCCCCTTTCGGATATTCCCGTAGGTACCGTCGTTCACGCAATCGAGCTTCAGCCCGGCAGGGGCGCGCAAATCGCAAGGTCGGCGGGTATGTCGGCTCAGATTATGGCAAAAGAGGGCGCTTACGCGACCATCAAAATGCCTTCCGGCGAAATGCGTCTTATTTCCGTCAAATGCAAGGCGACCGTAGGTCAGGTCGGCAACCTCGAGCACGAAATCGTGCGCGTAGGTAAAGCCGGTAAAACCAGACACTTCGGTATCCGTCCTACCGTTCGCGGTTCGGTTATGAACCCTAACGACCACCCCCACGGCGGTGGCGAGGGTAAGAGCCCGGTGGGCCATGCCGGTCCTATGACGCCTTGGGGCAAGCCCGCGCTTGGTTACAAGACGAGAAAGAAGAAGAATCCCACTTCCAAATTCATTTTGAAGAGAATCAATTAAGGAGGAATAGACTATGTCAAGAAGCATTAAGAAAGGCCCTTACGCCGAAGAAAGACTTATGTCGAGAATACTTGCCATGAACGAGGCGGGCGAGAAAAAGGTCGTAAAAACCTGGTCGCGCGCAACGACGATATTCCCCCAGATGGTAGGACATACTATTGCGGTTTACGACGGCAGAAAGCACGTTCCCGTGTACGTTACCGAGGATATGGTAGGCTGCAAACTCGGTGAATTCGCTCCTACGAGAACGTTCAAGGGTCACGCGGCGAAAACCGCTAAGAAGTAAGGAGCAGGACTATGGCAAAGAATATGAACTTAAAAAAGGAAAGAATCGAAGCAACCAAGGACAGACGTCCCTATGCTACGGCTAAATACCTCAGAATTTCCCCCTATAAAATAAGAACCGTTCTTGCGCTTATCCGCGGCAAATCCGTTGACGAAGCGGCGGGAATTCTCACTTATTGCAATAAAGGCGGCAGCGAAGAGGTTAAAAAAGTACTTTTATCCGCTGCGGCTAACGCAGAGCATAATCAGGGAATGGACAGAAGCGATTTAATCGTCGCCGAAGCGTTCGCAAACGGCGGACCTCATTTGAAGAGAATGCAGCCCGTTTCCAAGGGCCGCGGTCACGCGATATTAAAGAGAACGAGCCACGTTACCGTGATACTCGACGCGAAGAAGGTTTAAGGAGAGAGTTATGGGACAGAAAGTTAATCCTCACGGTTTAAGAGTCGGCGTCATTTCCGCTTGGGACACTCAGTGGTATGCCGACAAAAAGAACTTTTCCGCGTTCATTAAGGAAGACAACGAAATCCGTACCTTCTTAAAGAAGAAGTATTACGACGCGGCAATCAGCAAAATCACGATTATCAGAGCTGCCAACAAAATCGAAATCGGCATTTACACGGGTCGTCCCGGCGTGCTTATCGGTAAGGCGGGCTCGGAAATCGAAGTCATCAAGAAAGACCTTGCGAAACTCACCAAAGGTAAGGTCATCGTTATCAACGTTAAGAAAATCGACAAAATCGATCAGGACGCACAGCTTATAGCCGAAGCGGTCGCTTCTCAGCTTGAAAAGCGCGTATCTTACAGAAGGGCGGTCAAACAGCAAATCGCAAAAGTTTCCAAAACGGGCGTTAAGGGTGTCAAAATCACCGTAAGCGGACGTCTTGACGGACGCGAAATCGCGGGCACCGAAAGTTATCACGACGGTTCCATCCCCCTTCAGACTATCCGTGCGGACATCGATTACGGCTTCGCGGAAGCGCACACGACGTTCGGCGTTCTCGGCATTAAATGCTGGGTATACAAGGGCGAAGTGCTCGACACGGCTAAACGTCTGATTATATCGGAGGGAGGCGAAGAGTAAATATGTTAATTCCCAAGAGAGTAAAAAGAAGAATGCAGCACCGCGGCAAAATCCGCGGCAAGGCTCAGAAGGGCAATAAAATCGCTTACGGCGAATACGGTCTCGTAGCGGAAGAGGGCGCAAGAATCACTTCCAACCAAATCGAGGCTGCGCGTATCGCAATGACGAGATTTATCAAGCGCGGCGGTAAAGTCTGGATAGATATTTTCCCGCACAAGCCCATCACCAAACACCCCGCCGAGTCCCGTATGGGTTCCGGTAAAGGTTCGGTAGAATACTGGGTGGCAATCGTTAAACCCGGCAGAGTAATGTTCGAAATGGCGGGTGTAAACGAGGATATAGCACGCGAGGCAATGCGTCTTGCAAGCCATAAGCTCCCCGTAAAATGCAAATTCATTAAAAAAGAAGTAGTCGAAGAAGGCGGTGAAGCCAATGAAAGCTAAGGAAATTATAAATTTGAGCGACGAAGAACTCGTAAAGAAGCTTCAGGAGCTTAAAACCGAACTGTTCAATCTGCGCTTTCGCCACGCCGGCGGTCAGCTTGAAAACCCTCTTGCAATTAACCTCGTCAAAAAGGACATTGCAAGGGTCAACACCGTAATCCGCGCAAGGCAGTTAAAGGCGTAAGGGAGGTTAGAAATGGAAAGAACTACGCTCAGAAAGGAAAGAGTAGGACTTGTAGTTTCCGACAAAATGGATAAGACGGTAGTCGTCGCAGTCGTGGAAAAGAGCAAGCACCCCCTCTACAAAAAGACCATAACCAAAACCACCCGTTTCAAGGCGCACGATGAAAACAACGAGTGCTGCGAGGGCGATAAGGTAAGAATAGTCGAAACCCGCAAACTGTCCAAGGATAAGAATTGGCGTGTGGCGGAGATTATCGAAAAAGCCAAGTAATACGCTTGATTTATAAGCGGCGTAATACGGTGTCGCGCTCCGCTTTCCTCGGGTCGTTTACGCTAAGTAAACTCCCTGTCGGAAGTGCTCGCGCTCCTTGTCTTGCTTGCTTCTGAACCAAGGGCGAAACCCGGAAGGGTTAAATATTAAAACTCAAGATTATTGCGTTTCGGTAATGGAGAGCAGAGCGCTCATCTTTGCTTATGTGCCGAAAGAATAATCCTCTGTGACGGTCGGAAAATCCGGCAGTTGTAAGTAAACATAATAGGAGAGATATTATATGATACAACCTCAGACGAGGCTCAAAGCCGCGGACAACAGCGGCGCGAAAGAGCTTATGTGCATAAAGGTGCTCGGCGGATCGTTCAGAAGAACGGCCAATATCGGCGACGTTATCGTATGTTCGGTCAAGACCGCCGCCCCCGGCGGCGCGGTTAAGAAGGGCGAAGTCGTCAAAGCCGTAATAGTCCGCACCAGAAAGGGCATCAGACGCGACGACGGAACGTATATCCGTTTCGACGAAAACGCGGCTGTTATTATCAACACCAACAAGGAACCGCGCGGAACGCGTATCTTCGGACCAATTGCAAGAGAACTTCGTGAAAAGAACTATATGAAGATAATTTCCCTTGCTCCCGAAGTGCTTTAATTAAAGGAGAAAAGCTATGAACGTAAAATTAAATGATAATGTATTAGTTATCTCCGGCAAGTATGCGGGAAAGCAGGGCAAAGTTATCGCCACTTCCCCCAAGCGCGGAACGGTAACGGTCGAAGGCGTAAACATTCACAAGAAAGCCAAGAAAGCAAGAAAGGCTAACGAGGTATCGGAAATCGTTGAAATTCCCGCGCCCCTCGACGCGTCCAACGTAATGGTCGTCTGCTCGGCTTGCGACAAGGCAGTAAGAGTAAAGCATTCCGTAGTCGACGGAAAAAAAGTAAGGGTTTGCCCCAAGTGCAACGCCGTACTCGACGGCGCTTACGGCGGCAAGTCCAAGAAAGCGGCGAAGAAGGAAGAGGCTCCCAAAAAGCGTGAAAGAAAGCGCGCGAAGAAAGCCGAAACCGTTGAAACGCCCGCTGAGGACAAGGCTGAATAAGGAGGGTAACTATGGCTACGAAGAAAGCATTGAAAAACGAAAAAGTATACAAAACGAGAGTTTTGGAAGCGTACGACAAAGAAGTAGTTCCCGCCCTCACCGAAAAGTTCGGCTACAAGAACCCTATGCAGGTGCCCAAGCTCGTTAAAATCATTTTAAGCTCGGGTCTCGGCGATATAAAGGACAACGCAAAGTCTATTCAGATTGCCCAGAATGAAATGAAGATCATTTCGGGTCAGCAACCCGTCGTCTGCAAAGCGAAAAAGTCGGTTGCAAACTTTAAAGTCCGCGAGGGAATGCCCATCGGACTTAAAGTAACTCTGCGCGGCAAGATGATGTACGACTTCTTCGATAAATTCATCTCCATAGCTCTTCCCCGCGTTCGCGACTTCCGCGGCGTACCCCGCGACAGTTTCGACGGCAAGGGCAACTACTGTATGGGCATTAAGGAACAGCTTATATTCCCCGAAATTCAATACGATCAGGTAGAGAAAATCCGCGGTATGGATATTTGCTTCGTAACGACTGCCAAGACGGACGAAGAAGCCAGAGAGCTTTTAAGGGCGCTCGGAATGCCCTTCAAGAAGTAAGGAGATAATTATGGCAAAGAAAGCAATGATCAATAAGCAGCAGAAGCCTGCTAAATACTCTACGAGAGAATATACGAGATGCTCGATTTGCGGCAGACCCCACGCGGTGCTCCGTAAATACGGCGTTTGCCGTATTTGTTTCAGAAATCTCGCATACAAGGGACAGATTCCCGGCGTGAAGAAATCGAGTTGGTAAGGAGAAGATAGAAATGACAGATCCCATTGCAGATATGCTCACCCGCATCAGGAATGCGATAAGAGCAAATAAGGAAACGGTTGAAATTCCTTCGTCGAACATGAAAAAAGCGATTGCCGATATACTCCTTTCCGAGGGCTATATTTCCGGCGTAGAGCTTGTAGAGGACGGTTTCAACGGCAAACTCGTCGTCACCCTTAAATACGCGGGCAGAAAGAACCCCGTCATCCACAGCCTTAAAAGAGTATCCCGTCCCGGACTTCGCGTCTATTCGGACGTGGAAACTATGCCCAGGGTTATGGACGGTTTGGGTATAGCTATCCTTTCCACCAACAAGGGAATTTTGACGGACAGACAGGCAAAAGCTCAGAACGTAGGCGGCGAAGTGCTGTGTTACGTTTGGTAAGGAGGTAATTTTATATGTCGAGAATAGGTAAATTACCCGTTGCCATTCCCGCGGGCGTAACCGTTACTTTCGAGAACGGCGTAGTTACGGTCAAAGGAAGCAAGGGCACGCTCACCCAGCAAATCGTGGGCGATATCGAAATTAAAGTAAACGGCGCCGAAGCTACCGTCGAGAAGACTTCGAACGCGGTCGGCACCGACGCTAAGCACGGACTTTACCGCGCGCTTCTTCACAATATGGTAGTAGGCGTTTCTCAGGGCTACACCAAGGCGCTGAAGGTCAACGGCGTAGGCTGGAAGGTCGCTAAACAGGGCAACAAGCTCGTTATGAACGTAGGCTTCTCGCACCCCGTAGAGTTCGTAGAACCCGCGGGCGTTACGCTTGCTTGTCCCGCTCCCAACGAAATCACCGTTTCGGGCATCGATAAGGCGCTCGTCGGACAGATCGCGGCGGACATCCGCACCATCAGAAAACCCGAACCCTATCACGGCTACGGTATCGCGTACAAAGACGAGGTTATCGAGCGTAAGGAAGGCAAGACGGGAGGTAAAGGCAAGAAGTAATTCCGTGCGCCGCGCGGCGTAACGGAGGAGTGTTCCCGATAAGGGACGCTTGCCGAAGGAGATATTATGATTAAAATGATAGATAAAAACGAGGAACGTGTAAGACGTCACGCGAGAGTGCGTAAAAAGATTTCGGGTACTGCCGAAACTCCCCGTCTTTGCGTTTACCGCAGTTTAAATCACATCTATGCTCAGGTCATCGACGATACGAAGGGCGTGACCCTTTGCTCGGCTTCGACTTTGGAGAAGGACGTCAAGGCTAAAACGGCCAAAATGACCAAGACGGACGCGGCTAAGGAAGTAGGCAAAGCGGTTGCCGAGAAAGCTAAGGCTCTTAAAATCGAGAGCGTAGTTTTCGACAGAGGCGGCTACATCTACACGGGACGCGTACAGGCAGTGGCAGACGGCGCAAGGGAAGCCGGACTCAATTTCTAAGGAGCGTATTATGGAAGAAAAGAGAGAAAGACCTGCAAGAAGAGATAACAGAAGAAGGCAGGAAGACGACGGACTCATCAAAAAGCTTATCCAGGTAAACAGGGTATCCAAGACCGTTAAGGGCGGACGCAATATGCGTTTCGCAGCGCTCGTAGTAGTCGGCGACGGCAAAGGTTCCGTAGGTTACGGTATGGCTAAGTCGAAAGAAGTTCCCGAGGCTATCGAAAAGGCAAACGCTCAGGCTAAGAAAAATATGAAGAAAGTCGCGCTTCAGGGCACGACCCTTCCCCACGGCGTAATGGGCGTGTTCGGCAGAGGCTCCGTACTTATGATGCCCGCTGCGGAAGGTACCGGCGTTATAGCAGGCGGTCCCGTCCGTGCGGTAATGGAAGCCGCGGGCGTAAAGGACGTAAGAACCAAGTCGCACGGCACTTCCAACCCCATCAACTGCGTAAAGGCGGCTATCTGCGGACTTTACGACCTTAAATCGCCCGAAGAAATCGCGGCGGCGCGCGGCAAAGACGTCAGCGAGCTTAGATAACAGGGAGGCTAAATATGGTAAAAGTAACGTTAGTTAAGAGCACGAACGGCGAAATTGCTTCCGTAAAAGCTACGGTTGCCGCCCTCGGACTCAAAAAAATCCGTCAATCTAAAACTTTAGAGGAGAACGCTTGCAACCTCGGACAAATCGCCAAGGTCGCGCACCTCGTAAAGGTTGAGAAGGTTTAAGGAGAAATACAATGAGAATTGATACTTTATCGCCCGCAGAGGGCGCTAATACGCCCGCCAAAAGACTTGGCAGAGGCATTGGCTCGGGACTCGGCAAAACGTCGGGCAAGGGTCACAAAGGTCAGTGGGCGCGTTCGGGCGGCGGCGTTCGTCCCGGTTTCGAGGGCGGTCAGATGCCTCTCGCAAGAAGAATCCCCAAGCGCGGTTTCCACAACAAGTGGGCTACGAACTATACGATTATCAACCTTAGCCAGCTTGAGAACGTTCCCGCCGGCACGGTAGTAGACTTCGGTTACGTAAGACTTAACGGTCTTTGCAAGGAAGTCAAAAACTCGGCAGGTCTCAAAGTTCTCGGCACAGGCGAGCTTAAAGTCGCACTTACCGTAAAAGCAGCTAAATTCTCCGCAACCGCAAAGGAAGCTATCGAAAAAGCGGGCGGCACGGCAGAGCAGGTATAAACAGCTTAAACCGCGCATAGCGGTTATGCTCCCCAAAAAATTCACCGCATACGCGCTTCGGCGCGCGTGCGTGAGGAGTTATCTTTATGTTTGAAACAATAAAAAATTGTTTTAAGGTCAAGGAAATACGAAAAAAGATTTGGATAACCCTGCTTTTGTTGCTCGTATTCAGACTTGGCTGTTATATCCCCGTTCCGGGCATTGACCCCAAACAGTTCAGCGAAGCTATCGGTACCAACGATTTCCTCGGCATTATGTCGTCGATAACGGGCGGATCGCTTGCCAACGCCACGCTGTTTGCCTTGGGAATTAGCCCGTATATCAACGCGTCGATTATAATTCAGCTTCTTACCGTTGGTATTCCCGCCCTGGAACGTCTTTCCAAACAGGGTGAGGACGGCAGGAAGAAAATCGCGCAGATTACCCGTTATGTGACTATCGCGCTTGCGGTTGCGCAGGCGATTGGTATAATCGTCAACTTCGGTATTCAGGGCGACGCGCTCCGTCTCTCGCTTTTTGGTGCAGGCGAAGTCAACGTATTGTCTGAAACAGCGGCAAAATGGGTTGCGGGGATTTTCCTCACCGTCGTCTATACTGCGGGTGCAATGCTCGTTATGTGGATAGGCGAGAGAATTACCGAGTACGGTATTTCCAACGGTATTTCGCTTATAATCTTCATCGGTATACTTTCGACCGCGGGACTTAACATCGTTGAAAACTTCAAGCAGGGTTTCAGCGGCGATTATTCGAGGTTCTGGGAACTTCTCGGTTTCGTTATCCTTACGGTTGTCGAATTTGCGGCAATCGTAACCGTAGACCTTTCCGAAAGAAGAATCCCCGTTCAGTATGCAAAGCAGGTAAAGGGCAGAAGAATGTACGGCGGTCAGTCGTCCGTCATTCCCATCAGAATCGCGGGTTCGGGCGTTATGCCTCTTATCTTCGCGTTCGCGCTCATTTCCTTCCCCCAGATGATAATCAGCTTGTTCTGGCCCAACAGCGGCGCAAACACGGGTATCACCAACTGGTTCTCGGGTTCGTCCCCCTATTGGTACGGACAGCTCATCTATATGGTTGCGCTTTGCTTGCTCATCTTCGCGTTTGCATTCTTCTATGCGTCGATGCAGTTCAACCCCGAGGACGTTTCCAAGACCATTCAGCAGAACGGCGGCTTTATTCAGGGTATCAGACCTGGCAAACCGACTTCGGACTATTTAAAGAAGATTTCCAACAGAATTACGTTGTTCGGAGCGATCTATCTTTCGATCGTAGCGTTTATCCCTTCTATACTGTCGATGGTGCTTTCGTCGCTGGGAATGGACAATCTCACGCTGCTTTCGGTATTCTCCACGACGGGTATTCTGATCGTCGTTTCGGTTGCGCTCGAGCTTGACAAGCAGCTTGAATCGCAGCTTATGATGAAGAATTATAAGGGCTTCCTTAAATAATATTTCAACGCATATAAGCGGCGCAATACTTCGTTGCGCTCCGTACAGAGAGCAACCATTGATAGAGGAACGGCAGTTCTTTCTATTGACAAGAAACTAAGAAATTTAGTTAAGCGGAACGCTTACGTTTGATTGGAACGGCAGTTCGTTCTATTGACAAGAAACTAAGAAATTTGGTTAAGCGGAACGCTTACGGAACGCTTACGTTTGATTGGAACGGCAGTTCGTTCTATTGACAAGAAATTAAGATACGAGGTTAAGCGGAACGCTTATGAACATTATTCTTTTAGGCGCGCCCGGCGCAGGCAAGGGCACGCAGGCAAGCAAAATTGCCGCAAAGTACAATCTTTTGCATATCTCCACGGGCGACATTTTCCGCGCTAACATCAAAAACGGAACAGAAATCGGCAAGCTCGCAAAATCGTATATCGACGCGGGCAAGCTCGTCCCCGACGAGGTAACCTGCAAAATAGTCGAAGACAGACTGACCTGGGACGACGCCAAAAACGGCTATATGCTCGACGGATTCCCCCGCAACCTGTTTCAGGCTAAAGAGCTTGACAAGTTCGCAAAGGTCGACCTTTGCCTTAATATCAACGTCGACGAAGGACTGCTTATGGACAGAATTTGCGGCAGACGCGTTTGCGCTTGCGGCGAGAGCTACCATATCACTACTCTTAACGGCGCGACGACTTGCGCAAAGTGCGGCGGCGAACTCTATCAGCGTGCGGACGACAACCCCGAGACGGTCAAGTCCCGCCTCGATACTTACAACACCCAGACGGCTCCGCTCATCGATTATTATCAGAAACAGGGCAAGCTCGCTACCGTTACCAGCGGCGAAGGCTCTCCCGACGAAGTGTTCGCACAAATAGTCAAAATCCTTAAATAATAAGGCTCATTCTTGCCCTCTCCTTGAGGAGAGGGATAGGGGTGAGGTGTCAATTCCCGAGGGGAACCAAGTAATTGCTTGCTTCTCCGCGTTGGGTAGCATGATTCGGTTAAAATGATAACTATCAAAAACGACAAAGAAATCGAATATATGCGTGAAAGCTGCCGAATTGCCAAGGAAACTCTGGAATTCGTCGGCAGACACATTCACGCGGGTATGACAACCAAGGAAGTCGACGAACTCGTCTATAAATATATAACTTCCTGCGGCGCGTACCCTTCCGAACTCGGCTACGAGGGCTACCCCGCGAGTTCGTGCGTATCCGTAAACGAAGTCGTCGTCCACGGCATTCCGTCGGACAGAGTTATCCTTGACGGAGATATCGTCAGCGTAGACATAGTAGCCGAGAAAAACGGCTACCACGGCGATGCGGCAAGAACGTTTCTTATCGGTAACGTTTCCGAAGAAAAAAGACGCCTCGTCAAAGTAACCGAGGAATGCTTTTTCAAAGCGTTGGAGGACCTGCGCGAAGGCTCGCGCATCGGCGATATAGGCGCCGCAGTCCAAGCGCACGCCGAGAGCCACGGCTACGGAGTAGTTCGGGCGCTCACGGGTCACGGTATAGGCAAAAGTATGCACGAGGATCCGTCGGTTCCCAATTACGGCAAGCGCGGCACGGGCGTACGGCTCAGAGCGGGCACAACTATCTGTATCGAGCCGATGATCAATATGGGCACTTACAGGGTGTATATGGACGAGCAGGACGGCTGGACTATCGTCACCGCAGACGGCAAACCCGCAGCGCATTACGAAAATACCGTGCTTATAACCAAGGACGGAGTGGAGATATTGACTTTATGAGAGTTACGACTCCCGAAATCGGAGCAATATGCCAAAGCAGACAGGGCAGGGACAAGGACAGATATTATATAATCTCCGAAGTGCTTTCCGAAGAAAGCGTGCTCGTCACCGACGGCAACTTCAAGCGCCTCGCTTCGCCCAAGAAAAAGAACGTCAAGCACCTTAAACTGCTCCCCGAAAAAGCCGAGAGCATCGCGCTCAAACTGATCGGCGGCGAAAAGGTGTTCGACACGGAAATATATTCCGCGCTCAAAAATTATAATTATCCCAAACCTGCCGAAGAAAATTCGGACGATAAAAAATAAGAGGTATCTGATGTCCAAAGACGACGTTATCGAAACGGAAGGCAAAGTAATAGAATGCCTTCCCAACGCAACTTTCAAAGTAAAATTGTCTAACGGTCACGTTATAACGGCTTATATATCCGGCAAACTCCGCCTAAACTATATAAGAATAATCGAGGGCGACAACGTAAAACTCGAAATCAGCCCCTACGACCTCACTAAGGGACGGATAATCTGGCGTTCCAAGAATTAAAATTCAACTACGAAAAGCGGTATCACCGCCCTAAAATAAGTTATTTTGGAGAAAAATTATGAAAGTAAGACCTTCCGTTAAACCTATGTGCGACAAATGCAAAGTAATCAAAAGAAACGGCAAAGTAATGGTTATTTGCAGCAAAAATAAGAGCCATAAACAAAGACAGGGTTAAACTCTTTATTTACGTTTCAACGCATATAAGCGTCGCAATTCAACGTCAGGCTCGCGCCGCCTCGGTAAGGCTGACGCCTTCGGTACGACACTTACGCATAGTAAGCTCGCTTGGCGGTGTTCGCTTTCCTTGACTTGCTCGCTTCTCTGCGTTGGGGGAACTCGGGTATGCGCAAACCGGGTGCGTTTGTAAAAAATGTGATTTTTGCGCGCTCAGTAAATATTTATAATTTTATTATCGCGCGCCCTTAAAATCGTTTGCAAACGCAAAAAGTTTGTGGTATAATTTACCATAGCATTTTGTGCAAAAAAGCACGGAATTCCGCTCCGAAACGGGGCAAATGAAAACAATCACGCATTCAATCTCCGCCTGCATTCCAAATTTTAGGGCGGGGATTTAACGCGGTTTACACATATAATCACACATTATTAAAGGAATTGGAGGAAATAAATCAATATGGCACGTATTGCCGGTGTAGATTTACCCAGAGAAAAGAGAGTCGAAATCGGACTCACCTATATCTACGGTATCGGTTTAAAAACCTCGCAGCAGATCCTCAAAGCGACGGGCGTAGACCCCGACACGCGCGTTAAGGACCTCGACGAGCAGACCGTATCGAAATTAAGAGAATATATCGATCACAATATCAGAGTAGAAGGCGAACTCCGCACGGAAGTTTCGCTGAATATCAAGCGTCTTATGGAAATAGGCTGCTACCGCGGAATCCGTCACAGAAAGGGCTTGCCCGTCCGCGGTCAATCCACCAAGACCAACGCAAGGACGAGAAAAGGTCCCCGCCGCACCGTAGCCAAGAAGAAGGGCGCGAAGTAAGGAGGATAGAATATGGCAGCACAGAAAAGACAAGCTACTACGAGAAAGCGCAGAGAGCTTAAAAAGGTTGACAGAGGTCAGGTTCACATTCAGTCCTCTTTCAACAATACGCTCGTTACCGTTACCGATTTACAGGGTAACGCAATAAGCTGGTGTTCGGCAGGCAGCCTCGGCTTCAAGGGTTCGAGAAAAGGCACGCCGTTCGCAGCGCAGCAGGCAACCGAAACCGCTGTTAAAGCGGCTAAGGAACACGGACTGCGTTCTGCGGAAGTTTACGTAAAGGGTCCCGGAGCGGGCAGAGAGTCGGCAATCCGCGCAATCGGCGCGTGCGAAGTAGAAATCACGCTTATTTCCGACGTTTCCCCCATTCCCCACAACGGTTGCAGACCGCCCAAGCGCCGCAGAGTATAAGGAGGTATTGATTTATGGCAACTTACAGAGAGGCTAAATGCCGCCTTTGCAGAAGAGAGGGCGGAAAGCTGTTTTTAAAAGGCGATAAATGTTTCAACGGCAAGTGCCCGTTCGAGAAGAGACCCGTAGCGCCCGGCGCGCACGGTCTTGCATCCGCAAGAAAGAAGGTTTCGGAATACGGCAAACAGCTCCGCGAGAAACAGAAGGTCAAGAGAATTTACGGCGTTCAGGAAGGTCAGTTCCGCGCTTGTTACGAGAAAGCCGACAGAATGAAGGGCATTACCGGTGAAAATATGCTCTCCCTTCTCGAGCGCAGACTCGACAACGTAATCTACCGTATGGGCGTAGGCGTAAGCCGCGCGCAGTCCCGCCAGCTCGTTAATCACGGACATTTCCTCGTAAACGGAAAGAAAGTAAACGTTCCGTCGTACGTAGTCAAGGTAGGCGACGTAATCACCGTTAAAGAAAGCAAGTCGTCCAACAAATATTTCGAGGCGTTGAAGTCCGTTAAAGGCGGCAACACCCCCAAATGGTTGGAATTCAATCTTGAAAAATTACAGGGAAAGATTTTGGCATTGCCCGCAAGAGAAGATATTGACAGTCAGATTTCAGAGCATATGATTGTCGAGCTGTACTCCAAGTAAAAAGTAAATAAAAAGGAGGAAGTTTTATGATCGAAATGGATATGCCCAAAATCGAGGTAACGGAGTCGGACGACAGAGCTTACGCGAAAGTCGTCGTCGAACCGCTTGAAAAGGGCTTCGGTCTTACGATAGGCAACTGCCTTAGAAGAATACTCTTGTCCGCGCTCCCCGGAGCCGCGGCGCAGGGGATAAGGTTTTTGGACGGCAGTGTCAAGCACGAATTTTCGGCAATTCCCGGCGTTAAAGAGGACGTTACGGAAATAATCCTTAACATCAAAACGCTTGCTATCAAAACGGCTGTGACCGACGCGGATTACGTAAAGGTCGTTCACCTGTACAAGGAAGGTCCTTGCGAAGTAAAGGCAAGCGACGTTTCCGACGACGCGGAGATTGAAATCATCAACGGCGACGCCCACATCTGCACCGTGGACGAAGGCGGCAAGATAGATATGGAAATAACGATAGGCAGGGGGCGCGGCTACAAAGGCGCGGATCACACCAAAACGGAGCTTATCGATTATATTCCCATAGACAGCATTTACACGCCCGTCAAAAAGGTAAACTACTCGGTTGAAAATACCCGCGTAGGACAGAACACCGACTTTGACAAACTTACGCTCGAAGTCTGGACGAACGGCGCGTTTGCGGCAAAAGAGATAGTATCTCTCGCGGCAAAGATAATGCAGGACCACATTACGCTTTTCGTAGACCTTTCTGACACGATCAGGGGACTTGACATTCTCGTTAAAAACGAGGACGACAAGCAGGCGAAAATTCTTGCTATGGCAATCGAGGATATGGACCTTTCCGTCCGTTCCTACAACTGCTTAAAGCGCGCAAACATACACACTGTGGAAGACCTTACGAAGAAAACCGAAGACGAAATGTTGAAGGTAAGAAACCTTGGCAGAAAGTCTTTGGACGAGGTAATTCTCAAACTCGAATCGTACGGACTTTCGTTATCAAACAAGGAGGACTAAAAAATGCCCGGCAAATTAGGAAGAACAGCGGAGCAGAGAGAAGCTCTTTTGAGAAATCAGGCGTCGGAACTTCTGTGGTACGGAAAAATCACCACCACTAAGGCAAAGGCGAAAGAACTTCAACCTTACGTTGAAAAAATAATCACCAAGGCTATTCGCGTTTACGACGACAATATCGCTTTCGAAGTCGTTAAAACGGACAAGAAGGGTAAGGAAGTCAAGGAAAAGAGCACGAAAGACAGCCCCAGGAAGCTTGCGGTTCGCCGCCAGCTTATGGGCAAACTCCGCGACTTGCAGGAAGTTAAACCCTTCGGTGAGAAGAAGTCTGAATTCAAGGCGAGGACTGCGGATATCCAGCACCCCCTTATGGAGAAACTTTTCAACGAAATCGCGCCTAAATATGCGACTCGCGCACAGGAAAGCGGCCAGGGCGGCGGCTACACGAGAATTTATCTTCTCGGACAGCGTCGCGGCGACGGTGCGGAAGAAGCTATCATCGAATTAATCTAAAATTACTCAAAAATCGGCTCTTTAACGGAGTCGATTTTTTTTGCACAGGTGTTGACATATTTATTTTGTATGGTATAATATATATAGTAATAAAAAAAGGAGCATTTGGAAATGGCATCTAGGAAAGGCGATTATTTCGGTCTTAGCTACATCGTCAGCTTGATTCTTGCTATCATTCCCTTTACCGCTTGGATTTGCGGAATGATCACGAGATTCTCCGAGGGTAAAATCGTTGCCGGTATCATTCGTATATTCGGCGGCTGGCTTATCTGGATTTTTGACTTGATCTGCATGATCGTTAGCAAGCACATTTGCAGAATTTTGCCCGTTTAATCAAGGACGAAAAAATTCCTTCGGTTGTTCCGAAGGAATTTTTTTATTTAATAACACCTTAATAAAGTTCGGTAAAACACCGTTCTTTCAGGGCGGCGGTCCGATTTAAAGACGGCTGGTTGCGTTCCGGCGCTTATAACAAGGCTGAATTGGTATGTAATTTTTATACTACGGGCGATTCTACTAACAACAGTCCGACTGCTGCTTACGCCGTCCGTCCCGCGCTTCACTCGCTTACAAGTTAAAGTAAGTTTTCCCGTATTCCGTTATGCAAATCATTACGGAACAGATAAGAGTTATGAGATGAAGGGGATCGCCGTCCCGACCGAGCCGTTTTAGTTAATCGGCAAGGGCAAAACCTACTCAACCTTAACTTAACGGAGCCGCTTCATACGGCATCATTTAAGTTATGAGCTTGTATAAGCGGTTGAGTATTTTTTTGCGCGTCATAAATTCTTAAATTCGAACTTCCCGTTATCGAAAAGAATATACCCGTGCGCGCTGCCCTCTTTGGGGAGGGATACCGAGCCGGGGTTCAAATGCAAAAACCCCTCCGAACGGTCGTTGAGCGGCACGTGCGTGTGTCCCGTAATATAAACGTCGTCCGCGCTAAGGGGCGGAACATCTCTGTGCCCGTGCGATAAGTAAATGTTTACGCCGTCGGCGTAAACGGCCGCGTAATCGGCGGTTATCGGGAAAGGCAGAACCATTTGGTCGACCTCGCTGTCGCAATTCCCTCGCACGCAAAGAATTTCCGACTTAATTTCGCCGAGCATTTCGGCAACTGCTTTGGGGGAGTACTCGTCTGGAAGCGGGTTTCTCGGTCCGTGGTATAAAATATCCCCGAGAAGCAGAAGTTTTTCCGCGCCATCGCGCTTGTACGCCGCAATGAGTTTGCGGCACCATTTCGCCGAGCCGTGCACGTCGGAAGCAATCAAAATTTTCATATCATTCACCCAAAATAACCTTTAATCTCTGCAAAACTCCGTGTTCCGCGTTTGACGGAATGCGGTTTTTAACTATCTTTTTAATGCCCTCGAACGCGTTTTCCGTCACGAACGGACGCCCGCATACGGACAGCATTTCCACGTCGTTCATATGGTCGCCGTAAGCCTCGCATTCGTCGGCGGCAACGCCAGCGGCTTGCATAAGCGCGGCAAGCGCCTTGCCCTTGTCGGCTTCGGAAGTAGAAACGTCCAGCCAATCGTTGCCGGAAACTATCGTGCGCAAGCCCGTAAGCCGAGGGGCAAGCAACGGTCCGCCGTGCAACGCACAGGGCGGCTGTTTGTCCCACACCGATATTTTCAGCACGCTTTCCGTGCGCGCGATTTCGTCAAGATCGGCTACATTTTTCGTGCTCGAATACGAGCCGTGCACCCGCGCTATAAATTCCTCGTCGTCGTCCTCGTAATAGGAACATTCGGCGCACGAAAGAAGCGGGAACAGCCCGTCCGCGCCGCGTATGACTTTCAGCGCGCGCATAACGTCGCCGCCGTCCGTAGGGTTGACGTAAATGATTTTTCCGCCGTATTTCACCAGCCCGCCGTTTTCAGCGATAATGGCTATTTTATCGAGCACGGGCGCAAACAGAGCTTCAAGGTTGGGTAGCTGTCTGCCGCTTGCGGGCGTGAACAGCACGCCCTTTTCGTGTAGTTTTTCAATGGCTTCGAAAATGCCGTCCGGCAGAGTGCGCTCGGGCGTGAGCAACGTGCCGTCGAGGTCGGAAGCTATAAGTTTTATCATACTCCGATTATACCGCGTTTCGGCGCGGTTGTCAACGCGGAGGGGCTAAATGAGCGGCGCGAAAAAGCGCAGCAAAAAGCCGAGCACGCCTTTGCGCTTAGTCGGCGTAATCTGCGCGGAAAGCGCTAAACATTGGTTGAAATCGTTTAAAATCTCGTCGCAGACCGTGCCCGAAAGCATTACGCCGCATTCGTAATTGAAGTGGAATGAGCGGAAATCGAAGTTATAACTTCCCATAAACGCGTTACCGTCGCAGATTACGCATTTGGCATGCATAAACCCCGGCGAATATTCGTAAAATTTAACGCCGCTCGGCGCAAGGCTTGCGGCAAACGCCCGCGATACCGCAAACGCGTATTTTTTATCGGGAACGTGCGGGATAATCACCCTTACGTCTACGCCGCGTCGCGCGGCGAACGTAAGCGCCGCCGCCGTTTTTTCGCTCACGCAGAAGTATGGAGTGAGCACGCACACCCGTGTTTGAGCCGAATGTATCGCGTTGACCAACAGGTCCTCGCAAAACGCTTTCGCGCACGGGCTGTCGTAATAGGGCAGACAGGGCGTTTCTTCGGGCGCGATTTTCGGCGCGGACATCTCGTGCGAGCCGTTCCATACCGAGAGGAACATACCCTCGAAAATCTTCGCCGCGCTACCGTGCAACGCCACGCCCGTATCTTTCCAGAACCCGTGCGGGCTGGTGAGGTTTACGTATTCGTCGGCGAGGTTTACCCCGCCCGTGAACGCGGTTTTGCCGTCTACGACTATGATTTTGCGGTGGTCGCGCACGTTGATTTTCGAATGCGGCAGGGGCGTGAGGCGGTGAAAAGTCTTTACTTCGCCCAGCGATTTAAGCCTTTTTACGTCGCGTTTGGACAGTCTGAACGCCGAACCCACGCCGTCGAAAATAATCTTTATTTCCGCACCGTTTTTCTTTGCCTGTTCGAGCGACTGCATTATCGTGTTCATTAAATGCCCCGCGGATATGATGAAAAACTCGATATATACGCTTTTTTTCGCGTTTTTTATCGAGACTTGCGCGGCGTTCCAGAACTCGCTGCCCGTAGGGAAATAGGTTGCGTTCGCATATCCCGCCGCGCACGTTCCGCAAAGTTCGCCCGCGGCGGAGGAAAGCCCGTTTTTCGCGCCGTCCGTCACCGTCAGAACGCCGTAGGGCTTGCGCGGCAGCGAGGCGATAAGATAGACCAGCGCGCCCGCGACGGGCAACGCCGCTATAAACACCATCCACACGAGTTTTATTTCGGGGCAGCCCTTGCGCGCGAAGAGGATTACGGAGGAAATTGCCGAGAGCAGCCAGACGAGCAAAAGCGCCGCCGCGAGGTTTATCAGCGACGGAATAAACAGGCATAAAAAAATAATTGCGGCAAACTGTGCCGCAATTAACGAAATTATCCAGAAATTCAATTTAAAGAAGGGTAAATTGCGCATAGGTTTTATGCGCGGGCTCAAAGAATCATTTTAAATACCGTCAGTTTGTTCTGGTATTTAGCGCGGTTTTCGCAAAACTCGTTCAAAATTTTGACGGGATCGTACTCGGAAAGGACTTCCTTTTCAAACGGTTGCAGGTTGACCGCGTTATGCACGAGCATATTTATTACCGTGTTCGTGTAATCGTAAGCGTAAGCAACGCTCGTCACCGTCATATTTTTGCTTATTATATCGCTTGCCGAAAGCGAAGCGTTCATAAGCGAGTTAAAACACAGCACAACGGTTTTGCAGTCCCCTATGACGTCTTTTACGATTGAAAGGGGTAAAGGCGAAGTCGCGCAATACACCGCCGCGTCGCACATGTTGCCGCCCGTCGCGTTTACGAGGTTGGTTTTAAGCTCGTCGTCGGCGGGGAAAGCGTAATAAACGCCGCATTTTTTGGCTCTTTCGAGGTTCGCGGGGTTGTTATCTATGCAAATAGGCACTACCTTATGGTATAAAAGCACCTGCGCGATTAAAAGACCCGCCAAATCCGCGCCGATAACGGCGACTCTCTGACCCGCGGAGAGATTTAGTTTGTCGTAGGTATTTTCTGCAATTCCTATTTTTTCTATGCACAAAGCGTAGTTTATGTCCACGGAATCGGGCAGGGGAGAAACGTCTTCCTGCTCGCACACCACGAAATCGCGCATAAACCCGTCGAAGTCCTTGCCTGCGGAAATGCAGGAAGTGCATTCTTTGGACTTTCCGCTCTTACAAGCGAGGCACTCGCCGCACGCGCGCGTGGGTTGGAGATATACGCGCATGCCTTTTTCTATTCCGTAGCATTTTTCGCCGACTTCGGTAACTATGCCGATAGCCGCTCTGCCGAGAATTTTGGGATACTTCGCGGATATCTTGCCCTCGTACAAAAGAGCGTCGGTTTCGGTCAAAAGCAGGTGCGAAACCTTGACTTTTACCTGTGTGGGTGAAGAAATGCTTACGCTTTGGGGTTCGTTGACAAGCGTTTTAACGCCTTTTAGGATCCAACTTTCCATAAGTACTATGCATTATACGCCAAATAAACGCGATTTGCAACTGTTTTTCGGCGATTGAACGAAAATTGCGGACGCGCCCCCGTCGGCGCCGGCTGCAAACAATTATTTTTTCGCTTTAAAGCCGAAAATTAATTGACTATAATTTTCCGTTGTTATATAATAGTAGAGCTAACTATGGATTTTAGAGAGCCGAAATTATAATTTAAGCGAGGTGAATAGATATGAAACCCGAGATACATCCCGATTATCACGAGGTCGACGTCGTTTGCGCGTGCGGAGCCACGTTCAAAACGGGTACCACGAAAAAGGTAGAAACGTTAAAGGTCGATATCTGCAACAAATGCCACCCCTTCTTCACGGGCAAGCAGAAGTTGGTAGATACGGGCGGCCGTGTTGAAAAGTTCAACAAAAAGTACAATCTGTAATCCCGAAGCTCCAAATTCGTTTGGAGCTTTATTGCTAATAGGTTGAGTTTTATTATCGGGGATTGCCGCAAGGGCAATTCAAAGCGGTTGGAATCGGTATAATGTCAGACAAGAAAGAAAAGAAAACTAAAAAATGCGGAACTTACGTCGGCGGTCAGGCGGTTATTGAAGGCGTTATGATGATGGGCAAGACGTGTACGGCAACCGCCGTGCGCGACCCTAGCGGCGACGTCCAGCTCGAAGCCCAGCGCATTAAAAGAAGCCCCGCCGTTAAAAAAGCGTCGAAAATTCCCTTCGTGCGCGGAATAGTCAACCTCGTTTCGTCCCTGATTACGGGTACGAAAATTTTGATGCGCTCAGCCGCGGTTTACGGCGACGACGAAGAAGAGGGCGGAAAAATCCAGAAGTGGCTCGCCGAAAAGTTCAAAGTCAGCGCAATGGACGTTGTGTCGATTATCTCCGTAATTCTCGGCGTTGCGCTCGCGGTGGGCATTTTTATTTTCATTCCCCGCCTTATCAGCGACGCGGTTATGAAGTTCATTCCCGCCGAACACGCGGCGGCTTACGAATGGGTCAGGTACGTGCTTTTAGGCGTGCTCAAACTCGCCATTTTCGTGGGGTATCTCGCGCTTATACTGCTTTTAAAGGATATCCGCAGGTTATACCAGTACCACGGCGCGGAGCATAAGACCATCAACGCTTACGAGCACGGGCTGGAACTCACCGTCGAAAACGTGCGCGCAAGTTCGCGCATTCACGACAGATGCGGCACGTCCTTTCTGTTTATAGTGCTTTTCGTCAATATCGTCATAATTTCGGTCGTGACCTGGGCGTTCAAGCACTATCTTTTACCCGACTATAACAACAGAATAGTTCTGTTTTTCATTAATATAGCCATAGAACTCGTGCTTTTGCCGCTTATCGCGGGAGTTTCTTACGAAACGCTTAAATTTCTGGCTAAGTTCGACAATAAGTTCGTAAACTTTTTCAAAGCGCCGGGAATGCTTTTGCAGAAGACTATGACTACGCGCGAGCCAGACGACGAAATGATAGAGGTTGCTATTACGGCTTTCAACAAAGTTCTGGAAATGGACGCCGACGAGAGCGTGCCCGAAACGACTTTCGTCACCGGCGGCATACTCTCCAAAATGCTTTCGAAAACCAAAGAACAGTTTGCCGAAAAGGGTATCGACGAGAGCGACGCCGAATGGATATATTCTATAGTTCTCGGCGTAAAACGCAGCGAACTTGCGCACGAACGCACGGTTAAGCCCTCGGAAAGCAAAAAAATACGTGAAATAAGCGAAAAACGCCTTGCGGGCAGACCGCTTTGGTACATAATCGGCGACACGGAATTTTACGGTTGTAAAATCAAGGTCGACGAGCGCGCGCTCATTCCCCGCCCCGAAACGGAAATTCTTGCCGAAAGCGTAGTAAAAAGCGCGGAAGAGGGCGATAAAATTCTCGATATGTGCACGGGTTCGGGCTGTATCGCTGTTTCCGTGGCTAAAGCTCTCCGTAAAAAGCATTGTACGGTAACGGCGGCGGACCTTTCGGACGCGGCCATAATGCTCGCTCGGGAAAACGCGCGGCTCAACGACGTAAACGTCACTTTCGTGCAGAGCGATTTGTTTTCCAACGTGCGCGGACGGTTTAACATAATCGTGTGCAACCCGCCCTATATCAAGAGCGGCGAAATTCCCTATATTCAGAAGGAAGTGCGCGAGTACGAACCGCGCGTCGCTCTCGACGGCGGCGACGACGGGCTGGATTTCTACCGCAGAATCGCCGAAAACGTGAGGAGTTATCTTGCCAAAGACGGAATGCTGATAATGGAATGCGGCGAAGGTCAGGCTAACGATATATTGCAGATTTTCCACAAGCGCGACTACGCAATCGTTTTGAAGGATCTGGCGGGCGTAGACAGGTTTGTAAAAATCGCGTTTTAATTGAATATGATTGAAAAGTTAAAGGATATTTACCGCAGATACGAAGAGCTTACCGCAAAACTCAGCGACCCCGCCGTTATTTCGGACAACGCCGAGTACACCAAGGCGGCGAAAGCGCAGTCGGAATTGGCCGAAACGGCGCAGAAATACGAGGAATACCGCGGGGTAGAGCTTCGCAAGACTCAGGCGGAAGAGGCTTTGGGGACGGAAACCGATCCCGAAATGAAGGAACTCTTGTACGCCGAGATCGAGGACTGCAAAAAGGAGCTTGCGGGGCTTACGGAAGAGCTTAAAATTCTGCTTTTGCCCAAGGACAAGAACGACGACAGGAACTGTATAGTCGAAATTCGCGGCGGCGCGGGCGGCGAAGAAGCCGCGCTGTTTGCATACGAGCTTTACAGAATGTACCTAAATTATTGCGAGAAACACCGCCTCAGAGCAGAGCTTGTGGACATAAACGAAACGGAGCTTGGCGGGATAAAGGAAGTCGTTTTCAACGTCAACGGCAGGGACGCGTACAAGCGGCTCAAATTCGAGAGCGGCGTTCACCGCGTTCAGCGCGTGCCCGAAACGGAATCGCAGGGGCGCGTGCATACCTCGACGGCTACGGTAGCCGTTCTGCCCGAAGCGGAGGACGTGGACGTCGAAATCAGGGACGAGGATATCCGCGTGGACGTTTACCGTTCGTCGGGCGCTGGCGGGCAGAAGGTCAACAAAACCGAAACGGCGATACGCATTACGCATTTCCCCACGGGCTTGGTTGTCACCTGTCAGGACGAGAGAAGCCAGCTCAAAAACAAGGACAAGGCGTTCAAAGTGCTGCGGTCGCGTTTGTACGACTATTACAGTTCGCAAAACCGCTCGGCTTACGACGAGCACAGGAAGAGCCTCGTCGGCACGGGCGACAGAAGCGAGCGCATCCGCACGTATAATTTCCCGCAGGGGCGCGTGACCGACCACAGAATAGGTTTGTCGCAGTATAATCTCAACGAGTTTATAATGGGCGATATCGACGGTATGATAGAGGCTCTGACCATTGCCGACCGCGAGAGAATGCTTGCGGGCGGGGACGAGTGAGGCGTGTTTTAATATGAAACGCAATAAATCGGCAGAAGATTATCTTGAATGCATACTGCTTTTATCGCGGGAAAACGAGTTCGTGCACAGGGTTGACGTGGCGAGAAAGGTGGGAGTATCCCAGCCTGCCGTGCAGAAAGCCGTTAAAATTTTGCAGCACGGCGGTTTAGTCGAATGCGACGGTCTGCATATTTATCTTACCGCCGCGGGCGAGAGGTACGCTTCGCGCGTGTACGAGCGGCACTGCATTATCCGCGACTTTTTAAAAATGCACGGAGTAGACGCGATTGACGCGGACGACGACGCTTGCGAAATGGAGCACGTAGTTTCAGAAGCGACTTTTGAAATGATGAAAAATTTCGTAAATAAAAAATAAACGGCGTCAGCCGTTTATTTTTTTAACTTAAAGTATTTTATTCCACGGGATATACGTTGGATATTTTGTTGTCGCCGTCAAGGTCTACGGCAAAATATTTTACTTCGAAAAGGTTTTCGGCTTTGGGGTAAACCAGCCCCGCGGCGCGCTCGGCGGGGTGTTCGGAATAGAACTTCTCCGTCGGCACGGTCACGCTGACGAACCCGCCCAGATAGTCCTTCAAAGCGGCGGCTTTTCCTTTTAATTCGCCGTCGAGATAGTCGGCGTAATTGCCGTGCGTGAGCACGCTTTCAAAGAACGCGAAATGCAAAATCCCCTGCTCGGGCGGGCGCGTTTCAACCGTCTTGCCGTCCGAAAGGGTCAGCTTCTCGCCGTCGTAGGAATAAGTGCAAACGGCTTTTGCGGCTGTGCAGGTTTCAAACGCCGCAACTATTTTAAGCTCGGTTGAGAACTCCGCGCTTTCCACTTCGTTGAGGAAAATTCTGTTGCCGCCCGCGTCGAGTATTTGCAGTATATTCCCGCCCCAAATCGCCAGAACGGGGTATCCGCCGAGCATTTTTTCCTCACACCGCGCCTGCGAGAATTTGTTATGTAAGGGAACGAGCGAATAGGAAGAGCCCTCTACCGACATATACACGCCGCCCTGCTCGAACACAGTCACGAGATTGCCGCAAAAGCGGGTTTGCGCAACTACTTTCAGGTTTACGTTTTTGTTGCCGTATTCGCGCACGAAAATTAGCGCTTCGCTCTGCATTAAGTATACGTCGAGGAAGGGCGGGGGGGAGGATAGCAGGTGTTCGTTAATGAAAAAATTGACGGGCTGGAGGTTGTCCCCGGGGACGATTTCGGCGAGCAGGCTGTCCTTTAAATCTACGTTTATATGGCGTTCGAAAAGGTCTATGCCGCCGACGTAAAGTCCGTTGAGTTTCAAAATGGCGGGTTTATAGGATAAAAAGTAAATTCGCATTTGCGTGCGCTCCTTGGCGGTTTAATATTATTTAATGTATATCTTCGCAAAATTATGTCAATAAGCCTAATACAACTTTTTGCGGAGGTATTATTATGAACAAAATAAACGGGTACACTGAAGAGGAAGCTAAACAGCTGGTGGAATACGTATCGTGCGGCAGGCGCGAGGGCAAGAGCCTTTCGGGGCTGTTCGCTTCTTACGCGCTCAAGTCGGGCAGGGCGAAGGGTAGCGTGCGCAACTATTATTACGCGCTTTTGCGCTCCACGGGGGACAACAGAGTGCGCGAAATGCTCAAAGACAAGGACCTTAAAGCAGAAAAAATCGTGCCTTTTTCCGACGAGGAAACGGACAGGATTTTAAAGGAGATTTTAAAGCGCAAATGCGACGGTATTTCCGTGCGCAAAGCCGTGCTGTCGCTTGCGGGCGGCGACGATAAACTGATGCTGAGGTATCAGAACAAGTACAGAAACGTTCTTAACAAAGAGCCCGAGCGCATCGAACGACTTATGCGCGAATGCGGGTTTAAAAAGGACGGCGACGAGGCGCGTAAACGCATCGAGGACGAAATAAACGGGCTTTACGACAAACTGGCGGCGAGCTTAAAGGAAGAAAACAAGCGGCTGACCACGATTATCAAAAGATTGTCGGACGAAAACGCGCTTCTGAAACTTCAACTCAGGAAATGAGAAAACGCCCCCGCCGCGTGAAGCGGAGGGGCGCTTTTTCGTCGCCGGTTAGTCGGCGGATTTCTGAGCGGACTTCTTTTGTTTGTCGGAACCGCTCTGTTCGAGTTCGTCGAGCTTTTTGTCGATATAACTTTCGGCTTTTTGCATTATGTCTTCCTGATTTTTCTTGACTAAATTCAAAAGTTTGCAGTTATTAGCGACGAGAAGCGCGCCGCCTGCCATACCTATGGCAAGTCCGAGAATAAATTTTTCCACTTTAATCTCCTTACGGGTTGTCCGTCCGTGCGGTTTTCCCTAAAATCAGTATGCGCGTATGCGGCGGGTTTATGAATGTAAAAAATTGGCTGCGTTATCGCTTGATAAGTTGCGCGGCGTGTGTTATAATCAAACGGTAATGAGGTACGTTGCTTTCGACATAGGCGATAAAAGAATAGGCGTTGCCGTTTCCGACCCGTTCAACACGTACGCGCTGCCTTCCGAAACGTATTTCCGTAAGGGCTTCGCGCAGGACGTAGCGGCGCTTGCGAAAATCGCGAAGGACAAGGGCGCGACGCAGATAGTTTGCGGGCTTCCCGTCAATTTCGACGGCTCGGAAGCGTTGCAGACGGAAAAAACGCGCAGGTTCATTTCCGCGCTTGAAAGCGCGACGGATATTCCCGTCGTGTGCGAGGACGAGCGGTTCACCACTAAAATGGCGCACGAAACGCTGATTTCCGAGGGGATGAGCCGCGAAAAACGCAAAAACCACGTGGACGCGCTTGCCGCCGCCAATATTCTTGACGGGTATCTTGCAAAACTTAAAAAACAAGGAGAAACCAAAATGAGCGAAGAACTTGAAGAAGAGCTTGACGACGAGCTCGTAGAACTCGTAGACGAAGAAGGTAACGTCATTAACTTCAAACTTCTCGACGTAACCGAGTATAAGGGCGTAAAATACGCGCTTTTGCTCGCCGCGGAACCCAACGAAGAAATCGCCGAGGACGAGGTTGTCATCTTCCGTTTAAGCGAGGACGGCACGGCTCTCGAGCCCGTCGAGGACGAGGCGCTTTTGGAGGAAGTTTTCGACTTTTACCAGAGCGAAACCGAAGAAGACGAATAATTTCAACCATAAAGAATAAATCGGAGGCTCGGATTATGACCGAGCCTCCGATTTTCGTATGTCACGCGCGCGCGTTATCTATAAAATTTGATTTAAAACGCTTAAATCGCTTTACAAACGCGCGCGTTTCTGTTAAAATGTCATAGCTGTAAATTCACACCCGAGAAGCGGGCGCTCCGTGGCGGTAAATCTTTTATGCCGCTGATAAGCGCCGAATAGCCGCGTTTTCGGGGAGGTAAACGGAGGAATTAAAATGGCAGTAATCACTATGAAACAACTGCTCGAAGCCGGCGTACACTTCGGGCACCAGACGAGGAAATGGAACCCCAAGATGGCTAAGTACATCTATGCTGCGCGCAACGATATTCATATTATCGATTTGCAGCTGACCGTAGATTACGTAGAACAGGCTTACAAATTCGTATGCGACAGCGTAAAAGAGGGCAAAACCGTACTTTTCGTCGGCACCAAAAAGCAGGCTCAGGAAGCCGTTAAGGAAGAAGCCGAACGCTGCGGTATGTACTATGTAAACAGCCGTTGGCTCGGCGGCACTCTGACCAACTTCAAGACCATTCGCACGCGTATCGACAGAATGATTAAAATCGAGAAAATGGAGCAGAGCGGCGAATTCGATCTTCTTCCCAAAAAAGAAGTCGCTAAACTCAAAGAAGAGTACGAGAAATTGCAGACCAACCTCGGCGGTATCAGGGAAATGAACAGACTTCCCGGCGTTATGTTCGTCGTAGATCCCCATAACGAGGACATCGCCGTAGCCGAAGCCCGCAAACTCAACATTCCCATCGTCGCAATCACCGATACGAACTGCGACCCCGATCTTATAGATTACGTTATCCCCGGCAACGACGACGCTATCAGAGCCGTCAAACTCATTTCGTCGGTTATGGCAAACGCCGTTATCGAGGCAAATCAGGGTGAAACGCCCGTTCTCGAAGTGGAAGAGAGCGAGCCCGTTTCCATCGAAGAAGTAGTTGCTGCAAGCGAAGAGCGCGCAGAGGATAAGGCTGAATAAGGAGATTAAAACTATGGCATTCACGGCAAAAGACGTAATGGAGCTCCGCGAGAAGAGCGGAGCGGGTATGCTTGACTGCAAAAAGGCTTTGACCGACGCCGACGGCAATATGGAAAAAGCCGCCGAGCTTTTGAGAGAGCGCGGCATTGCAAAAGCCGTTAAAAAGGAAGGCAGAATTGCTGCGGAAGGCGCTGTCGGCGCATACGTTTGTGAAAAATGCGGCACGGGCGTGCTCGTTGAAATTAACTGCGAGAGCGATTTCGTTTCGCGCGGCGACAAATTCCAGGGCATCGTAGCGGCTATCGCCAAAGTTATCGCGGAAAACAAGCCCGCCGACGTAGACGCTTTGAACGCTTGCGCTTTCGAGGGTGCGACCGTTAAAGATTATATAACTAACCAGACTGCCGTTATCGGCGAAAAAATTTCCATCCGCCGTTTCGCTATTTACGAAACCGCAGGCAAAATCGAAACGTATATCCATATGGGCGGCAAAGTCGGCGTTATGGTCGACGCGCTCGATTTCATCGCGGGCAGCGAGGAAACGCTTCACGACGTAGCTTTGCAGATTGCGGCGGCTAAGCCCTCGTATCTGGTAGCGGCTGACGTTCCCGCAAGCGAGCTTGCAAAAGAAAAAGAGATTATGCTCGTTCAGATGCAGAACGACGAGAAGAACAAGAACAAGCCCACGGCTATTCTTGAAAAGATTATCGACGGCAAAATGGGCAAGTACTATTCCGAAAACTGTCTTATGGAGCAGGCGTTCGTAAAGGACGATTCGCAAAAGGTTTCCGCGGTAATCGGCAACAAGTTCAAGGTGGCAAGATTCACGCGCTTCGAAATGGGTGAAGGCATCGCCAAAAAGAGCGAAAACCTTCAGGACGAAGTTGCAAAGCAAATCGAGGCTTTGAAGAAGTAATCGCGTTAATTAAAGCATATATGCGTACTAATTAAACGGCGCGGGCAATAGCCCGCGCCGTTTTTCATTTCGGCAAGTCCTCGTAAGACGCGCCGTAAAGTTTAGCAAGTTTTATAAAATTTTGCAAAGTCGGCACCGTTATCCCCGTTTCGTACGCCTGATACGACTGATAGGTAATGCCGAGTTTTTCGGCAATATACCTTTGCGTGTAGCCGAATTGCTTTCTTAAATCTTTTAAGTTTTTTGGTAAATTGTATAATTCTTGCACTGTATTTTAACTGTTTGATTGTAAGTCTTTAATTAATAAAACGATATGCGCCGTTTCTGATTCGGTAAGACCGGTTGCGTCGATATAATTTTTGGTTTCAAGACCAAGCATACAGTCCGTCGACACTTTAAAATATGCGGCAAGTTTAACGAGCATTTCAATAGAAGGTTGAACGTTATCGTTTTCCCAATTAGAAACGCATTGTTTGCTTACGCCTATTGCATTGGCGAGTTCGATCTGGCTGATTCCCGCAGCTTTTCGCAAATCTTTTATTTTATCGTTTAACATAAAACACCTTGTCAATATTCTATTGACTATTATATAATTTTTGCTTGACAAATATTAAATATAAAAGTCAACTAATAGTTGACAAACGACAAAGGAGTAAGATATGGATAAAGAAAAAATCGTTTACGCGTTTTGCGGACGGGAAAAAGCAAATAAAAGCAGGTCAGACGCGATATATTCGGGGTGTAACTGTGAAAATTATAGGGATGCTGAACCTGAAGTCATAAATTGCGTTGAAAAATCGGATAAGAAAAAAGTTTACTGCGCTTATATAACCGAAGTTTTGGTGCGCTGTGAAAAACTATTGTCGAAAGGCAATAACGAAAGCGCGTTAATGGAATATAGATTTATGATAGACAATTTAAAAAAAGAATTTAATATATAGCATTAATGCCCCCGCCGACTTGAAGTCGGCGGGGTTTATTTTACGGAAACGGTTGCATTTTCGGTAATCGTCTGTTATAATAAGACAGAATAGAAAAATGCGGGGTGTTTTATCGTGACTCCAAAGTATAAACGCGTTCTTATCAAACTTTCGGGCGAGGCTCTCGCCGGTAAAAGCGGACACGGCATTGACGAAAACGTAATTTCGGGCGTAGTTTCGCAGATAAAAGCCATTCACGATCTGGGCGTGCAGATTGCGCTCGTAATCGGCGGCGGCAATTTCTGGCGCGGGCGTCAGGGCAAGCAGATGGACAGGACTACCGCCGACCATATGGGAATGCTCGCCACGGTTATGAACTCGCTTGCGATGATGGACGCTCTCGAACAGCGCGGACTTCCCACCCGCGTTCAGACCGCGCTCATTATGACGAGCGTTGCCGAGCCTTACATTTTAAGAAAAGCCCTTCACCATTTCGAAAAGGGCAGGGTGGTAATTATGGCTTGCGGTACGGGCAATCCTTACTGCTCGACGGATACCGCGGCGGCGCAGCGCGCTTGCGAAATTCAGGCGGATTTGCTGCTTATGGCAAAGAATATAGACGGCATTTACGACAGCGACCCCAAACTCAACCCCGCCGCCAAGAAATACGACCACGTTAAATATCTTGACATTATCAACAACGGCATTAAAGCGATGGACACCACCGCTGCGACGATGTGTATGGAAAACGATATTCCCGTGCTTGCTTTCGGGCTTGACGAGGAAAACTCGATTATAAAAGCCGTCTGCGGCGAGCATCTGGGCACGCTTATAGACAATAATTAGACTTGTAAATATTTATTAATTTAAGGATATAATTTATATGATCGAACAGGTAGAAGAGATATTACTCGTACTCGACGACAAACTTTCCAAGACCGTCAGCGTGCTCAAAGAAGAGTATTCCGCTGTCCGCGCCGGCAGAGCCAACCCCCATATTCTCGATAAAGTTATGGTCGACTATTACGGCGCGCCCACGCCCGTTCCTCAAACGGCGAACATTTCCGTTCAGGAGGGCAGATGCCTCGTAATTTCACCTTGGGACGTTTCTTTGCTCAAAGGCATTGAAAAGGCGATTATGCAGTCGAATATCGGCATTAACCCGACCAACGACGGCAAGGTAATACGCCTTGCGTTCCCCCAGCTGACCGAAGAGCGCCGCCGCGAGCTTTCCAAGCAGGTGCGGAAAATGGGCGAAGATTCCAAGATAGCGGAGAGGAATATCCGCCGCGACGCGTTGGAACAACTCAAAAAACTTAAAAACGATAAAGCCGTTTCCGAGGACGAGTACGCTTCATACGAAAAGGACGTTGAAAAAGCAGTTGCCGACGCGGTAGCCGCAATCGACGCCGCCGTCGCCGCCAAGGAAAAGGAGATAATGACCGTTTAATGAAGGCTTTCGACAAACTCCCCGTTCACGTAGGGCTGATAATGGACGGGAACGGCAGGTGGGCGCAAAAGAAGCATATGCCGCGCTCGTTCGGGCATAACGCGGGTATGAACACTATGATAAAACTCGCGGCGCACGCTTCGGGGCTGGGTATTAAATACCTCACCGTTTACACGCTGTCTACCGAAAATCTATCTCGCCCGCAGGACGAGTTGGACGGGTTGTTTGCGCTATTCCGCGGCTATTTCAAGACCAACGTAAAAAAGCTGTATAAAAAGGGCGCGGCGGTCAAAATCATAGGCGATATTTCGCCCCTGCCAGACGACGTTCAGACCCTTTTGAAAGAGGGCGAGAGCGGTTCGCCCGCAGACGCGGAGTTCACGCTCGTGTTTGCAATCAATTACGGCGCGCGTTCGGAAATCGTACGCGCAGTCAACCTTGCCGTAGAACGCGGCGAAAAGGTGACGGAAAGCGATTTTGCGGCTACGCTGTATACGGGAGGCATTCCCGATCCCGACCTGATTATCCGCACGGGCGGCGAAGTCCGTCTGTCGAACTTTTTAACCTATCAGGCGGCTTATTCCGAACTGTATTTCACCGACGTGCTGTTCCCGGATTTCGGAACGAGGGAATTCGACAAAGCTCTCAAAGAATACGAGCGCAGGGACAGGCGTTTCGGAAAAATAAAAAAATAAGGTAACAGAATGACAGAACAGATACAAAACGGCGGGCAACCCGCCAATAAGAAGTTAACCACTCTTCATAAGCGCACGCTTACTTCGGTGGTGTACGTCGCCGTCCTTATCGGGCTTTGCGCGATGAAATGGCTCGTGCCCATCGGCAACGTCGCCGGTGGCTGGGGCTCGCTTGGATTCGACGCGGTTTTCTGTGCGATAGCCGTTATCGGCTCGTTTGAATTTTTGCGCGCGGTAGACGGCTCGAAGGGTTTTAATTGCAGCATATCCCTGCCCCAACGCGCTTTCACCATTGCTTTTTCGGCGCTCGTCGTGCCCCTTTACGTGATTATGGAAATGATTCCCGAAATGAGCGGCACGGGCTTTTTAGCCATTGCCTGCGCGTTTGCGGTGTACGTAATTTTCCTTGCGGGAACTTCGGTTTTCGACCACGACAGAAGCTCCGTTAAGGGTATGATATACTGCGTTTTCTGTATGTTGTACTGCGGGGTTCTGCCTTGTATGCTCTCTTCGATAAACCATATACGCAACAACTCTATGGCGGCTATACTGTTCTTGTTTATCTGCTCGGTATTCACCGACGCGGGCGCGTATCTTATAGGCTCGGGTTTTAAAAAATTCATACCTTTGAAACTCGCTCCCCAGCTTTCGCCCAACAAAACGGTTATCGGCGCGGTCGGCGGGCTTCTCGGCGGTATTCTCGGCGGTATAATCACCTATTATTTAATGTACGTATTCGGCGGGGTCAACGGCGAAATTTTCGTTTTCGGCACCAACGGCGTTTACTTAACGTTCACCAGCGAAGCGATACACCCCGTAGTATCCTTTATTTTAGTGGGTCTGTTCACTTCGGTAGCCTGCCAGATAGGCGACCTTTTCGAGAGCGCGGTCAAGCGCGAATGCGGTATTAAGGATATGGGCAACTGTCTGCCCGGACACGGCGGCGTGCTCGACAGGTTCGACAGTATGCTCTATTGCAGCGTAGTCGTTCTGTTCTGCTTCGGCACTATAATTATATAAACCGTTCAGGGAAATTGCCCGCTATTCTGCGCGGACAATTTCTCTTGATCTGAGGACTCCTCGTTCTCTTTCCGAAAACGTTAAGGGCAAACCAAAATATATTTTCGGGCATTGACCTCGCTGAGGTCGCGGTTTCGACAAATTGGGTGCGCAAGCAAAAATCGTGATTTTTGCTTGCGCAGTAATTTAATTAAATATTCCTGAGCCGCGGACGCGGCTTTTTGTCATTAAATAAAATTTTTAGGGTATAATAAATTATGAAAAACGTTGCGCTTATCGGCAGTACCGGTTCAATCGGCGTTCAGGTCGTCAACGCGGTACGCCGTCATCCTAACACTTTCAAAATAGTCGCGCTTGTCGCAAACACCCGTTCCAAGGAGTTTGAACGGCAGGTCAAGGAGTTCGCTCCCGAGCTTTCGGCAGTCGCTTCCGAAAACCCCGCCAAGGCGCTTGCCTGCGCGGAATGTGCAAGCGCGGATATCGTATTTAACGCCGCGGGCGGTTTTGCAGGGCTGGAATACAGTTTAAGGGCGTTAAAAGCCAAAAAAACGCTTGCGCTTGCCAACAAGGAAACCCTCGTTTGCGGCGGAGAGCTGGTTACGCGGATTGCGGCGGCTAACGGCGTTGAGATTATCCCAGTCGACAGCGAGCATTCGGCTATCTGGCAATGCCTCAACTTCAATACCCGCGCGTCGTTCAAAAAGCTGATACTTACCGCAAGCGGCGGCGCGTTCCGCGGCTACACGCGCGAACAGCTTGAAAAGGTCACCCCCGCGCAAGCCGTAAATCACCCTAATTGGCATATGGGCAAGAAAATTACCGTAGACAGCGCAACCCTTCTAAACAAGGGTTACGAGGTAATCGAGGCGCACGAGCTCTATAAAACGCCCTATTCCAAGATAGAAACGGTCATTCAGCCGACGAGCGTGGTACATTCTTTGGTCGAGTTTGCCGACGGCGCGGTGCTTGCGCAGATGGGCTCGCCCGATATGGAAGTGCCAATTCAACTTGCGCTGACCTATCCCAAGCGTATGACTACCGCGGCTAAACCGCTCAGCTTCAAGCAGGCAATGACTTTGGAATTTTTGCCGCTCAACAAAAAAGATTACCCGCTTTACGACCTTGCGTTGAAATGCGGCAAGGAGGGCGGCACTCTGCCCTGCGCGCTGAACGCCGCCGACGAAGTAGCCGTGAAGGCTTTCCTTGACGGTAAAATCAGGTTCACAGATATTTATACTATGGTGGAACAGGTTGTTTCGGCGACCCCGCGCGACGAGATAGCGTCATTTAAACAGCTCGTCGAAGTAGACCGCGCGGCAAGGTGGAAGGCGCAAAAATTAATTTATAAACTCTCAAAATAAAAGGCTTTAATGAATTTTCTTTCCGTTCAAACGGTAATGACCACGATAGGCTCGGTTTTGCTTGCTCTGCTTATTTTGCTTGCAATGATAACCGTGCACGAGTTCGGGCATTATCTCGCCGGCAAGGCGCTCAAATTTAAAATCAACGAGTTTGCTATAGGTTTCGGGCCCAAGCTGTTCAAGCGCGCTTCCAAACGCACGGGCGAGCTGTTCTCGATCCGCGCCTTACCGCTCGGCGGTTTTTGCGCGTTTGAGGGCGAGGACGACGGCGAGGACGAAAACGAAAATTCTTTCACCCGCAAAGCCCCGTGGAAGCGCATTATCGTGCTTGTCGCGGGACCTTTGATGAACTACGTTCTCGCGCTTTTCCTCATAATAGTTTCAATGTTCGCGTTCGGTCAGCCCGTTTTCAAGGTCGGCAGCGTAGCCGAATACGAGGGCGACAACGCCGAAGTTTATGCCGAATACTCGCTTGAAGCGGGCGACGATATTTTAAAAATCAACGGCAAAACCGTGTATATGGTTACCGACGTGGTATCGGCGCTAAAAGGCAATTCGGCGGGGGATATAGTCGAAGTAACGGTGTCGCGCGGCGGCGAAACGGAGGTCTGCGAGGTAATGCTCCGCGTCGACTGCGATTTTCAGTCGTCGTCGGAAACGAGCAAGGCATGGCGCGCGCTCGGGCTTGGCACGACCCTACGCGACGGCGTTGCGTATTGGGATATAAGCTCGGAAAACTATCGCTACGGATTTTTCGAAACGCTGGGGCATTCGTTCGTTTATTCGTTTAAAATAGCGGGCACTATCTTCAACGTACTTGGCGAACTTCTTACGGGCAGGCTGGGACTTTCGGCGATGGGCGGACCCGTCACGACGATAAAACTGACTTCGCAAATAGCCGTGCAAAGTTTCCAGAGTTTCCTTGAAATCGCGGCATATATTGGGGTCAATCTGGCGGTTTTCAATCTTTTGCCCATTCCCGCGCTTGACGGAAGCAAGATAGTTTTCTGTCTTATAGAATGGATATTCCGCAAGCCCGTGCCGCGGAAAATCGAAGCTGTAATTCATTCCGTCGGGTTCATAATGATACTGCTTTTTGCGGTGCTCGTGGACGTTTTGCAGTTCGTGCATTGTTAAAAGATATAAATTTTTTCAAAAAATTTTGTTATTTTGATTGAAATTGTAGAAACGGTGTGGTATAGTAGGTGTACCACATCATTTCATTTTTCATATAACCGTTGTCTTTAACGGGCGTATTCTACCCAATTCGGGGTAGATTTTTGGCTATTGAAAAATAGTCGGCTTTTTTACGCGCGCCCGATTTTTGACTCATTGAAAAGGTGTGGTACTCGGTACTGCGCCTTTTTTTGATGTGGTTTTAAAACGGCAAGTACCCGAATATGACAGACTTTCCAATTTTCAGAGGTGCTTGCTATGAAAATAAAATTCAACAGGTTAAAATTTTCGGCGATAATTGCGCTTGCCGCAAGTTTCTTGTGCTGCGTTTGTGTAAGCGCGGCGGGACTGTTCGCCTCGCCCGCCAAGGCAAACGCCGTGGGTACGGCGTTTACGTATTCGTTCGGCGGCGACCAGAGTTCGCGCGTTACGACAGTACGCAATTTAATAACGCGTGTGAACGGCTCGTCAACGACGTACGGTACGTACGCCGAGTTTTCCCGCGCGTTCACGGCGGCGCGCAACGCCCAGCAAATAAACGCAAATATAAATCTCGGCGGTATTCAGTGGCAAATCGTGTATGCCGAAAAAGCGGCGCATTCTTACGGCAATACCGAAAAGGGCGACGTTGTAATCACTCTGTTTATGTCAAGTTCGGCTTCTACGCAAAACGCAGTATCGTATAGCCCTTTTACCAGCTCGGATAACACGCTCGCATATCCCTCGGGAATGTATTCGTCCAGCTACGTAAGAAGCGTGCTTACGGGCAGTTCCTACGCGGCGAGCGTTGCCGACGCTCAGGCGGGAATACTTACCGACGGCGAGCAGGGTTCGATATTGTCGGCGCACGAAAGTTTGTACGGCAGGTTTTTAGCAGTGCCCGCAAATATGGGCTATCAGGAAACCGAAAGCGCAAAGGTGCAGTATAATGCGGCAAAAAACCACGAAAACGAATCCTGGGGAACGCAAACCAACTCCAATACAATACTGAATTACGGTTCCAAAAAGAGTAATACCGATTGGAAATACGATAAATTCTGGATTCCGTCCAGAACGGAAACGGGCGGAACTTCCGATACGTCCGCCGGTTTCTGGAATTTAAGCGACTCTATGAGAAGCTCGACCGTCGGCGGCGATTTCTGGCAGAGAACGACCACTACCGCAGGCAACGCCCACGTTCTGAGTTATACGGGCGTTACAAACTCGAAGGCAACTAACGTGACGGGAATGATCCGTCCCGCAATGCATTTGAATTTGCGGCTCTTGTACGAGGACGCGACGACGCAGGTTTCCGAGCTCTATAACGGCAGTTCTGTCAATCAAAGCGCGCTCTCCGATTTATTGTCGGCGCTAAACTCGGGCAACGGCGGCGACTATAACGCGCTTAAAGCGGCGGTCAACGCCCGCGGCGGCGCGATGGACTACACGCAGATTAAAGCCAACAACGGCGGCAAAACGCTGACCGTCACGCTCGGCGGCAGACAGTGGTTCGTGCCCTATGTATCCAAGGATAAGACGGGCAACCTTATAGCCACGCTCTGGCTTTCGGGCGGTTCGGACAACGCGCCCTATTCAGATAAATGGGCGTCTGCAAACTCTTCGGGCAGTATAGAGGTAGTAGGCAACTCGCCGAGAATTTCCTATCCCGCGAATATGTACGGAACAAGCTATCTGCGCTCTTTCCTCGTCGGCTCGCCTTTCGCTGCGGCAACGGGCGGCACTACGGATACAGACGCGGCATACGGCGATTATACGAAAATAACGGGCGACGGTCAATTATCTCTTAACTACTCGGGCGCGCAGTCGGGAGTGTGGAAAACCTTCCTTGACAGCGGCGTAACCGACTATCTCGTCAAACCCAAAAACGTAGGCTGGCAGGAGGACGAGGCTTACTGCATAGCCCACGGCAGCGGCACTATACTTTGCCCCAACGAGGAGCTGGGCATTCCCGCCGCGGGCGTTCACGTAGGCGGAATGAACTATTCCGACCGCTACGGTTACTACGATTGGGGCGAGGACTATATCTGGATACCCTCTTTGTACGAAACCAAGCTCGACCAGCGCAACGACAGCGCGGTGACCGACAAAAACAGCGGTTTATGGGCTGCCGATCTTGCGCTTACCTGTCCCGACGGCGAAACGGGTACCTGGGTGCGCTCGGCGAACTCTCTCAGCGCGAACTTCGGCATTTACCACACCGATACGGGCATGTCGTACACGGCGCGAGCGTGTTACGGCGAAGCCAAAGTCCGTCCCGCGTTACATTTCAATCTTACCAAAGCCGCGGGCGGCGACCCCGCGGAAAAAGCTCTTGCCGAGCTTTGGAACGAAGCCGTGCAGGACAGTATAGACTCGGGCAAACAAGTAGAGTTCATTCTCCCCGAAAACTGGTACGCTTTTGCTGACGAAGCTAACGGAACGTCGTTCGGCGCGGGCGTAGGCTTTAAAAACGGCGCGCTCTGCGTACCCGCGGGCGCGGACATAAAACTGCGCTTAAACGGCAGGGTTATCGACCGCAACCTCGCTTCGGCGCATTCGGGCGGCGGAGTAATCTACGTAAGCGGTAAACTCGAGGTAGTAGACCTCACCCACGCGCACAGCGGCAAAATCACGGGCGGCAACACGACCGAAAGCGGCGGCGGCGTTTGCGTTACGGACGGCGGCGAGTTCACGCTGACGGGAGGACAGATTACGGGCAACCGCTCCAATTCGGGCGGCGGCGTTTATGCCGCGGGCGCAAACTCCAAGGTAGTCATAAGCGGCGGCGTGATTTCGCAAAACGGCGTTGAAAACTTGGGTGGCGGACTCTTCATCGCCGACGGCGCGCATTTCGAGCTTAACGGCGGTACTCTAATGCGAAACAGTGCGAAAACGTACGGCGGCGCGGTGTTTATTAATGGCGTTTCGTTTAGAATGAGCGGCGGCGCGGTTTCCGAAAACCAAGCCGGGTACGGCGGCGGCATTTATATCAACGGTGGAAATGGCGAAGGCTCTAAGGGCACGGTCGAGCTTAACGGCGGCTTTATTTCGGCGAACAAGGTTACTAACGGTGGTGGCGGCATTGTAGTGGAAAAATGCGCGTTGACCATAGACGGTTGCAATATAGTCGGTAATCAGGCGGGTTCCAGCGGCGGCGGCTTGTCCGTTTTCGCCGCGACCGCGCGCTTAGTCAGCGGACATATTGACGACAATACGGCTGTCATTAACGGCGGCGGAGCGTTTGTCGACGGTATCAAAGTCGGTAGTGCGGAATTTATTGTCGACGGCGGCACCGTTTCGGGAAACAATGCCGCATCCGGCGGTGCAATTCACATTGCCGACGGCGGTAGCTCGGTAATAAACAACGGCGATATTTCTAATAATAACGCTCATTACGGCGGCGCGCTCCGCGTTGCGGGCTTGGGTTCGGCGCGTTTAACTTTAAACGGCGGCACCGTTTCGAACAACACGGGTGTTGACGGCGGCGCGCTTCATATCAATCCCGATAGTAACCCCGATGGTGTAGAAAACTTTACTATGAACGGTGGGGAAGTTATCAACAACGTTGGCGAGATAGGCGGGGCGTTCTTGTTATGTCGACACACTATTGCGTCCATTAACGGCGGCGTTATATCTAATAACACCGCAAAAGTCAGGGGAGGCAGCGTTTACGGCGTGCATTCCGTTGAACTTACTATAACGGGCGGCGAAATCATAGATAACCGTCTTACAGACGATCTGTCTTACGGCGGAGGACTTTGTTTAATAGGTCAGTTGTGGGCGACGGAAACTTCGCATTCGGCTAAACTTATTATGTCGGGCGGGTTGATTGCCCATAACAGCGCGGGCAGCGACGGCGGCGGTATTTACGTAAACGGCGCGCCCTTTACTATGACGGGCGGCGAAATTATTTATAACGAAACGCGCTTAAACCAAAACGGCGGAGGAGGAGTGCGGCTTGCGTATAAAGCCGAAATGACTTTTTCCGGCGGACTCGTCGCGCACAATACTTCGGGCAGTTCGGGCGGCGGCATTTCGCTTACCGACGCTACGCTGAATATGAGCGGCGGCGTGATTACGGGCAACATGGCTATAGAAAACCGTGACAACCCCGTTAACCCGGGCGGCGGAGGCGGCGGCGTCAGTCTGTGGGAGTCAACGTTTAATATGACTGGCGGAGAAGTCTCCGACAACGAATCGGGGTGTTACGGCGGCGGAGTTATAATAAGCGGCGGCGGTACAATATTTTCTACTTTTAATCTCCAAGGCGGCAGGATAATCAACAACCGCACCACGGGACAAAGAGCGGGCGGCGGTATAGCCGTTTCTTGTTCGCGCGTGTCGGGAGTGTTTAACGGCGCGCCCAACGTTTTAAACGTTTCGGGCGGCGTGGTTACGGGGAATACCGCTATGGGCGGCAGGGTTTCAAACGTATACCTCGACGGCACGACAAGCGCAAACCGCGCGAAAATCAATATCATAGGCGCGCTTGCGGACGCAAATGGCAAGACCACTTGCATAGGCGTTACTTCGGCGTTCTCGGGCGTGTTCACTGCGGGATATTCGGCGAATAACGCGGGCGTAAACGCTTTGACGTACTTCTTCTCGGACGACTCGAGTATGGGCGTTGCAATGAGCGGGAACGAAGCTGCGCTGAGCGGCTCGGTGGACAGAAAGACTTTAATATGGCAATACCGTGAAAACGGCGGAAGCTGGACGAATATAGAAAGCACGCAGTTTACGGCGGAGTATACGGGCGGGACTTTCGAGGTACAGGCGGTCTATAACGGCACCGTCGTTATAAGCGCGCCCACTTCCACGAGCGCGGCGGGGGGTGTTGCTTCGGCGTTCTCGGGCGTAGGCGTTTACGCGTTCACGCTTGCCAACGCGGAAAGCGGCGGCGTGGTGTTTGCCAACCCCGCTTTGATATTCGAAATCGTGCCCGCGAGCATTAGCTGGCAGATTGCAGTAACCAAGGACATAGACGGCAACGCGGTTAATCCCGTCTGGGAAGAGGCGCAGGGCAACGCGCTTTTGTTCACGGGTTGCGAGTACACGGTGCGCGCCGTCAGCGGCGGGCATACGGTCGCGCTCGAAGGCTCGGCGGTAATGCTCGAAGCCAAGGATTACGAATTTAAAGTAGTCGGCGCGGACGGCGGAAACTACGACGGCGGAACGCTGAATTTCAAGGTAAACGCAAGATATATAGGGGTTAACTGGATTTTCGACGGTTTTACGGGCAACGCTTACGCAGGCTATGAAAAGGTTTACGACGGCTTCGGTCACTCGCCGATATTCACCGTGAACAATATAGATAACGTTACCGTCGGTCAGTTAAAAGTACATAAAGAATACTCGTACAACGGCGGCGTTTACACAACGGCGGAACCGAGAAACGCGGGTGTTTACGATGTGCGCCTTGCGTTCGACGGCGACAGTCGATTCCTTAAACACCTCGGCAAAAGTATAATATTCACGGGCGAAAACGCACGTTTTAAAATAACGCCCGTATCCCTGCGCGTGGAGTGGCGCAACGGCGACGGCACGCCGCTTTCGGGCGACGCCGAGTACGTTTACAACGCGGCGGGGCAGGGGCTTTCGTTCAGGCTTTTAACGCCTATGGCGGGCGAGAGCGTGAACGGCGTGGTTAAGTATTATTACGCTTCGGGTTCGCCTTTAAACGGCGCGCCCGTCACCCCCGGCGAATACCTTGCCCGCGCGGATTTGCCTGCGGACTGCGTGAACTACGTACTTGCGGACAATTATTCGCATTCGCTCACGATAACGAGGGCTACCATTTCGCCCAAATTCACGGGCAACGCCGACAACGGCGGCGCGTTCGTATGGTACTATAACGGCAAGGCGCAGGCGCCTTCGGTAACGCTCGTCGGTGCGGACGGAATTGCTCTGGTTGCGGGCGTTGATTACGATATTACGGGCGACGACAATCTAAACGCCGCCGATTACGTTTTAAGCGTCGCGCTCAAAACCGACGCGGCGGAACTGTATATTTTAGAGGACGCGACGCGTTCGTTCACCATAGCCAAAGCGCCCGTCGACGTAGAATGGTCGGGGTATACCGAGCGGGACGGCGCAACGGAAATTTCGGGCGAAAAACGCGTTGACGGCGGGATATACTGGACTTACGACAAAAACGCGCACGGCGTTAAAGCCGTTGCCAGGCCCTTGAACGGGCTGGACGAATTCGAGCTTTCGCTCACCGACGCGGGCGGGCTTGTAAACGTAGGGTCGCGTACGGCTACGGCGGGGCCGGGCGAGTTTGCGACCAACTTCGAGTTTACCGCTTCGGCAAAACGCACGCAGAATTTCGCAGTTGAAAAGTTTATAATCGGCAACGTGGTATGGGAGCGCGACGGCAAGACCTATAACTCGGGCGACACTCCACGTTTCGCTTTCGGAAAGGTCACAAGCGAGGGACCGGGCTTTACGGTAAGCGCGGTCGGCGCGGCGGGAGAAACGCTTTCGTTCACGGATAAGAGCTTCTCGTGGGCGGCTTCGGGCGAGGTTTACGATTTGCCCGAAAACACCGTCGACGGATACACGGTTACGGTAACGCTTGCGGACGGGAACTACGCGTTCGCGGCTGGTATTGCAAGCGATACGCAGAGAGTTAAAACGCAGATTAAATTCTTTATAGACCCCGTTTATGCGGAAGTCGCCACCGTTGAAGTCGTGTGGTATACTCTCGACGGCGAGGGCAACCGCGTGCCGCTTTCGGATACTCCCGACAATAAATTCACCTTCGTTTACGACGGCGGCGAGCACGAGATTTACGCCTGGTTCTACGGCGAGGACGGGAATTGGGCTACGGGAGTTGCGGCGTTTCCCGACGACAGGTTCGACGTTATCTTTACGGGCGACAAGAAGAGCGCGGGCACGCACGTGGCGAGAATTACGCCAAGGCTTGGTTTCGAGTTCCACGGCTCGGTAGAATGCTCCTACGAAATTACCAAAAAACCGCTTACGATTGAATGGAAAGCGGACGGTAAATACGTTTACGGCGGCAGCGCTTCGGAAATTATCCCCCACTATACCGTCAAAGACGGCGACAAAACGCTGTTCGTGTACGACGGAACTTCCCTCCCGAACTCGGGCGAACTGTTCGAAGCGGGTTTCTACGTGACGGGCGCGTATAACGCGGGCCCTCACGAAGCGCTTACGCATATCAGCGATAATTACAGCATTATAAACGGCACGTTCGGGTTCACTATCAGCCCGTTTGAACTGACGGGCGACATTGTGTGGGATAACCTTGAAATTATTTACACGGGCGGCGTAGCGCAGCCTACGGCGAAGATAGAAACGCCGTACGACGGCGATCTCGTTCTGCGCGTGCTCGGCGGCGATTCCGCGCTGGGCGAACACACGGCTTTCGCGATTATCGACAGTACGGGCGCGGGGCACAATTACGTGCTGTCCCCGTCGGTCGATAACGAGAAAACGTTCGTAATCATTCTCAAAAAAATCGACGTCAACTCCGTCTATTGGACGGCGGAAGATAACGCCGACGGCGACAGAATAACTTACGGCGAGTATACTTTCGCGTTCGACGGCAACGGAGGCGCGGCAGCGGGCTTAACGCAGGGTCCGCACGCGTTCTTCGTGGACGGCGACAGGGCGTATAAACTCGAGGTCGTAGGGCACGCCTCGAACGCGGGCGGTTACGTTGCGTTCGTTGCGGCGGGTTACGACTTCCGCAACGGCGAAGCGCAAGCCGCCGCCCCGAGCTGTCCGTTCGTCATCAAGCCCAAAACCGTAACGGGCGCGTGGTCGGATACTACGGCGGTTTACGACGGCAAAGTTCACAAACCCAAGTTCACGCTCGCGCCTACGGGCAACGTTTTAGAGAGCGAGCAGCTCTCCGGGGCTATCGAAGTCACGGGCTTTGAGAACGCGGGCGTTTACACGGCTTCGGCTACGTTATCCGAGGGGTATTACCGCACCAATTACGTTTTCGACGACGGAAAAGGCGGCGCTTGCAACACGCTTTCAACGCCTTTCACCGTAAATAAATTCACCGTCGGTTCCAAATATTTCGCGTGGAATGGCGAGGCGAGCTGGACTTACGGCGACGAAGTTACGCCGCCCGAGCTTTCGGCGACCGCGCTTTCCGTCGAGATCGACGGCGAAGCCGTTTCGTTCACTTTCGCGTACACGGGTTTCAGCGGCTACGCGGGCAGTCACAGCGTTACCGCGCGCATTGCTTCGGCAACGCTCGGCGGCGAGGACGTAAGCGGCAATTTCGCGCTGGATATAGCGGCGTTCGCTTACGTGGTCAACGCCAAAGAGGTTGAAATAGAATGGCGCTGGACGGGCGCGGACGAGAGCGGCGACAAACCGTCGTTCGCCTACAACGGTCTTGCGCGCGGTCCCGTCGTCGTTATGAAGGTCGGAAGCGACTACGTCACCGACGAAAACGGCGAGGAAATCACCCTTAAAGTCCACGACCTCGGCACCACGGTCGGCGGGTATACGGCAAGGGTATTCGCGCCCGACAACTACGTGTTCAAGGGCGACAAGTACTCCGCGGAAGCCGAGTACGTCATAGTCAAAGCCGAAATCACGCTCGTCTGGGATAAGAACGGCGGCGAGGAAATTTTCGCCGACGACGGCGTTACGCTCACGGGCGTTAAATGGACTTACGACGGACAGTCGCACGCGCCCAAAGCCTTCGTTTACGACGCGGAAGCAGAGAACGGGCGGGGCGGCGAAGTACGCGTTACGGGCTCGTCGACGGACGCGGGCACGTTCACGGCGTACGCCGAGGGCAACAACGAAAACTACGAAATCTCGGGCGGAAGCTCGTCGCTTAACTGCGTTATCGAGGCGGCGGTGGTCTACCTCGTCTGGCGCGGCAACGCCGAAGGCGGGTTCGAATGGCAGTACGACGACGGCAAGGAGTTCGCGCCTACGGCAGTGCTTGCAACCCGCGACGGCGAAACGGGCGACCTTACCCCGATTATCTCGGGCGGCGACTACCTGTTCGCAACCGTTACGGGCGCAATGGGCGTAGTCTGCGGCGAGGGCGAGAGCTATACCGCAACCGCCGTTCCCGACAAAAAGAATTACTCGTTCGCGGCGGACGCAGAAGTCACGCACGAGTTCAGAATCGTCCCCAAAGTCCTCAGCGGCGAGGGCTGGGAGTTCGAATGGAAGAGCGAAACTCAGCCTCAGCTTGGCGGCGAATACGCCGTTTACGGCTTCGTGTATAACGGCACGGCGCAAGCCCCCGTTCCGCACGTCGCGCTGGGAATGCTGTTCGTCGTCGAGTACTACTCGGTCGCGGAGGACGGCACGCTCACTCCCGTATCCGAATACGCGCTCACCGAGGCGGGCAGATACCGCGTAACCGCTTCGTCGGCAGACGGCAACTACGCCGTTCCCGCAGATAAAGCGACGGTAGAGGTCGTAATCTCCCCCAAAACCGTAAAAGCGGTATGGAGTACGGAAGAAATTATTTATAAGGGCGCGGACGTCAACCAATCGCCTTCGGCGCATTTTTCGGACGTAAACGGCAACAAAATCATTTTAAACGTTTTGGTCGACGCGGCGGCGTATGCCGAGGTCGGCAAATATTCCGCGACCGCCGCGTTCGTATCCCCGAGCGCGAACTACGTTCTCGATACGGACAGCACGGCGACCGAGTATTCGATCAGCCCCCGCAAAATCCCCGTAGCGTGGGATTGGACGGGTTGGACGGATAAGTCCGCGGAATACGACGGCAAACCCCATGCCCCCGCGGCAACCCCGTCAATGGATAACGCTTACGAAGCCGACCTCAAAGGCGGGCTGACGGTAAGCTCGGCTATAACTCTCGGCGGTAAAACGGTGGCTTCGGCGGTCAACGCGGGCGCGTACGTTATAACGCTCACTCTCGGCGGCTCGGCGGCGAAAAACTACTCGCTCACCGACGACAGCGCGGGCTTTACTATAACCAAGCGCGCGCTGATTATAACCGCGCAAAGCGACACGGTGGCTTACGGCTCGCCCGTGCCCTCGTACTCGGCAACGTTCTCGGGCTGGGCTGACGGCGAAAACGAAAACAGCTTCAACCTCTTAAACGGCGCGGTCAAGGGCAATTGGATTTCCTGCGCGTACAACCGCCGCTCGCAACCCGGCGAGTACCCCATACGCCTCAACCGCGTATGGCTGGAAAGCACGCTTAAAAACTACAAACTCACTTTAACCGACGGAACGCTCACCGTCACAGCCGTTGACAAAACGGTAATCTGGCGGGGCGAGCTTGACGACGTTGGCGCGTATTACAGCGGCGCGGAGTATAAGCCCACTGCGGTTTACTACCCCAACGGCACTACGGGCGCGCCCGCTCGGCTTCAGGTCGTTTACGCCGAGTACGACGAAAAAACGGGCGTTTACAAGCCTTTGAACGACCCCGACTTCAAAGCCGTCAAAGCGGGTACATACCACGTTATCGCGGTTGGCGGCGACGCGTCGGTAGAGCTTACCAACACGGGGCTTACCTACGAGATACATAAGCGCAAAATCACCGTCAATATCGAGTCCGTGTCCGAAGAGGAGTTCGGCAGCGTTTATAAAGTAGTCGACGACGGCGAGGAAACCGTCCGTCACAAGTTCCTTGACTGGAGCTACGCCGACGGAGTTCGTCCCGTTTCCGGCGACGACCTCGGCATTACGCTAAGCTGTTCGTTCGAGTTCGACGCGCACGGTTACGCACACGCCGGCGAGTATAAAATCGTAGGAGACTGGAACAGAGCGCAGTACGGTTTCGACTACGAGGTGGTTTTCGCAGGCGACGGCGTGGACGGCGACGGCAACGAAACGTGCGGTACGTACGAAATCGTCAAGGCGAAAATCAGCATTTTAAAGCGCGACGATATTATGTCCGAGGGCGACTTCACTTACCATATAGGCAACGTTTCCAGCGGCAAGGCGTGGTATATCCGCCTGGGCGACTACGGCACGGTCGACGGCGTTGAACAGTATCTCTTCATCGGCAGCAAGGGCTACCGCGGCAGGGATAACGTCAAGGTCGAATACAGCTTCAAAGCCTATAATATGAACGAGCTCGACCCGTCCGTTCCGCTCACGCCCGAGGAAGAAACCAATTGGATAACCGAGCGCGTAGGGCTGAGGTTGATAGGTAAATATTTCATTCATTACAGAATAACCATTGAAAACCACGAAACCCTGCTCGGCACCTGGCGCGTGCTCATTCTTCCCGAAAACGAGGTTGTAAGAATTATCTTCAACAAGCCCTACGAAACGGAGTACGGCAAACCCGTACCCGAAGATCTGGCGCAGTACCTCTATAAAGAGGGTTACGTCACGTTCGACAATATCGGCGTAGACGCTTACAACAACCGCGTTACGGCTTCGGTAGACGACGGTTACGGCGGTCGCGTAGACTCGAAAACGGGCGTAGGTAAATACACCGTAAACTTCAAAATCGACAACACGGGTTCGGATATCGAGTACCATATCGTGTATAACACCCTGCAATCGCTCGAAGAAACCAACGTCGGCGCGTACGTAATCGCACCCAAGCGCATTTATATCGAGTGGGGCGAAACGAGTTACGAGTACGACGGCACGCTCAAAGCCCCGTCGTTCGTAATCAGCGGCTTTATCACGGCTAACAACTACACCGTAACGCCCGATAATCTTCGGTTCGTGACCGAGGGCGACGGCTACGAATACACCGCGATAAAAGTGACCGACAACGGCGCCGAAGTGACGGTAATCGTCGCGGCGCGCGGCAACTTTACGGCGGTCGGCGGACATATGCTAAGGCTGACCGTGGAAAACTCCAATTACGATATTAAGACCACTGACGGCGAAACTGTAGTTTCGATAATTTCACCCGAAATCGAGCCGCCCGTTGTGGACCCTACACCCGCGGAAGGTTTGCCCAAATGGCTTATTTACGTGCTTATAGGCACGGGCTGCGTAATCGGTTTAATGTTTATTATCATAATTATTCTGGCGGCGCGTAAGCGCAAAGCGGCGGAATACGACGACGAAGGCTTCGGCGATTATTACGATCAATAAGTTAAAACACCTCACCCCTGCCCCTCCCCTCAAGGGGAGGGCAAGAGAGGGGATAATCTTGATTTCTCCTTGAGGACGAGCGTTGATTTCTTTGTGACGGCACGGTGCGCCGTCGCATCAACGCGAGATGAGTGAGCGCATTTTATCGCGCTAACGGTGACCGAGGCGACGGGTTTTCCTTACCGTCGCCGAGCCAGCTGTCCCGTAGGGACTGATGAGGTGTGGAAACAACGGAAAGCAAAAAACTATCTTTAAAGAGGTAACGCTATATGAAAACATTCGGAGTTAAAAGAAAGCTGGCGATAGCATTTCTCACGGCAACGTGCGCGCTTACCGCGGCTTTCGGCGCGGGCGGTTTTTTCGGCTTTGAAAAAGCTTCCGCAACCGCGGACTATACTAACGACGGCTTTATCAAAACGGGCAGTCTTTTCACGGGCAGCACGATAAATAAAAGCACGCTTACCGCCCTTTACGACGGGTTGTCGCCCGAAAAACTTGGCGACTTCCGCGGCGTTGAAGCCGCGCTCGATACGAACGACGGTCACGTAACGGCTCGCAAACTGCGCGAGTACAATCAAAATAAAGACCTTATCGTCACCGTTCAGGACAAAGAATGGACGGTGACCTACCTCTCGCGCGACAAGGACGGCAACGTAATAGCCACGCTCTGGCTCAACGACGCGGGGCATAAACTTGAAATAAGCAACGCTTACGCGCCTTATTCGGGCGGCTATACGGGCGGCTTAAGCACGGCATACCCGTCAAATTACTACGGTTCGGCGTTCATTCGCGCTCTGCTTATCGGTGGCGTTTATTCGCACGGCGGCGCGGCTTCCGTGTATAACGGCGCGGTCAATTATACCGCATCAACAAACCCTTCAACTTCGGTGGTGTCGGCGACGACCACATGGATAACTTTCGGTCAAAGCTACGCCGACTATATTGTCAAGCCCGAAAACGTAAGCTGGCAGATTGCCCCCAAGGACGGCTATTCCCAGTCAAAGCGTTGGGGCAACGCCGTTGACCACGCAAACGACTTTCTCGATACTTCGCGCTGTAAGTTCAACGAGGGACTCGATTACTCGGGCAAGGGCAGTACCTCTAACAAAACAGACTACACTGCCTGGGGAAGCGATTTGTTGTGGTTGCCCTCGTTCGACGAAACGGGCGGCGTAAATCCAAGCGGTACTACGCTGGCGGGTCTTTGGGGGACTTCCCTGCAGCAAAACCAGAACGACGGCGGAGTCAACAGCGGCAACCTAGATCCAAGCAAAGTAAACGGCACGTATAACGGAACCTGGCTTAGGTCTGCCGCCGTTGCGGGCGCTCACCCTGTTTATCTTAACGCGGACGGCACTTTCGGCTCGGGATATTCCTACGTTTGCCGTATGATGCGCCCCGCGTTCCACCTCAACTTAACCAAACTTTACGAGGAAACGAAAAGCGCCCCTTCAACCGAGAACGAGGACCGCATTTCGGCTTGGAACGAGGCGATTGAAACCAGTCTCACCAACGACGGCGCACCCGTTACCTTCACGCTCGCGCACGACTGGACGGCTCGGCCCGACGAGGAATATTCAACGGCTTTCGGTCGCGGCGACAACTTCTTTAACGGCGGACTGCTCGTTCCCCGCGGCGCGAATATAAAACTCGACTTAAACGGCTGTATCCTCGACCGTAATATCACCGAGGAAGACGGCGTGGCGGCGGGTCGTGTAATCAACGTAGACGGCGGCACGCTTGAAATTTGCGACGGCAAAACAGGCGGCAAAATTACGGGCGGATACGCAAACCGTCCCAACGGCGAAGGCGAACAGCACGCCTACGGCGGCGGCATTTATGCATATAGCGGCGCGCGGCTTATCGTTTCGGGCGGAAGTATTTCGGGCAACCGAGGCGCGTGGGGCGGCGGCGTTTTCGTCCAGAATTGCACGTTAATAATGACGGGCGGCGCGATTTGCGATAACTATGCTTCTTACGGCGGCGGCGCGTTCGTTTACGCAAGTCAATTTAATTTGAAAGACGGCGCGGTATACGGCAACCGTTCTCGCAGCAGCGGCGGCGGTATGTATTTAAACCGCGGCACTTGTATGACTTTGGACGGAGGCACCGTAAGCGATAACGAAGCCGAAGGCTCGGGCGGCGGTATTTTTGCCAACGCCGATAAAGAAGGCGTGTCCGTAACGTTTATTATGAACGACGGCAGTATTTCAAACAATAACGCCTCGCACGGCGGCGGTTTTTGCGGAAACGTTGAAAGAGAGGCAACCAAAGTTTCGGTAACGGTAAACGGCGGATATATACAGGGCAATAACGCTTCAAACTCGGGCGGCGGTATGCTCGTGAACGGCTTGAATACCGATTTTACAATCAACGGCGGGCATATCGTCCGCAACTCGGCATACTATTACGGCGGCGGCGTATATTCGGAGTGTCACCTTCAAATGCGCGGCGGCGAAATATCCTACAACAAAATAACTGTCGTAACCACTGCCCTCGTAGACGGGTATCTTTATAGCGGCGGAGGGATATACGTGCGAGGTGAGTTCGCCTCGTTCACGATGTATGGCGGTAAAGTCAGTCATAACGAATCTTCAAAGAATTTGACTTATATTTTCGGCGGCGGCATTGCCGTTTCATCTGCCAAATTCACAATGTACGGCGGCGAAGTTTCCTACAATTACGCTTACCGCGCGGGCGGCGGAATTTACCTTGACGGTATTACAAAAGCCGTTATTTACGACGGATTTATTACGAAAAACAGTGTTACACAGGACGGCGGCGGCGCTATTTGCGCTTTTGGAAACGATGCGTCGGGCAGGGTTGATCTTACTATAAACGGCGGTACTTTTTCGGAGAACGTTGCATATTTTTGCGGTGGAGTATACAGCTATAACTACGCTTACATTAACTTAAACGGCGGCAGAATAATTAATAACGTGAGCACGGGAGATAATCTTAGGGCGGCAGGTTTGCATTTAGCAAGAGGTGGGACTGCCATCGATATGAAATTGACTATAACTGGCGGTATCGTAGTGGGTAACTTCTGTGTGGACGGTATTATATGTAACGTATCCACGGGTCATAACGCAGCTCTATCGATTCCCATCACGATAGGCGGTAAATTAGCTTCCGATACCTGCATAGGACTTTCGGGGTGGACCAACGGCGCGGCGATAACTTCGGGGTTCGTGACATCCGGCAACGCGCTTGCGTCTTACTCCACGCATTTCTTTGCGGACAAAGGCTCGCTTGCGACCGCGGGCAACGAAGTAGTGTGGAGAAGCGGCGGGACTATCAGCATTCAGGAAAACCTGACCTGGACGGTGAGCGACGGCGTTTCTTCGCAGAGCTATAAAGACACGGCGTATTTTAATAAAGAATATTCGCCCGCGAAGAACTACACGCTGTCCTGCTCGACCAATATTTATTATATCTGCGACGAAACGGGGCGCAACGTAACGACCATCAACAAAGTAGGCAAGTACTACGCTATGAGTTATAACTCGGCTTCGTACGCTAACGGAAATATCGTTTTCGAGGTATTGCCTCTGTCGCTCGACGGCGCGGAGGTCAGTGTTGCAAACGGCGTTTACGGCGGCGGCGGGATAAAGCCGAAAACCACGGTTAAGCTGGGCGGCAAAACTCTTACGGAAGGCGTTGATTATACGCCGGAGTATTTTAACAACGTGCGTGCGGGCAGCGGGGCTTCGGTGTGTATCGTAGGCAAAGGCAATTACTCGGGCACGGTAAACGCGAGCTTCGAAATAGAGAGTAAGAACGTAAACGTGCGCTGGGGCGATCTCACGAAAATGTACACGGGGGATACGCAAAGCGTTTCTGCGGTGCTCGAAGGCGTGGTTGCGGGCGATAACGCGGGCGTTGTAGTTTCGTATACGGACGCGGAGGGTAATTTCGTGGCCCGTCCCGTGGACGCGGGCGAGTACTACGCGTACGCCAAGCTCTACGCCGCCAACGACTATAAGTTTGCGGACGGTGCGGCGTACTACAAACTATTTACGATAGCGGCTAAGCCCGTTGATTTAAAGCTGGAAGAAAGTTCGGCGGAATATACGGGCGGCGCGCAGAGTGCCAAAGCGTATTATCTTGATATAAACGGCGAAAAGAATTACGAAAACAGACTGACTATGACGGGTCAGAACGGCGGCGTTGCCGCCGCGGGCGACGCGGACGTTTACGAAGTTAAAATCACGGCTTCGGGGTCTGCGGACGGAAACTACGCTTACACCGCGGTAACGCGCACGCTGTATTACACTATAACGAAAGCGCCCGTTACGGCAAGCTGGGAAGAAAAAACTTACTCCTATAACGGCTCGGTTATAAAGCCGCAGCTTGTTCTTGACGGCGGCGACGGCGAGATAGTTTACAAGTACTATACGGGCGGCGGCGTACGCGAGGAAGAGCGCGACCTCATTCCCGCTATAATCAACGCGGGGTCGTACGTGGTGCGCGCGTACCTCAACAGCAACAATTACGCGCTGTCAAACGGTTCGGGCGTTGTGGAATATCTGCAAACGACGGTTACGGTAGAAAAGGCGGTTTTCTCGCCCGAGAACTTCGCGCTTACTCTCGAAAGGGAGTACACGGGCGGCGGATTGTCGGCGGAGAGTAGTTCAAATCCGCTTGAAAGTAACTTCAAAGTCGCGTACTATAC
>CATLAR010000003.1 GCA_949878495.1 uncultured Christensenella sp.
TACAGCATATTGCGGGGGCAATCGTAATAAACGCCGATTTCGCCGAGTTTCGCGTTTACACCGACGAACGAACCGCCGTCCATAATAACGCTTGCATAACCGTCAAGTTTGAAGTTCTCAAAAGCAAGCGAAATATCAAGGGACACACCTTCGTTAAGTATATCGGTATAACCGTTGAGGTCGGGGAGCGGGTGCTTTTCGTTTGAAAGAGCTGCCGAAAGCGTGAGCGTTTTACCGAAGATCGTTACGTCCGCACCGAGGGAAATTCCGCCGACGAGATTCACGCCGAGCGCGGCGGTCACCGTTTGTTCGAGAATTTCAAGCGTCGCAGAAGCGGTTATTTTACCGTCGCCTGCGGTCAAGCCCGCAAGTAAACCGCCCAAATCGAGCCCGCCTAAAAGCGACGAAATATCCGTTTCGCCAACGAAAACTTTATTTAATTCAAGATAATATTTTACGTTGCCGTCCGTTAAATACAGCATATTGCGGGGGCAATCGTAATAAACGCCGATTTCGCCGAGTTTCGCGTTTACGCCGACGAACGAACCGCCGTCCATAATAACGCTTGCGTAACCGTCGAGTTTTAGGTTCTCAAAAGCAAGCGTAATATCGAGGGACACCCCTTCGTTAAGTATATCCGTATAACCGCCGAAATCGTCGGGTTTTGCGGGAATATCGCTTTCCGTACCGTATGCGGCGCGCGCCTTCAACGTCTTGCCGCCGAAGGGAATTTCCGCGTAAATACTGCCGAGGCCGATTTTTCCGTCCGTCGTTTCAAAGTCGAAAGTAAGGGACATATCCAGTCCGAACAGCGAAAGCGTGGAGCAAAGCCGCGCGCTATCTTCGGTCACCGTGAACTCTCCGCCTGTCAGCTGTTCGATAAGCGCGGCGGTGTCGAGCGTTGCCGCCCCATCTCCGTCCTCGGCGGAAACCGCGGGAGTAAGCGCGCCGATATCTAGCTTGAATTTCGACTTACCGTCGTTGAGATAGAGAACGGTGTTTTCGTCGATAAATACCGAAATATCGCCGATAGCGATTCTCACGTCAGACAGCACGCCGTCGTTGAGTTCGACGTACGCCGCGCCGCTAAGTTCGAGCGCGTCGAAAGCGAGGTCGAGATTGAGCACCGCGCCGCCCTGTAAAATGGGCGTGAACGCCGCCGTTATGTAGTCGAGCGGTTTGGGCTCGGACACGGCGGGCGCGTCGTTTTTAATGAAGTTGTTTTCGTAATTTTTGAAGTAGTCGTTATAATACGAATTTTCGGCTTTCTCCCTTGCGTAGTCGAAAACCGTGTTGGTTTCCGACGAACAGGGAACGCCGCCGAGCGCGGTGTATTCGTCGCTGATTTTAAAGCTGAGCACCTGCCACGCCGCGTTGAAAACGTAGGTCACGCTCGTTTTGGTGATAACGGGCTTGGTACTTAAATCGCCCGTAATCATCATCTGCTGTCTGTAATAGTATTCCGCGGAATGCTCGTCGTCGGTGTTGACGCTGAGTTCCAGAGTCATTGCAAACGTGCCGTCGCCGTTGTCTGTAACGGCGTATTCCGCGCCGTTAAGCACGGTGTTTTCATTGAGAACGTAAACGGAAAATTCCGAGGGCGGGAAGCCGCGTTTTTCGCGGAACTCGTTTATCGTACAGCCTTCGGCGCTGCCTTCCGACCATTTGGTGTTGATTCCGTCAAACTTCTTGGTCGCCGAGGGTCGCCATAAAACGACGCCCGCTTCCTTAACCACGCAGAACTGGTTGGCTTTTTGCGAGAAACCTTCCGCAATGTCCACGGAAATTAAAACGCCTTCGTAATACTGTTTATAGTTCTGAACGGACTGTTTAAAACCCGCGGCATTTACCGTTGAACCCATCTCCGAGTACCAGAACTCCTGATTCTGCAACGTGTAATTGAGGTAACCGATATTTTCAAGAATGGTGTGACTGACGGGTGAAGAACCGTCTTTGGGAGTTTCGTAACAAACCGTATTGAAGATTTTATCCGTCGTGGAATTGTCTTTATTCATAAAGAAACCCGCGCCGACGATTCCCAACGTGCCTACGCAGATACAGGAAAAAGCCGTAGCGGCAATACGCTTGCCCCGCCTTACGTGCTTTAAAGTGAGCGGCTTGCGGCGCTTGATACGCGCCTCGCCCGTCCTCGCCTTTTTATCCCGCAATCCCGCGCGGCGGTTGACGTTTTTTTCTTTTTTATTTTCAACGAACCCGGCTCCCTCAATTTCCTTGAGGCGGGTGTGCAGACCCTCCACGGGCTTTTTCTTTACTTTCATATGATAACAGTGTATTACTTTTATGACAGAATGTCAAGTTTGTAATGTAAAAATATGATAAAATTTTGGTATTTAGTAATGTTTTTTGCTAAAACGCCCTTAAAACCTGTGTTTTACCGTAAAATCGGCTGATTTTTGTCATAATATTATATGACAACTGTCATACGAACGTCACAAGAGTACGATGCGGCAAGTAAAGATATGCCGAAGGACAAGAGAATTGGCGCGAATACTTGACTTTTTATTTTCCTAATAATATAATAAGTGCGTGTAAGCGGGTAAAAAATCTCAGCCGCGCACAAAATAACCTAAGTGAAGTTTACGATGAGCAGCGCAATCATAAAACAAAAAAGCCCGGTACTCGACACGGTAAGAGGCGTACTATGCAACAGATTTTTCCCGTTTGCAACGGCAACGCTGGTGACGGCTTGCTATTACTCGGGTTTGGATATGGTTTCGCTGTATTACCTCGTGTTCGTAGCCGCGGCAATGGCGTTTTTACTCGACGACCTTACGCCGCTCGTTCCGCATCTGGCGTTTTTGAATATTTTCGTGTCGATGCAGAACTGTCCGCTCAACTTCGGCGAAATGGTCGGTTCGGACTTTTACACCCGGACGGGCAACCTTGTTCAGATAGTAATTCTGATATTCGTGCTTGCCGGCTCTATGATAACACGTCTGGTTTTCACGCTCAAAGAAAAGGGCTTTAAACCCGATTTGACTTTCTGGGGCTTAGTTGCCGTTGCCGCGCTCTTTTTGTTAAACGGCGTTGGCAGTAAGGCGTACGTAATCTCCGACACTCTGTACGGCGCGCTGTTGGCGTTTCTGTTTTTGGGCGTGTTCGTGCTGATTTCCAATACCGTGAAGCTCACCGACGAAAACTATATGAATCTTGTTTGGGGCTTTATCGCTTTTTCTGCGGTTCTGGTGCTCGAACTCGGCGTTCTTTACGCCGAACGCCACGACGTGATAATAGTCGGCGGACACATAATCAAACAACAGGTTATACTCGGCTGGGGCGTCTGGAACAGCATCGGAACGCTTTTCTGTATCTGCATTCCCCCCGTTTGCCTTGCAGCCGCGAAATCAAAATACGGCTACGCTTTCTTATTGTACGCCGCGCTGCTCACCGCGTGCGCGTTCCTCACGGGCAGCCGTCAGGCAATGCTCGGCTCGACTTTCGCGTTCGGGGCGTGCTCGGTCGCGCTTATAGTCAAAAGCCGCACGCGGCTTATAAACGCAATTATAATAGGCGCAATAGCGTTGGTTGCGATAATCGTAGTCGCGGTTAAATGGGATAAAGTCCTCTCTTCGATAGAATATATTTTAAACGGAATTTTCAACGACGACGGCTCGTATTCGGGCGGCGGCAGACACCGTCTTATGATGCTTGCCATCAACTATTTCAAAGCCGACCCCGTGTTCGGCGGCGGGTTCTTTATCGGATTCGAGTCTTTCGAGCTGACGGGAATTACGGGCACGCTTTTGCCGACTTTCGCGCATTGCACGATTTTCGAACTGCTTGCTACGTGCGGAATACTCGGACTGATTGCATATATCGGGCATCGGGTCACCACCGTGATAGCGTTTGCGAAAAAGCCTACGCTCAACAAATTTTATATGGCGACTTGCATTGCCACCCTGCTCTTGATTTGCCTTTTCGACAACTATATTTTCTATCTGTTGCCGACGCTGATTTACAGTTCGGTTTTGCCATTTGCAACGGGCAAGCCGGAGCCCGAAACTTTAACACGCGCCAAAATAAAATTTTAATACACGATAAAAGCCGTACCCGAAAGGTACGGCTTTTTTTACGTTCTTTTTACTATATTTTGCGCCGACTTGTAAATACTGTCGGGCGGCACTTCGCCGCGCACGGACGAGAGCGGATAAACGCTCGACCTCGCGCCAACTACGGCGGCGGGATTAAGCACGCAATTACAGCCTATTTCAGCGTAATCGCCGAGCACCGCGCCCAGCTTTTTCAAGCCCGTTACAACGTTTACCCCGCATATATGCGCCGTTATAGGCGATTTATCAGACTTTACGTTGGACGTAACCGCACCCGCGCCCATATGCGATTTATAGCCGAGAATACTGTCGCCGACGTAGTTAAAATGCGGCGTTTGAACGCCGTCGAAGAGCACGGAATTTTTTATTTCCGAAGAATTTCCGACTACGCAGTTTTCGCCTACGACGGCATTGCCGCGGATAAAAGCGCCCTGTCTTACGACCGAGCCGGCGCCGACGATAACGTTTTCGCCCAAATACGCCCACGGCGAAACGACCGCGCTTTCGTGCACCCATACGCTCGGCGAAACCAACGCATACTCGTGACCGAGGGCGCGCCCCGTACCGGATATAAACCCGCCCAAACCCTTGAAAATTTCAAAATAATAATTAAAACTTCTTAGGTATCTTTCGGCGATAGTGTGCGTTAAATCAAGCATATTAAGGGGGTAATTCATATATTTAATATATTATGCACCCGCCGCGGATATGACCGTCAACGCTCGTTTTCGTCGTCGTTTTTCCTGTTTTTGCGGATAATAAGAAAAGTGCGCACGGCGGTTATAATACATACCCCGCCCACGATTAAAAACACCGCGCCGTTACCCACGGCGTCCTTTACGAGATAGCTTATCCCGAAGCCGATGCAAATGAGTCCGCACACCGCTTCCATAATAAGCATTACGAGATTAAAGTTCTTCATAGTCCTCCTTTTAAAGCGCCCTTATACTGTCCACGGGCTTTTTGCGAGCCGCGAGATAGACGGGCAGGAACGTTGATGCGAACGCCACCACTACCGCCGAAGCAACAAGCACGGCTATAGGTCCCGCACCGAACACAAACAGCGAAACGGCGAGTCCGAGGTCGCGGATTATAATTCCGTTGAGCACGGCGCACATAACCGCAGTGCCGATCAACGCAAGTACCGTACAAATACCTACGATTATGCCCGATTCGGCAAAAAATATTTTGAAAACGTCCACGCCGCGCGCGCCTACCGCACGCAGTATACCTATTTCTTTGCGCTTATTCGAGATAGATACCGAAATGAAATTAAACAAAAGCAAGCAGGCGAACACCGCGAGAACGATACCGATAATAAGGAACATAAGCGACAGCTCCTCCACCATCGCGTCGGCGCTGTAAACGGCTTCGCAAACGCTGTTGTGCATCATAATAAACGAATCGTCGGCGAGAATACGCTCGATACCGACGGTTGCAAGCAATTTGCGAATAGCGCCCGCCGAGCCGACTAAATCGACAATAATTCCGTCGTAAATCTCGTCCCCTGACGGAACGTAATTCGTTTCGCCCGCGGAATCTTTATCTTTATCGTCTTCCTTCATTATACCCGATACAACTTTATCGAAAAATTGCCGGGAAGCAATAACGCCGTCCCGCGTATAAAAGAAAGTTTCAGGCGTGTCGTAATAGTAAAACCCGACGACTTTTGCTTCGGCGTTATTATCGCCGCAAAAAGTCACCGTTGGCGGTTCGATAGCTCCAAGCACGGACAACACGGCGTTAAGCGCATTCTGCCGCTCCCGATAACTGCATTTTATGAGATTACCGTTGCCGTCGCCGTAATAACCTTGGAAATATTTATCAACGTTCGTCTGAAACTTCTGTTTTTTTAAGTAAGCGGAAGTTTCGTCGGCTCCTTCGGGCAGATTTTCAAGGTAATAATTTAAAACGATGTCCTCGACAAACTGTCCTTCGTAGGCAAGATTCAACCCTAGAATTATTTCGTCGTCGGCAAGCTCCTCTCTCGCACCACCCAAAAAGCCGATCGCAGGCCGGTCCTCTTTCCCGAACACCTTTACTTTTTCGGAAGAAACAATACTATAATCTCTGCCCCACTGATCTTTGTAAGTAATATCATAACTACCACCGAACATAATCGCAGTATCGAAAACGTCTATGAATTCAGAAAATTTAGAAAAATATTGCTCGTTGTCGATATAAAAATCGCGGCTGACGAGCACGGTTTGGTGCATTCCGTCCTGTAAATAAGTTCTGAAATTATATTGCAAGGTATAATCCACTTTCTTGCTGTCGCGCATTTGCGTAAACTTTTCGGGTATTTTCCCCGAATCGAACACACCCGTTATTTTAAGCGGAAAAATCGACTGAGAAGTCGCAACGTACTGCCCTATCAGATCTTCCGCTGAAGTAACCGTTATCTGCTCGCCGGAAACCTGCACGCCGTCCTCGCCCCGCATTTCGATTTTAAAAAACTTGTTTTTTATAGCCGTTTCAAGGAAATAAGTCGAAACGCAGATTTCGTCGGAATTTTGGGGATATTCGCCCGTTATCGTCCCGCGCAACGGATTATCCTCGCCCAAAACCGCAAATTTTGCGGCGTTCGGCTGATAATACCCGTTTACGTCGCTCATAGGATTAATCAACAAATTTTTGAAATCAGCTTCGGCGTCCCAATACCCGTAACTGCCGCTGCCGTAAGCCTCTTTGTACTCGTCAACCTCGGCGGCGGTAAAACGCTGATGCGTGTCGGTCGTATACGACAGCTCGTCGCCGTCGTAAAAGCGGTTTTGGCTGTATTTTCGGACGGAAACGGAATTTACACCGCTCGCCGTAAGGGAATTTAACATTACCGAATCGCCGTTATACATCATCATAGTCGAAGCAAGCCCGAACATAATGAACGCCACCACGGCGAGAAATATCGTAAACACGAGGCGCACGGGCTTGAGTTTAAGACTGCTCGCGCCTATTTTCAACGCCTTTGCCGCAGGCAGTTTCGAGCGGATAAAAGCCGACTGTTCGGCGGTGTACTCCCGCGTTTCAACGCTTTCGGTCGCGCCGAATTTTTCCGCCGCGCCGTCGTCAGAAATGCGGGTCGCCTTTTTGAACGCGCCGATTTCGCTTTCGCCGCGGGTAATTATAACGTCGCCGTCGGCGCTTGAAATGAACTTTTGAATAGCGGCAAAGTTATCCGCCGTCAACGCCGCGCCGCTCTTGACGGACAACGTGTTGCCGCCCACCACGCGCACGTTAGAGTCAATCTCTTCGGGGGGCACGTGCGTTTTGGTTACGTCGGAAATGATTTTTCCGTCCTTTAATTCGACTATTCTGTCGCCGTAAATTTCGGCGAACTCCCTGTCGTGAGAAACCACGAGAACGAGCCGCGTTTCCGACAGTTTTTTAAGCGTTTCGAGCACCTGTCTGCCCGTAGCCGAATCGAGCGCGCCCGTCGGCTCGTCCGCCATAATTATCTGAGGGTCTTTGACGAGTGCGCGGGCGATCGCAATTCGCTGCTTTTGCCCGCCGGAAAGCGTGTTCGGCTTGCGCTTGGCAAAGGTTTCAAGCTCCACGTCGCGAAGTATGGACTGTATCCGCTCCTTATCTTTGGGCTTGCCCTGCAATTCGAGCGCGAGCGCGACGTTGTCCTCCACGTTGAACTCGTCCAGAATATTGTATTCCTGAAATATGAAGCCGACGAACGTGTTACGGTAACTGTCGAAGTCGCTTCCCGTAAAAGAAGCCGAACTTTTGCTTTTGACGATAACCTCGCCTTCGGTCGGTTCGTCCAGCCCGCCCGCAACGTTTAAAAGCGTGGACTTGCCCGACCCCGATTTGCCGAGCAGGAAAACCAGACCCGTTTCGGCAAATTTTATGGAAACGCCGTCCAGCGCCTTAGTGCTTACGCCGCCGCGACCGCTGTATATTTTAGTAAGATTTTTGATTTCGAGCATTCAGCCTCCGTTGAACGCTTTATATTATAACACACTATTTTGAAAAATTAAAGGATTTTAGATAAAATAAAACCAACGCCTTTATTAGCGTTGACTTTGACCGTAAGTTAATATAAAATCGTATACGGAAGGTAGAAAAATGATTGAAGAAAACGCAAAAAAAATTCTTGAAGAAATACCCGCGCAAAACCCTTACAGCGAGAAAATAACGCTGGTTGCGGCGGTAAAAATGCAGACTCCCGAAGCCATTAACCGCGCCATATGCGGGGGTATAACGGATATAGGCGACAATCACGTGCAGGAATTCCGCGATAAATATGCGCTGATAGAGGGCAACCCGAAACGCCATTTTATAGGACGTTTGCAGACCAACAAAATTAAATATCTGTTAGGAAAAACCGACCTCTACCATTCGGTGGACAGATACGGTTTAGCCGAGGAACTTTCCAAAAAAAGCGCGGCGGCAGGCATAACTTCAAATATTTTAATTCAGATAAACGCGGGCGACGAGCCTACGAAAGGCGGCTTTACCTTTGCCGAGGCGCAAGCCGCTTACGAAAAAATAAGAGCTTTGCCGGCATTGAAAGTCGAGGGACTGATGGCAATGCTGCCCGACACGGACGATATGAAAACGCTTGAACGCCTTGCGCGGAGAATGCGCGAAATTTACGATACTTTTAAGCGCGGCGACGAAAACATAAAATATCTTTCGATGGGAATGAGCGGCGACTGGAAATTATGCGTTGAAGCGGGAAGTAATATGATACGGCTGGGAACGGCGATTTTCGGGGCAAGAAATTACGACAAATAAAAAAACGGTTGCGGTAAACGCAACCGTTTTTATTATTAAATTAGTCGGCTTTGAAAGGAAGCAGAGCCGCAACGCGTGCGCGCTTGATTGCCTTAGAAAGCTCCCTCTGGTGTTTAGCGCAGGTGCCGCTCATTCTGCGGGGAAGCATTTTGCCGCCCTCGCTGACGAATTTCTTTAAGCGGGCTACGTCTTTATAATCGATAACCTCTATTTTTTCCTGACAGAAAACGCAAACCTTTTTGCGGGGTGTTCTCTTATACGCCTTTTTTACGGGTGCCGTCTTATTTTCTTCCATAATATTATCTCCTTATTACTCAGAAGGGAATATCCGTGTCGTCGTCGAAAGGTTGAAGCTGAGGCTTGGAACCTCTTGAAGACGAGGGCGCGGGCGCGTCGTTAAAGTCGTCGCCGTTGCCGCCGCGCGGGGTAAGGAACTCCACGTCCTGCGCAACGATGTCAACGCCCGTGCGCTTAATGCCCTGACTGTCCTCGTAATTACGAAGCTCGATAGAGCCGATAACAGCGACTTTAATGCCCTTTCTCGTATAGCGGGCAACAGTGTCCGCCAGATTACGCCAAGCGACGCAGTTGAAAAAGTCAGTCTTTCTCTCGCCGTCGGAACCCGAATAATTTCTGTTTACGGCAATCGCAAAACGGCAGACTTTGATGCCGCCCGAAGTTTCCGTAAGCTCGGGGTCGCGCGTTAAATTCCCAATTAAAAATACCTTATTCATATACTTATCCTATGCTTTAACCGTTATCATTCTTCTCAAAACCTCGACTGACAGGTCGGAAATTCTTTCGATTTCCTTAACCGCCGAGCCGTCGGCTTCGAAAGTCATTACGCTGTAATCGCCGTCGGTCTTGTAGTTGATGGGATATGCGAGTTTTTTAACGCCCCATTTGTCTACCGAAACCACTTTGCCGCCCTTGGACGTTATAACGTCTTCGAACTTTTTGCCGAACGCTTCTTTTGCTTCGTCTGCAAGCGACGCGTCAAGCACGTAAATCATTTCGTAAGTTTTCATAATTTTTCACCTCCCGGACTTAATCGGCATACCGTCGCGCGGTATGCAAGGCTTTGCGCGGAATTCCGCGCTAAATTATATTACATTATTTTAAATGCATTGTCAAGCGTTTTAGCTTCCGCCCGCCGCCGTTATTACCCCAAATCGGGTAAATTTTCGGCTTTTTCCAACAGCGCGGCGAACTTTGAAATAGCTTCGGTAAGTTTAAGGTTGCCAAGCAGCACCACGTCGTCGCCGTTTTTCTCGACTATTCTGTTAAGGTCGTCGGGGTTGGTGAATACGAGAAGCTCGTTTTCGTGTAAATCGTAGAGCGTGGCGTTCGACATATTCAGCGAAACGTTGCCCATCATATCCGTAAGACTGTTGAGAGTGTACGCCTTTTCGCCGAGCGGCGTTAAAGTTCCGTCCGCCTGTTTCTCGTTCGTATACAGAAGCATTTTCCACATCCCCTGCGCTTCGCCGTAAGTGTAATAGGTTCTGCCGTCGTTGGGGAACGCCGTAAGTTTGCCTGCGTTCTCGCCGCCTTTGTTTACAAGCTCAGGCTTGCCGTTATTGTCAACGTAATAGATATAATCGGAATTAAAATTTTCCGCGGTGACCGTAATAAGATTCGCCGAGCCTTCCGTGCCGTCGCCGTAAATACTGTCCGCGTACAAATCGTTGAGAGTCAGCGCCAGCAACGCGTCGGGCAGTTCGTTTATCGTCGTGTCGGCAAGGTTCTTCAAAAGGAAGTTGTTTTCAATACCGTCGACCATCTCGCCGAGCGTGAGCGTGTCGATTTTACCAGCAAGCGCGTTTACGGGAGTATCTTTGAGGCTCTGCAACAGCGCGTCCGAAGTTTCGTCGATATCGAGAATGTCGCCGAGCTTAAGCGTGTTAATGCCGTCGCCCAGACTGATTACGGTATAATCGCCGAGCGCGTTCAAAATTTTATTGTCCGTTTTAACCAGCTCTTTGATTTTGAGTTTATAGGTCAGCGTATTGATTTTATCGTTAATTTCGTTTACCGCCGTGCCGCCGATAACGGTTTTTTCGCCGTCCTTGAGATAGTAAACGGAGGATATTATTTCTTTGCCGCCTACTTCGTTTACGGTTACGAAACATTCCACCTCGTCGGGATTAGCCGTGTCGCGTGAGAAATCGTATTTAGCCGTATAAGCGTATTCCCCACCTTCCGCGGGCTGCAAATCGTAAATTCCGTACGCGAGATAAGCCATTATCGCTTCGTCGGGGTGAATATCCATCAGATTATCGACGGTCATATCCTTCATAATCTCGTCGGTATCGAGTCCGTTCATAAGGTCGGCAACCGAGATAGACGGGAAATCGACCTGCGTTTCGCCGTCCGCATAGTATGTGCGGATTACCTTGCCTTCCTCGTCGGTTTCTATAAAGCAAGGTTTTTCCACCGTGGTTTCACCGTCGGTATACTTATACGTTCCCGTATGCGAATAGGTCTGACCGACCGCCGCGGAAACGCCGTTTATTTTGTAAACGAGGCTCATCATAACCCCGTCGTTTGCGGCTACGGCAATCAGATCGGACAGCGGCAGATTGGAAAGGGTAGCCTCGAAGTCGAGTTTGCCGCTCATTATATCGCCGAGCGAGATTCCCGCAAGCACTTTTCTTGCAAGTTCATTTTCCTCGCCTTCGGTAAGCAAAGTGTCGAGATACACGCCCGCGAGCGTTTCCGAAACGTTGTTGAACGACCCCAAAGTAATGGGCGTAACGATTATTTTTTCGCCGTTTTCGACGTAGTAGTTACCCGAAAGGCTGGAAAATTCCTCGCTGTAAAGCGAGTAAACCGCGCCGTTCGCAACGCGCGCCTGAGGCTGAACGAAAGTATATTCGCCGTCGGTCACGTAACACGTTTCGCCTATGAAATAGTAGTTGAGTCTGTAATTTTCGCCGCTTTGGACGAGGTTTTCCACGTACTCCGCGGGAAGCGCGGAGTTATCGCCCGAACGCAGATACGCACCGTCGGAAAGAACGTACGTATCGTAATAAACGGGATACTTTTCCTCGCCGTTGATAACGTATTTTGCTTCCGCGCCGAAGAACACCGCCTTGAATACGGGGTTTTCAAGCGATTCGCCCATACCGAACGAGTCCATCAGAGAAGCGGGCTGGATGAGCATTACTTTTTCCTGAACGAACGTGCCGAAGTCCGCGAACTTGACCCCGACCATTTCCGAGCGGTCGAGTTCGATATATTTCGCCACGGCACCGTAAACGCCGTCAACCATACCGCGCACCGCGGGAACGAGCGTTTCGACCTCGCCTACGCTGAGGTTGTCGAAGTCGGAAAACATCGTGCCGAACTTAGTGAACAGTTCGAGAAGGTTGCCTACGCCGCCGTTTTCGGGGTCGGTATTGATTATGGGCTGGTCGCCGTTTTCGTCCTTTGAGTTGTCTACGCCGATTATTCCCAAAACGTTGTCGATATCGGCGCTAAGCGCGAAATACGCCACGCCCGCAATCGAACCCACGAGAAATATTATTCCGAAAAGAAAGCCGAGAAAAAACGATAAAAAGGAAAAACCCTTTTTGCGCGGCTGTGTTTTTTGCATAATTACCTCCTGCACGGAAAGCGGCGCTTTCCGCATTCATCATTATATAACAATCAAAACGTAAATGCAACCTTTGCGGCGTATTTTACGAGTTTATCATTGACGTTTTCCACGTTTTTTATAGCGCAATTTAACAAAAGTCCTTTAAGACACGCCGCCGTAAGCTCCTTGGGACAGCCCGCCGCGATAAGCTCGTCGCCGCGGACGGCAAGCTCCTTTACGGTTAGCGGAAGCCCCTCTTCTCTCATTTTTTCAAGCACGCCGCGCATTTTTACGACCGTAGGCGCGGGCGAGAAATCGTCCTTGCACGCCGAAAAATCGGCTTGTTTCAAGAGCATTAAATCGTCGAAATACTCGTAATTCCGGACAATAAATCTGCGCACTTTGTTCTCTCCCGCGCGGCAGTCCAGATCGTACATATGCAGTTTTATAAGCGTTGCCGTGCGCTCGGCAAGTTTCTTTGGAACGCATAAACGCAGGCATATATCGCGGGCAATCGCCTCGCCCCACTCGTCGTGACCGTGATATTTGCCGAAAGTATTCATACAGTAGGGCTTGCCCACGTCGTGCAAAAGCGCGGCGAGCCGCACCCTTTTATCGGCGTAAGCGGCGGCGCGGACAGAGTGTTCAAGAACGTCGTATTTATGGAAGTCCGCGCGCTGAAGCATACCCTCGCCCGCGGCAAGCTCGCCGAGAATTCGGGCAAGCACCCGCGTTTTCCTCAGAATATCCAGCCCGCGGTATACGGCGTGCTCAGCTCCGTATTTTTCGTCCGCATGCAAAATAGCGTTCAGTTCGGCGTAAATACGCTCGGGCGCGACGTCGGTAATCAGCCCGTCGTTCTCCCGCGCGCCTTCGATACATTCTTCCGACGGCGTAAAGCCCGTCTGCGCGGCGATACGCGCCAGACGCATTAATCGCAGTCCGTCCTCGCCGAAAACCTTGCGCGCGCCGTCGACCGTGGTCATTCTTTTGGCGTTAATATCGGCAATTCCGCCGAGCGGGTCGACGAATTGCCCCCCTGATATGTCGTAGTAAACGGCGTTGCATTTAAAATCGCGCCGTTTCGCGTCGAGCGTTATATCGTCGGTAAAATAGGTTTTTACGGGGCGGTGTGCGCCGCGGACGTACTCGTCCGAGCGGAAACAAGTAAACTCGTAATCTTCGCCGAAGCCGGTGAATTTGACCGTGCCCGTGTTCTTGTAGACGGCGTTTACGGTAAACCCCGCCGCCTCCGCGCGCGCGATAAAATCATCGGTATCGGCGGGCGCGCAAATATCGTTGTCGGGCTTTTCGCATTTTAAACCTGCGAGAAAGTCGCGGCAACGTCCGCCTACGACGTAGAGCGGATACGGGCATTTTTCCGCAAGGTAAATTAAATTTTCAGGAAGTGTTTTTTTCATACTGTTCTCCCGTTTTCAAACGCGCAAAATCAAAAAACAAATTCTGCGAACTTTATTATAGCATATTTTCAAAAATATTGCAATTCCCGAATTAATATTGTATAATAATAGCAAAACGAGCGGCGGAAGGTTTTCCGCGGCGACTTACGAGAGAGGGAAAAGCCGTGCATTACATTCTGGTCAACGAAACACACTTGAACCGCAAGGGGCACAGAAAGCTGGAGCTGGTCAAAAAAATCTTAACGCGGGCGGGGCTGGAATTTACCGTGCTTAAAACGCGCAAAGAGGGCGACGCAAAGGAATACACGCGCAAAATCACCTCCGACGGCGAGCGTAACGTCATAGTGGCGATGGGCGGCGACGGCACTTTACACGACGTTATAAACGGTTTCGCCGACTTTGACAAATGCTCGCTGGGACTCATACCGTTCGGCACGGGCAACGACTTTGCCGCTTCCGCGAAGATCCCCAAAAACGTTAAAAAAGCCGCCGCGCTGATAGTTAACGACAGTCCGCGCAAAATGGACTTTATCGAACTTTCGTCGGGACTGCGTTCCATAAACTCGGTGGGAATGGGCATCGACGTAGACCTTCTGAAGCACGTTTACGAGCAGAACAAGAAAGGTAAAGGCAAGTACCTGCGCGCGCTTATTCATTCGTTGAAGCATTTCGAAAGCTGTAAATTTACCGTTAGATACGACGGTAAGGAAGAACGGCATTTCGGGCTTATCGCGGCGATTGGCAACGCCAAGTACTGCGGCGGGGGCATAAAGCTCTTCCCCGAAGCCGAAATAGACGACGGATATCTCGACCTTCTGATAGTAGACTACATATCCCGCCCGAAGATACTCGGCGCGTTTATAAAGCTGGTGCTCGGCAAGGTCAATAAAGTAAAAAAAGTTACTTTCGTAAAGACCAAGGCCGCCGAATTTTTGTGCGAAGCCGAGAATTATACTATTCAGGCGGAGGGGGAATTATACGATAATATCCCCGTAAAAGCGCACATAGTATCGGGGCAATTAAAATTTTACCTACCTTAAAGGCTTTTATAATTTATGTTGGAAAAATACCTCAGGCGAATTATCGACAACGTTAAAACCGCGGTCGTGGTCGCCGACCAAAACTTAAAAGTAACGCTGTGCAACCGCGCTTTCCGCAACCTTTTTCAGGGCGGCGGACAGAGAGGCAAACTCGGCAACGTCGTGTGCTGTACGGAAAACGTGCAAAAATGCGGCTACGACGGTGGGTGCCGCGGGTGCGCGCTTGCGGGCGCGTTCGAGGACGCGTTTCTATCGAACAAGGAGATTTCGCGCAGAGTGTTCCAACGCGTTAAAAGCGGCGACAGCGTGCGCGAAATAGCGTTTACCGTGACGGTGACCCCGCTCGGCGGCGGGCTGTGTATGGGCAGCGTGGACGACGCGTTCGAAATGGAGATTGCACGCGAACTGCAGACGGCGAAAAACATTCAGCAACGTCTGTTGCCCGCGGGTAAATGGGCGGGCGGCAAAAAATACTCGTATATGTACATTCCCTGCCGCGACATAGGCGGCGACCTGCCCGACGTGTTCACTCAGGGCGACGACGCGTGCGGCGTGATTGCCGACGTTTCGGGCAAAGGCATTTCCGCGGGAATGCTTTCGGCGTTCGTCAAAGCCGCTTACGACAAGACCGCGCCCTCGCCCGCGGCGGCGATTAAAACTCTCGGCGCGAAGTTCAGGGAACTCAACCTTGACGAGCGCAACTACGTTACCGTAGCCGCGGTTAAAATAGACAACGCGAACATTACCTATTCTATGGCGGGACACAACGTGCCCCTGCTTTTAAAATCGGGCGGCGGCATTACGCGGATAATGCTCAATTCCCCTCCCGTTTCCAACTGGTTTGACAACCCGTCATATTTCGACGACGTTATACCATACAAAAAAGGGGATATTTTAGTGCTTCTGACGGACGGCGTGACGGAATGCAAAAACTGGAAGGGCGAAATGTTCGGCGTGGACAAGGTGGCAAGAACGCTTTCAACCGCGCGGACGGCGGACGATTTTATCAAGTCGCTGGAAAGCAACCTGCGCGATTTCTGCAACGACCTTAACGACGATATAACGGCTATAGCTTTCGACCTGTAAATACGGGCGGCGCTTGCAAATTGCAAGCGCCGCTTTCGTTTTTAAATATTTCTTTTGATTTTTTCGACTGCGGAAGCTCTGCCGTCCACGCCGAGTTTGAGATATATCGAGCTGATATAATTTCTCGCCGTACCGTCGGTAAGTTTGAGCGCGGAAGCAATCTGTCTGTTCGTGAACCCGTCGTAGAGCATAAGCGCGATTTCGATTTCCCTCTCGGAGAGATTGAACGCCTTTTTGAGTTTGTATTCCTTATCGGTTGAAACCATCGCCGCCGCGTCCGTTATCTTTTTGGCTATTTTCGCGGGCAGTATCGTATCCCCGTCGTAGGCGTTTTTTATGGCGTCGATAAGCGCGGTCGCGCCGATGTCCTTTAAAAGATATCCGCTCGCACCGTTGTTTATCGCGCTTAAAATATAGTCGCTGTCGTCGAAGGTCGTTAAAATTATTATTTTAATCCGTTCGTCAAGCTCTTTTATCTTCTTGGTGGCGACTACGCCGTTCATATTCGGCATTCTTATGTCCATAAGCACGACGTCGGGTTTGAGCTTGCCGCACATATCCAGCGCGATTGCGCCGTCGGAAGCAATGCCCACGACCTCGACTTCGTCCGAAGTATGCAAAACCGACTTTATCCCCTCGGCAAGTATCTGTTGGTCGTCAACGAGTAAAACTCTTATCATTCCGCTACCCCCTCATCGCTGTTGATAAATATATGCGCTTCGAAGCCCTCTCCGTCCTCGCTTGTAAAATTGCATGTTCCGCCCAGCTTTTCGGCGTTTTCGCGTATGCCGCGCAGTCCGAAACCCTCTTTAACGTCGTCCGACACTCCCCCGCCGTTATCCGAAACGAGCAGGCTTATACCGTCGCCGCCTTTAAGCTCTACGTAAAACGCCGTGGCTTTGCCGTGACGGATGCCGTTCGAAAGCAGTTCTTTCAGGCTGTTTACGATAAACCGATAAACTTCCGCCGACGGGTGCACGTCGTCGAGGTCGAACCGCGCTTTTAAGTCGGTGCCGTCGATGGTCGCCGCGATAATTTCCTCCACCTCGTCCTTCAAGGGCTTGGTCTGAACCCTGCCCGCAAGCAAATGCACGCTCTCGCGCATTTGTTCGAGCGCGTTGCGCGCCTGAACGTTCGCCGAAATAATTCTGTTTTTGGCTTCGGCGGGGTCGTCGTCGATAAGCAGTTTCGCCGCCTCCGTCTGCATTATAACGGTTGTCATAGAATGTCCCGCCGTGTCGTGGATTTCGCGGGCGATACGGTTGCGCTCCTCGAAAACCTTGGTCTGCGTAAGCTCTTCGTAAACGTTTTTTAACTTGGCGCGACTTTCGCCCGCCTCTTTTAGCGCGGCGGTAAGCGCAAGGTTGGTCTTGTAGAATTTGAGCAGAAACACGCATACTATATAGTCGATTACAAGCGCGAGAAGCCCGAAAAGCAGACCCGTTATGACGTCCAGCTCGCTTATATTCTGGGAATTGATTATACAGCCGACAATAAACGAAACCGAAAATATACCGCAGCTTACGCCGAACAGTATTGTTTTATCCCTGAATTTTTCCACGGAAATATAACATTGTGTCAACACTATGCAATAGATAGTCGACATAAACGAGTTGCCCGTAAGCACGCAGATTGCGAGGATAAGCGCCGAATCCAAGCCGTAAAAGACCATCTTGGCAACGAATTTGGTTATTACGAACGCGTTGACGATTTCCATACCCGTCAGAGCCACGCAACACGCGACGGTAATAAAAAACGTGTAGTCGGAAATAAGATTACCGAAAGTCTGCGCGCAGATTACCGCCTCGATAATAACGAGCGTTACTATAAGAAATATTTTGATATATTTGATTATTTTCCGAGAGCCTATCTCGATTTTAACGCCGCCGTCCATACTTGCCGTTATTTTGTCAATTTTCATTTATTTTCCCGCTTAATTCATTTTACCATAAATAAAAAAAAGTGTATAATGATTTTAACAACTTTTTTTGATAACGGTACGCTATGTTTGAAAATTTATTGAAAGATTTATCGCAAATAATCAAATTCGACTCCTCGCAAGCCCCCGCGGAAGAGGGCGCGCCCTTCGGAAAGGGCGCGCGGCTTACCCTTGACTACTTTCTTAAACTTGCCGCGTCGTTCGGCTTTGAAACGCGCGACTACGACGGGTATGCGGGCGAAGTAATATTCGGCGAGGGCGAAGAATTCGCCATACTCGCGCATCTGGACGTGGTTCCCGCGGGCAGCGGCTGGACTCACGACCCCTTCGGCGGCGAGATCGACCGCGCGAACGAACGCGTTTGGGGCAGGGGCGCGATGGACGACAAGGGTCCCGCGATAATCACTCTTTACGCTATGAAAGCGCTCAAAGACGAGGGGTTCGTGCCGCGCAGAAAAATCAAGCTCATCGTGGGCTGTAACGAAGAAAACGGCTGGGGTTGCATCGACTACTATACCAAGCACGCGCATATGCCCGACGAAGGGTTCTCGCCCGACGCGGACTTCCCCGTCATTTACGCCGAAAAGGGCATTCTGCATATAAAAGCGCGCTTTGACGCGGACGGCAATTTCAGCGGACTGCGCGGCGGCGAGCGCGCGAATATGGTCTGCGATTATTGCGAAGTAACCGCGGACTACGACGCGGCGCGGACGAAGAAATACGGTCTGGCGACAGAAAACGGAAAGCTTTACGCGCGCGGAAAATCGGCGCACGGCTCCACTCCCGACGAGGGCGTGAACGCTATCGAGCCCGTTTTGAGATACCTCGGGTTGGACGGCGTTGCAGACGTTCTGTTCAGGGACGCGTTCGGGCTTAAAGAAATGCGCGACGAAACGGGCGCGCTGACTTTTTCGCCAAACGTTATAGAGCAATCGGGGAGTTCCATATTCGTAACCTGCGATATAAGATATCCCGCAACGCGTTCGCGGGAGGATATATTGGGGGCAATTACCCTTCCTTACGAAATTTTATCCGAACAGGCGCCCCTGTATAACGACGCGAACGGCGCGCTTATCAAGACGCTTTGCGGCGTTTACAACGAGGTTACGGGGAAAAATCTCAAACCCGTTGCCATAGGCGGCGGGACTTACGCGCGGGCGCTTAAATGCGGCGCGGCATTCGGTCCCGAAGAAGAGGGCGAAGAAAACACGATACATCAGGCGAACGAGTATATTACTTTCAAAAAGATAAAGACCTGCTTTGAAATTTACAGAAAAGCTATAGAAAAACTTACGCGTTAACGGCGGTAAAAATTATGGGCAAGACTAAAAGACTGTCGAAAAGAATAATCGCCCTTATAGTCTGCGCGAGCATTCTCGGCGCGATTCTTTTTACTGCGCTCGGATTCTGGATAGCTTTCGAGGAAGCCGACAAAATCCAATGCTACTCGCCCGACTACGACAAAATAGATCTTACGGAAATTCTGGACAAGCCCGAACTGTCAGACGAAGATTACCAAACGCTGTACAGACAGACGGGGCTGACGAAAACGGGCGTTGACCGCGCGCTTGAAAAGGGCGAGCAGGGAAAAACGAAAATCAAAACCATACAAAACAATCTGTTCGAAAAACACGACGTGCATAACGCGCTGTTCGCGCCCTTCGTATGCACGGACTATCTTGCGGACGGAAAACAGGTTGCGGCGATTTATCTGGAGACGGGCGACGTGCTGGTATCCTCCTCCACCCATATTTCGGGGTTCAGGATAGGACACGCGGGGCTGGTTACCGACGGCGCGCGCGGCGAGATTTTGCAGGCGATGGCTTACGGCGCGCCCACTTTTACGGGACGGGTAAGCGATTTCACCAAGCGCGTGAATTTTATGGTGCTTTCTCCCAAGACCGACGCCGACACGAAAAAACAGGTTGCGGAGTACGCCCTTGAAACTTTTAAAGGCACTCCCTACGAGGGCACGATAGGCGTTTTTTCAAAGAAGGACAGACTCGATAAGACGCAATGCGCGCACCTCGTCTGGCAGTCGTACCGCAAATTCGGGCTTGACCTTGACCACAACGGCGGCGCGCTGGTTACGCCGAAAGATTTTGCCAACTCGCCCGAAGTAGATATAGTTCAGGTTTTCGGGTTCGACCTTGATAACCTGTGGAAATAGGGTTTCGGGGGTGAATATGAAAATCAATAAATCGGTTCTGCGCGTTGCGCGCATTATTTCGCTCGCCGTACTCTTGGCGGGACTTTTGGGAATATACGCGGGTTACACGAAAGAGATAGATATTTTGCTTATAATTTCTATTGCATTGGCGGTTTTGGGAGCATTAGCGCTGATATTGACGGGAGTGTTGCTCGCTTTGCCCGACAAAGAAATAAAAGACCGGCAAAGGTATCTTGCGCTCGCCGCGGCGGATAAAGACGGCGACAACGCGTTACAAAACTTTGATTACGCCGCCGCGCTTACGCAAATAAGACGAAATTACGCCGATGACGACGCTCCGAAGAAAAACCGCTTCCATATCTCCCTCTCTGGCTTTTCAAAGGACTTTTCCGTGCTCGGCAGCGGGAAAATACGATACGGCTGTCTGGTAGAGGCGAACGACAAACTGTTCCGTCCCGTGCGCAACGAGAACGAAGTCGTTCCCGCGGTGTTCGTATATTCGACGGACTGGTACTTTGACGAAAACCCCGAAGAACTCAGGGATATTGCGAACACGGTCTATAACGACAGAGAGCACAATTTCCTTAAAAACGAGAAAAAATATTTCTTCAACGTGCGCCTGCCCGAGGAAATCTGCGACGGGAAAAGCGTTTACGCTACGGTAGTCGCCGTTTACAGACGGCACGTGCCGCTGGGTACGTTCTCTGGCGGGGATATAGTGCCGTTAATAGCCGACCCCGACCGCAACGACGAAGCGTTTATAATAGACGCCAAGTATTGGAACGAGGAATTTATAGTAAAATTTATAAAAAATCTTTGATAAAGGAGCTATATATGAGAAAACTCAACGTAAAAAGGAAATGGAGCATTATCGAGTGCGGCTCGCGCATTACGCTGTACGTCGAATGCCCCGCAGAGGAAGCCACCAACAAAATCGACGGCAAACCGTTCAAAGCCTATCCGCTTAAAAACGGTAAAACGGTTTCCGTTGAAATCGGCGACGAGCCCACCCTCGTAATCGTCGATTCCAGCACGATGTCGGTTTCCTACACCGTCCCCGCGGGCACGGACGAGGTAAACCTGACCGCTGCGCCCCGTTACAACCCCGCGCAAGGCAATCCCTTCACTATCGGCTGACGCTCGAAAAATACCGCCGCGTTAAACGGCGGTATTTTTTTATGCAAATTTTTGTTGATTTGTCAACAAATTAATTTGACAGAATAAAATATTTATTGTATTATCAACTTATTGATTAATCAACGACGGGGGCGGAATGGAAAAGATATTCGAAACGTTTACGGTGACGATACTTAAAATCAATAAACTCGTAAACAAAATAAAACTCTTCGAAATGCAGGAATTCGACCTTAAAAGCGTGCACGTAATGTGCGTTTATTACCTCAACGAAAGCCGCGGCGGGCTGACTGCAAGCGAACTTATGAGGTTGACGCTTGAGGACAAAGCGGCGATATCGCGCGCTTTGAAAACGCTTTCCGACAAAGGATATATCAGTTATAACGCCAATACGTACAACGCGGAAATAACGCTTACGGAAGAGGGCGTTAAAATTGCGGAGGCGATAAACGGAAAAGCGGCGCGGGCTGTTGCCGCGGGAAGCGCGGATTTTTCGGAGGAAGAACGGCTGTTTTTCTATCAATCGCTGAAAAAAATAGCCGATAATCTTGAAAATTATTATAGAAAATTATATTAAAAACTTATTTTAAAGGAGCTTATATGCAAAAAATCAAAGATTTATGGAGCAAACTGTGGTTCAGAATACTCAGCGTCACGCTTGCCGTGCTGTTCGTGATTATTCTTGCGCTGGGCATTACGGTGGGTTGTCTTTGGGGCGACGTCATTTCCTCGGTTTCGAGCATTAAACTTTTACAGACGAGAAACGACGAAAATAACGAGGGCTCGGTTTACCGTATGGACGTGAAAGGCGGATTCTACTTCGACAAGTTCCTTAAACAGGGCGGCGCGTCGAACGATACGGAACTCATTAAGTTCATAACTTCGAACATAACGAAGGGGCTTATCGACGTCAACATAGGCGAATCGGACGTGAACTGCTCGGCGTTTATGGCGAAAACGCCCGAAAACGACGTGCTCTTTGCGCGGAACTACGATTTCAAGAAAACCAACGTATGTATGACGATTTGCAACAACCCCGGCAAAGGCAGGTATAAGTCCTTTTCCACGGTCGACCTCAACTACGTAGGCATTGCGCCCGACGAGGAAGTCGAAAGTCTTATGGACAGAATAACCTGTTTTGCCGCGCCCTTCGCGCCGCTTGACGGTATGAACGAAGTCGGGCTGAGCTGCGGTATTTTTATGTCTTATCAGGGCAACGATCTGAGCCTGAACGACAGCGGCACGGTTGCAACCGACCAGAAAGACGAAAACAAAAAGAACATCACCTCCACCACTATGCAGAGAATGATTCTCGACTACTGCGCGACGGTTGACGAAGCGGTAGAAATGATTGAGGGTTTTAATCTGCACGATTCGGCTAAGTCGTCCTTCCACTATATGATAGCCGACGCAACGGGCAAGAGCGCGATTTTAGAATGGCTGCCCGAGAACGGCACCGATTTGACGGATAACGACGGCTCGGCAAGAACGCTTAAAGTTATCTACAACACCGACGAGAGGTACGACGAACTGAGAAACGGCGACGGGTTCAAGTATCAGTGGATAACGAACTTTATCGTCAACGACCACGATAGTTATTACGAGAATGACGACGCAAAACCCGGCTGGGACAGATACGAGCATATTTACAACCGTCTGCACGATAGCGACGGCGTGCTTGCCGACGAGAATGCGGCGATGGATATACTCGCGGAGGTCGGCAGACGGACGTGGAAACCCAACGGAACGGCGGTCACCGTTCACAGCGTGGTGTATAATCTGACCGACAAAACCGTGCTTTGGGTCGCAAACGAGAACTTCGACGACAAAACCGCAACGTACAGCTATTCGTTTGAAACGGGTAAGCTGACGGCGTTAGCTTAAATTCAAAGAAGCCGAGTGAATCACTCGGCTTTTTTTATTTTTAGCATAAAATAATTTTTTAACTTAACGCCATAACGCTCCGCCTCCTGCTCCCTTACAACGCAATAACCGCGTTTTTCAAAGAACGATTTTGCGGTAACCGACGCATACGTAGTTATCTTTGAAAAAGGTTTCTCAAGCTCGTCGCATAACGCCGTGGCAACGCCTTGGTTCTGATAATCTTTATGCACGTAAAGAAAATCCAGATAACCGCAGTTATCCATACTTGCAAAACCGACGGTAACGCCGCCTATTTCGGCAATTAAAGTATTTTGTCTGAGTAAATCGGCGCGGCGCGGACTCAGTACGTCCGCGCTCTTTGCCCAGGCGTTAAGCTGCTCCAAGTTGTAGTCTTTTGCGTTGACGGCGTGAACCGTTTCATATAATAATTTTGCCGCCGCACCGAAATCGCAGTCATTATATCGCCGTAAAATCATAATTCAATATCCACGCGGTAGTTTTTGTCGATAAGCACGTAATTAAGGTTGTATTTTTTGCATTGCGATAAGTTGTAAAGATTATCTTTTATCAGCTCGGTCTTATCCGCGCCGCCCTCGATACGCTTTTCAATAACGCTTTCAAACTTTATTATTTCGTCGAAATTATCGTTAATATATCCGGCGGTCATAATAAGACAGTAAAATTTAATTTCGGGCAAATACTTTTCGTCGAAATCTTTTTGCCAATCAAAGGGAATATAGCACCCCTCCACGATAAGATGCTGACCGTTTTCCACCGCCGTTTTTATCATTTCCCTTACTATCGCCCAAAGATAGGGCGTGAGCTTTTCGTCGTCGTTTACGGTAAGCGAGGTCTGCCCGCTTCTTATCAGTCCCATCTTTAAATGGTCGATAGAAAAATACGGCAATGAATACTTTTCCGTTAACCGTTGCGCCAACGCGGTTTTGCCCGTATGCGACGCGCCCGAAATCAAAACTATCATTTATCCCTCCACTCAGAAATCGTATTTATCGTCTATTTCGCCGACCAATTCTTCCAAAATATCTTCCATAGAAATAAGCCCGGTGATAACGCCGTTATCCTTTACTATCGCTTGCGGAACCTGCTGTTCCTGCAAAAGTTCAAACGTATCCGATATTACGGCGTCGGATGTTATGTACAGCACGGGTTTTAAAATTTTGGTTAAGTCCGATTTATTGCCGAGCAACATTTCGTAAAAGTCGGCGCGGTATAAAATGCCTATGATATCCCGCTTGTTTTCGTCGTAAACGGGAACCCTTGAAAAATTGCTCTCGACGAAAACTTTTTTGATTGATTTAAAACCGTCGGTTATACAAACCGCAGTTATGTCTTCGGCTTTCGTCATTACCTTTTCTACTTTGGTTTCGTCAAACTTTATCGTGTTTTGTATTATTTCCGCTTCCGAATCGGCAAGCACGCCTTCGGCGGCTATGTTGTCAACCATTAACGCAAATTCTTCTTCCGTCATCGTCGGTCTTTTCTTATCAAGACGAAAAACCTTGTTGACGAGTTTTTTCCAGCCTTCGAAAATCAAAGTAAGCGGCGTGAAAATAATTTCAAAGAAATAAAGTATTCTCACCGAAAACATTGCAAATTCTTCGGGGCGTTCTTTCGCAATACTTTTAGGCGTAATTTCCCCGAAAGTCAGTACCAGCACCGTCATTACAACGGTTGACAAGGTTACGCCCAAATCTCCGAACCAAAACGTAAATACTATGGTTGCTATAGAAGCCGAAGCAATGTTTACGATATTGTTGCCTATAAGCAAAGTGGATAAAAGTTTATTATAATTTTCGCTCATTTTCAAAACGAGCTTCGCCGATTTTTTCGTGCGCGACAGACTTTTGACTCTGACTTGCGATATACTCGTAAACGCCGTTTCCGAAGCCGAGAAGAACGCCGAAAATACGAGCAGAATACATAAAACTATAATAAGCGCTATTGCGGTGCCTAAGTTCATAAATAAACCTCCGAATTTAAAATTTTATTTTTAAATAAAGATGAGTATTACACGCCCGTAAACCTCCGCAAAAAAGCAAAAAAACACAGTCCGCATTTTCCGTGCAGACTATGTTTAATCGGTTTATAGTGAAATAACGTTTTATCAGTGGCGACGCAACTTGGGTCGTCAACCATATTTAAGTAACTCCTTAAAAAGATAAATCTATATTATCATATTCTATGCTTATCGTCAAGTATTTAGATAAAGCGGTTTTTTAATCTGTTTAGGCACGACTTTAACGCAATACTATTATTAATAATCAATAAATATCTTTTAAGCCAAGCAGATAATCAGCGCTAACATTAAAATATTCGGCAATTAAATATACGTTCTCAGCCGTTGGAAGAATTTTTCCCGTCGACCAATCCGAAATACTCGTTGCAGATACTCCTATTTTCTTTGCAAGCTCTCTTTTTGAAATTTCATTTTCAATAAGCAATTCATTTAATCTTAATGCAAATTTATTCTTCACAAAAATATTGTAAGATATATTTTACAAAAACCACTTGACGTAAGATATGTCTTACACTTATAATATTAATCAGTTAATTCGTTCATATCAAAATACGGAGAATTAAAAAACTCGCTTAAAGATATATTCAAACCAGCACAAATTCCGTAAATGAATTTAATTTGTATAGATGTGTTATTAGCTTTTACTATATCGCAGAGTGTTGAATTTGCAACGCCCGTTTTAAGGCTCAATCCGTGAACGGTTAAATTATTTTCATCACACAATTCCTGCACACGTTTTGCAATACTATCTTTTAATTTCATTTTAACACTCCATTACCTGTTTAATTGTAAGGCGTTTTATCGTCAGTTCTGCCAAGTAAATAATCTATTGATACTTTGAAATAGTCGCTTAGCGATTCCAGAAATTCCAATGACGGTAAATAGTTTTTGTTTAGCCAACGCGTAACGTAACTTTGGTCAAAATGTAAATCTTTACATACCTTGTATTGAGTAACATTCTTTTCTTTACACAAAAGAATAAAACGAGTTTTGAAATCGCTTTTTATTTTTGCTTGATTAAAATATTCGTCGTCGGAAGTTCCGAGTAAATATTTTATAGATACGTTAAAATAATCCGCAATGCGAATTAAAATTCTCGGCGTTGGAACGATACCGTACTTTAAAGCGTTGGATAAAGAACGATAATCTATGCCGATTATATTCGGTAAATCAGATTTATTAACTCCGCATTCCTCTACTAATTCGGTTATGCTGTTCTGAAAAGCGTTTGAAATAGCCATATTTATCCTTACGGTTAATAGTTGTATTAAAGCTAAACTACAACCATAAGAAAATTTTATGTTATTATTTAATTAATATGCTTGCATAAAAACCAAACTACAATTACAATATTTATTGTAATATGGATAAAAAAGATTTAAAAATTTTATTAATTTGCGTTTCGGTATACGTTGCAATAGCAGTGATTAATCTTTGTTGCATTTATGCTTGGCAAGGCGAAAACTTTTGGAATTATCTTAAAGAGTGTTGGGATTGGTACAAAAAATTATTTATTTAATTGGGTTAGGGCAAAACCCAAAACGTCGCTACGCTCGCGCGAATCGTAGAGTTTCGAAAGGACTTACCGTTTAACAGCAAAAAGAGAGGTGAAAAATTCACCTCTCTTTTTGCTGGTGCACCGTAAGGAATTCGAATCCCTAGCCTTTGGTTCCGTAGACCAACGCTCTATCCAGTTGAGCTAACGGTGCATATTTATTAAATTATGTTTTTAAACCAAAGGCTATTGAGCCTTTGTCGCAGTTTTCTAAAGACCAACGCTCTATCCAGTTGAGCTAACGGTGCATTAAACTTTCCGCGCATAACAATCTGAAAGCTAACTTATTATATTAAATAACAAATTATTTGTCAATCGTTTTTGCGCGGTTTTTACTTTTTTCCGAGTTTACTTAGCCTACCGCCAAAGCGCAAAATTTTACGCCTTGTTTTTTACTTTCATAAGTCTGATAACCGCCGCGCGCTCGTTTTCGTCGAGCTTAGACTTTATATATTTTATCGTTTCTTCAAGTTGCGGAATCATAACGTATTCCAGCGCGTTTACGCGCCTTTTGTTGCGTTCGATTTCGTCGGCGAGCATTCTAACCGTTTTTTCGACTTCGGCAAGTTTAAGCATTTTAGGTATAAGCGCCGCCGCGCGTTCTACGGAAAAATCGGCTTCGCTCGTGATTTCCGAGTAAGCGTAAGGCAGACCGTCCGCGCGCTTTTCGCTTACAACGGCAACCGACGGTACGTCTACGCCCATAATGCTTTCCGTTGTGCATTCAACGCCGACCGCAACCGACGGCATAGCGAAAGCCGCCTCCGCCTGATAGGCTGGCGTTACCGAGCGCGCTACGGAAAACTCTTTGAGCGTTGCGGCAAGTTCCTTTTCCACCTCGCCGCGCAGCCGCTTGTTTTCTTTTATTATTACGGAAAACCGACGGATCATTTCGTCGGATTTATCCTTTAAAAGTTTATGCCCGCGCGTTGCCGTTTCAAGGCGCGCTTTGAGCTTTTTCAGCTCCATACGCGTGGGATTGACGTTTAACCTTGCCATAAAGCCTCTTCACCGAATACCGATTGTTTGCCCTTAGTCTTTCAAATACTTTTCGATAAGATTTTTTTTGATACGCTTAAGCTCCGTTACGGGCAGTATCTTCAGAAGCTCCCAGCCGATATCGAGCGTTTCCTCTATCGACCTGTCAGCCGTAAAACCTTGATTTATATACACCTGCTCGAACCTCTCGGCAAACTTTGCGTAAAGTTTATCAACGTCCGAGAGCGCGGCTTCGCCTAAAATAGCCGAAAGTTCTTTGCTCTCCTTGCCGCTTGCGTACGCCGCGAAAAGTTGGTTCATAGTTCCCGCGTGGTCCTCGCGCGTTTTACCGTCGCCGATGCCCTTGTCTTTGAGCCTCGAAAGGGACGGAAGCACGTCAATGGGCGGGTTAATGCCTTTTTTGTACAAGTCGCGCGACAAAATAATCTGCCCTTCCGTAATGTATCCCGTAAGGTCGGGAATAGGGTGGGTTTTGTCGTCCTCGGGCATCGTCAGAATGGGTATCTGCGTAATAGAGCCTTCGCATCCCCTTATTCTGCCCGCGCGCTCGTACATAGTGGCGAGGTCGGTATACAGATAACCGGGGTAACCGCGTCTGCCGGGAACTTCGCGGCGGGCGGCGGAAACTTCGCGCAGAGCTTCGGCATAGTTGGTAATATCGGTGAGAATGACGAGAACGTGCATTCCGCATTCAAACGCGAGATATTCCGCGCAGGTGAGCGCCATTCTCGGGGTTGCGATACGCTCTACGGCGGGGTCGTTGGCAAGGTTGGTGAAAAGCACCGTGCGTTCGATTGCGCCCGTGCGCTTGAAGTCTTCGACGAAGTATTGCGCTTCCTCGAAGGTAATACCTATCGCGGCGAAAACTACCGCGAACTTACTGTCGCCGCCGCGCACCTTCGCCTGTCTTGCAATCTGCGCGGCAAGCTCGGCGTGCGGAAGTCCGCTCATAGAGAATACGGGCAGTTTCTGACCCCTTACGAGAGTGTTAAGCCCGTCTATCGCCGAAATACCCGTCTGAATGAACTCGTCGGGATAATCGCGGGCGGCGGGATTTATAGGCTCGCCGTTTATATCCAGCATTTTATCGGGAATAACGGGCGCGCCGCCGTCGCGAGGGTTGCCCATACCGTCGAACACCCTGCCGAGCATATCTTTCGAAACGGCAAGCTGCTGGCTGTGCCCTAAAAACTTAGCCTTTGCCGTGGTCAGCTGCAAGCCCTGCGAATTTTCAAAGAGCTGAACTACGGCTTTGTCGCGGTTGATTTCTAGAACTTTGCCCTTTCGGATACTGCCGTCCGAGCAAACTATATCGACTAATTCGTTATAAGTAACGCCCTCCACGCCCTCTACGAGCATCAAAGGTCCGACTACTTCGCGTATGGTCTTGTATTCTTTAAACATTTAGCACCTGCCTTACTCTTCTCCGCCCTGCGCAAGCGCGGTAAGCTCCGCGTTCATAGCCTTTAAAATCTCGTCGAACTCGTCAAGATTGCTTTCGGGGATATACTTCGCCCTGCCTATGCGCTCTTTACACGATGTGGCGAGCACGGCGTTCATATCCGCGTAGTTTCCTATGGCTTCGCGGGCGCGGGCGTCGAACTCGTAGATAAGTTTGAGCATTAAATACTGCTTTTTCATCGACGTATAAGTGTCCACGTCGTCGAAAGCGTTCTGGTGCAGATAGTCCTCGCGGATAATCTTCGCCGTTTCCATAGTCAGCCTGTCGTCAGATGAAAGCGCGTCCATTCCGACCAGCCTGACTATCTCGTCAAGCGCCGCTTCCTCCTGCAAAACAGTCATTACGAACTGTCTGTAAGCGTAGAAGTCCGCGCCGACGTTACCGTCAAACCAATCCTTCATTCTGTCGGCGTAAAGCGAATAGCTGATAAGCCAGTCGATAGCGGGGAAATGGCGTTTGTACGCAAGCGAAGCCGAAAGCCCCCAGAACACTTTGACTATTCGCAAAGTCGCCTGAGAAACGGGCTCGCTGAGATCTCCGCCCGGAGGCGAAACCGCGCCGATTGCCGTGACAGAACCCGTGCGCTCTTTGCCGCCTAAAATGCGGACGATGCCCGCGCGCTCGTAGAACTCGGCAAGTCGGCTGGATAAGTACGCGGGATAGCCCTCGTCGCCGGGCATTTCTTCAAGACGACCGCTCATTTCGCGCAGAGCCTCCGCCCAGCGCGACGTGGAATCCGCCATTATTGCTACGTTATATCCCATATCGCGGAAGTATTCGGCAATGGTTATACCCGTATAAATGCTGGCTTCGCGCGCGGCTACGGGCATATCCGAGGTGTTTGCTATAAGCACGGTGCGCTTCATAATCGGCTCGCCCGTTTTAGGGTCTTTCAGTGCGGGGAATTCGTTTAAAACGTCCGTCATTTCGTTGCCGCGCTCGCCGCAGCCTACGTATACTATAATGTCGGCTTCAGCCCATTTCGCGAGCTGATGCTGAACGACCGTTTTGCCGCTTCCGAACGGACCGGGAACGGCGGCAACGCCGCCGCGGGCTATGGGAAACAGCGTGTCCACAACGCGCTGACCCGTGACCATAGGCGTGGACGGCGACAGTTTTTCTTTATAAGGTCTGCCCTTGCGGACGGGCCATTTGCGCAGCATACAGACGGGTTTTTTGCCGCCGTCCGTACGGATAACGGCTACGGTGTCCTCTACGGTATAGTCGCCCTCTTCCACGGACTCGACCTTGCCCGAAACGCCGTTGGGAACCATAATGCGGTGTTCGATAAGCTCGGTTTCCCGCACAGTGCCGAGCACGTCGCCCTCGCCCACCTCGTCGCCGACTTTAACGCACGGCACGAACCGCCATTTCTTTTCGCGGTCGATATTATTTACCGAAACGCCGCGGGAAATTCTTGACCCGTATTGGAAGTAAAGCGCGGTCAAGGGGCGCTGTATACCGTCGAATATGCCCGAAATAAGCCCCGGCGCAAGCTCTGCCGAAAGCGGCGCGCCCGTGGAAATTACGTCCTCGCCGGGACCCAGCCCCGAGGTTTCTTCATAGACCTGAACGGAGGCTTTGTCCCCCCTAAGTTCGATTATTTCGCCGATAAGCCCCTTGTCGGAAACGCGGACAACGTCGTAAAGTTTGCTGTCCGCCATACCCTCGGCGATAATCAAAGGTCCCGAAATTTTTACTGTCTTACCCATAAAATCCTCTTTAACAAAAATCACGGTTTGCGCCGTTAATTATTTTGAAACACCTCATCGGTCTGCATTGCAAAAAGCGCCGTTTTTGCTCGCGCCGAAAGCGTTTGAAAATACCTCTTGGCTTCCCCTCGCGCGAGCGAAGCGACGCTTTGCACACTTTAATGTAAAAAGTTTCAGATTATATTGTGCAAAGGGGAAGCTGTCTGCCAAGCAGACTGATGAGGTGACTTATATTATAATGCCCAGCGCGCGTTCCATTGCGCTTTTGAGCATTTCCTCGCCGTAGCCCGTACTGCCGTTTTTGGACGGTATAGTCAGAATTACGGGAAAAGGCTCTTCGTCAAACCGCTTTAAAAACTGCGCGTTACCGCGCGAAAGTTCTTCCGTAAGGAATATAATTTTGTATTCTTTGGCGATTTTTCTTATAATTTCACGGGCTTTGTTTTCGTCCTCTGCGGGAAAAGCGTCCACGCCCGCCGCTTTGAAAACCGTGATACTTTCGCCGTCGCCGACGATTGCCATTTTACCTTGCATAAAAAATTTACCTACTCCTCCGATTAAACGGCGCGGAGACGCGATTTTATATAACTTTCGTCCATACCCACAAGCAGACAAACGAAAATTATCCTCAGGTTGGCGTTTTCCGCGCGCCGCCGAAAAACGTAGTAAATAAACGGTTGGCGGCGCTTAAGCTCGAACCTGCGCTCGGACAGATACTTGCTCTCCATACTTTGAAGCGCTTTTTCCGCCGCGGTGAACGGCGCGTTCTCTTCCTTTGCCGCAAAACAGTCTTTGACGAACTCCGCATACGGAGTTTTTGCAAAGCGCTCGGCGGACTTTTGAGCGTCGCCGCAGAATAAAACTTCCAGATCTTCCGCCTTTAATTTTCCCGCGCCGATATAGTTTGTTGCGGCATATTCGGGGGTCTGCGAACGCATTGCCGTTAAAATATCCGTCATATCCGCGCGCGCTACGGCAAACTTTTTCAAAAGTCCGTTGCCCTTGCACGCCGTTAAAAGGCGCTTAAACGCCGCCTTTTCAAACAGCGCGCCTATCTCCGCGCCCGAAACCACGTTTTCGCCTGAAAACGCCTTTTCGGCAAGCGAAATCGCCTCCGAAAGTTCGGGATACAGCGGCGAGCAGTCGCCGCTTTGAATGCATTCGTCTATCTCGCCGACGGTAAAAAGCCCGTCGGGCGCAAGCATTGGCGCAAGTTCCGCGCCCGTATATTTTGCTTTGATAATCGCTTTTGCGTTGTGAAAGTCGCGCGGCGAAAGAAAGTACGCCTTTTCAGCTTTAGTCGGCGCATATTCGCGAATGAACGCGTCGATATCCCGCGCGTCTGCGGCGAGAACTTTCTCGTATTCGTGCACGGAAAGCGCGTCAGCGCCCCGCCCGAAACCGCTCTCCGTCAGGCTTCTGAAAGCGTCCTCCGCGCTCATTTCGCACAACTTTAAAATTTTACCGCCGAGCAGGGAAGTTTCCCGCGCCGCAATAACGCCGTTCGTATATAAAACGTCCTTTGCCATAATTAACCCGTTATAAACAGCCCGTTCGCCACGATTGAAATATTCTCCTCGCGGTCGGCGGACAGCAACGCGGTATAGGAAACGTCCTTGTCCGCGCTCTCGCCCTTTAAGACGAACCCGCCGTAATTTGCGCCCTTGTCAGAGAGTTTCAATTCCTTTTCGGCTACGACGGAAAGCTTAGCCACGTCGGCTTTGTATTTATAGTCGGCGGAAAAAACTATCTCGTCACCCTTTTCCGCGTAGTCTTTGAGCAGTCTTTCGGCAAGAGCAAGCGCGGCGGGCTTTTCAAGATTATTCAGCTTTTTATACGCTTCCGCATAGACCGCGTCCACGGCGCGCCGTTTTTCGGCAAGCTCGCATTTCGCCGAGTCGAGCCTCGCCGTAGCCGCCTTGCCGTCGAGAATGGCTTTCACGCGCGCTTCGACTTCGGCAAGCGCGCCTTTCATAGCGCGCCCGCACCGTTCGTTGGCTTCGGCAAGCGTTTTCGCCGCCTTTTCCTCGGCTTGCGCGATAATCTCTTCGGCTTCGCGGCGCGCGTCGTCCATTATGCGCTCTACGATGTTCTCCGCGCCCATTTTAAGCGATACCAAGCCCCGCGACGAGCATTATGGAGATAATAAGTCCCAGAATTGCGTAGAATTCGATCATTGCGGGGTAAATAATGAGTTTACCGCCGAGCGAGTCCTGCTTGCCGACGGCGTAAATGCAGTTGACCGCGGACTTACCCTGAAAAATACCCGTGATAAGTCCGGACAAAGCCATAGGCATTACCGCGCCGAGCATCGACCAACCCTGCGCCGTTTCGACGATACCCGCGAGCGAACTCGAAGCGATGATACCGATAATAAAGCCGTAAATACCCTGCGTTGCGGGAAGAAGCACGAGAACGAGCACTTTACCGAACTTTTTGGGGTTCTCGCCGAGTACTCCCGCCGCCGCGCTGCCCGTCTTGTAGAGTCCGAGAGCCGAACCCACGCCGCAAAGCAGTACGCAAAGCGCAATTCCTATGATACCTATTACGTATCCCGTTGTCATAAATATATATCCTCCGAAGACAATAAATTTTAATTTTTTATTCTGTTAATTAACCGCCGTGCTCTGCGCGGAAGCTATGCCCGAGCCCGCGTCGGCTTTGATTCGAATGAACTTTCTGACCGAGCCGACGGGAGTGAAGATTTCGCCCTCGCCCTCGTAGAACCTGCCGTAAAACTCGACGTACTGCAAGCGCGCGTCGTGAATGTACGCGCCGAGCAAACCTATCGCAAGGTTGAAAGCGTGACCCACGACCATCAGCACGACGCCGAGCGCTATCAGAAGGGGATTTCCGCTGAAAAGGAAACCTACGCCCTCCATATCCATTATCGCGGGATTGACTACGTACGCCGAAACGATTTGCGCGATAACCGCGCCCGAGAGCATCAGCCCGTAAAGCCTTGCGTAACTGAGAATGTCCGAAGCGTAGTTGATAATTCCGTAAGCAGCGCCGAAGCCCTTGGTGAATTTACCTAAAAGTTTTTCCTTTCTTCCCGCCGTGAGCATTGCTATTACGAGGCTTACACCCGCAATCCCCCCGCCTATATATGCGAGTAACGGCATTCCCACTTCGTCGATAAGCCCGACGACGGCGAGCGCCACGCCCACCGAAAACACCGTCCAGACCAGCCCGTCGAACACGCCGTCCCAGAAATATCCGCGGCGCATACACTGAATCGCCTTACACACGTAGCCCGTCATAAGATGAATAATTCCGATAATAAGCGCGATAATTAGCACCGCGGGCACGGAAATACCCATAAAACTCCACATATCGCTCTGCGCGTCTGGCATCAGCGCGGGCATAAACGGCAAAGGTATGCCGAACACCGAATTAAACAGCAGACCCCATACTATGGCGCAAATACCGCCCACGGCGAACACGCCCGACAACCTTTTCAGACCGCTGTCCTCATGCCGGCGTTTCATATATATGAACCCGCCGCCGAGCAGCATTAACAGCCCGTAACCAACGTCGCCCATTATAAAGCCGAGGAATATACTGTAAAACACGGACATTATCGCGTTGGGATCGAACTCGCGCGAGTTGACGGGCGAATACATATTCGTTATAGTTTCGAAGTTTTTGACTACCTCGTTATTCTCGTACAGAGTGGGCGGGATCTCGTCATCGGACGGCTCGCTGAAATTCAGCCACAGCGCGCCCGTCACGCTTTTAAGCTCTTCCGTAACCCGCGCTTCCGCGTTTTTGGGGACGTACGCTTCGAGAAGAAACGTGCGTTGAGTGCCGAGCATTTTATCCGAAAGCTCCAGCTTTTCCACCTCGAACCCCACAAGATCGCAGTAAATTTTAAGCGATTTTACGCTCTTGCCCAACGCGTAAATTTCCCTCTTTATCTCTTCCAGCCGCGCGTCAATTTCCGCCGCGCGCGTTTTAAGCGAATTATAAACGCTCTCGCCCGTGCCCTCTTTATAAGGACACGCGGCAAACCCCGCCGCCGACAGCACTCCTTCTCCGTCGAAAGACTTGTGCCAGACGCAAAGCACGAGCGAACTTTCGTCCGTGCGGTAAAGCTCGTTGAAAGCGCAAAGCCCGTCCGATACAGAAAGCAGTTCTTCCTTGCCCGCCGCAGGCACCGTTCCGAGGCGCACCCTCGCGCTTTTAGTGTCCGAAAACTTTTCGAACGGCTCGCAAACCTCAGAATAAATTTCCGCCGTTTTCAACTCGCGTTCGATTTTCGCCTTTTCGGAGTTTAAAGACTTCCGCTCGGCCTCGTAGCCGTAAATCTTATCGGTAAGCTCGTCCGCGGCGGCTTTGAAATCTGCCGCACCCACGAACTCCGAATACGACACGGCAAATCCGTCTTTAAGCTCGTCCGATTTTATTTTATTGTCTTTATTATAACCGTCAACCTCTTCGGAAAGAACTCCGAGCGCGTTTTCGACGCGGGCAAGATAACTTTTGAGTTCGCCGCTGTCCGTTGAAAGCGGGTGCGCGGAGGGCGTTTCGCAATGCTTTTTAATTTCCGCCGCTCCCGACCGCTGCAACGCGTTCAGAATCCCGTCCCTGTCGTAAGACATTGCCGCGAGATTGAGTTTGAGCATTTCAGCGACTGCCACTCGTTATCCTCCATACGACGTCCGCGGCAACGCCGTCGGCTTTTTTTATAACCCCGTCGGCGTAGGCTTTGGCGGTGGCGCGCGTTTTCGCAAGCGCTTCCGCATACCTCTTTTCGCCCTCCGCTTCAGCCTGCTTCAAAGACCTTTCGCGGTAGAGGCGTATTTCACTTTCGCTGCGCTTTGAAATAAGCTCGGCTTCGTCGGCGGCTTTCGCCGCGATTTGCTCTGCTTTTTTCAACGCCTCTTCCCTGATATTCAAAGCCCTTTCTTCGGCTCGGGTTATGGACTCGATTATTTCTTCCATTGCGTTCTCCCAAGAGAAATTTCAATACGCCTAATTATAACACGCGGTGAAAACTTTTGCAATAGCTTAACAAAAATTGTTACCGTTTTTACATAATTATTAAAATTTCCCCAAAATTTTCATTTTGTTAATTTTGCCCGCCGATTGGAAATTTATTCACAAAAATGTAAAAATATAAATTTTGTACCCCAATTTGCTTGCATTATTTTTTCGGGGGTGGTATGATAAAATCACGAAACGAAAAAATTCAGAGGTGAAAGATATGAAAAAACTTATTACGGTTGCGGCTTCGGCTTCGCTTGCGGCGGTGTGCGCGCTTTCGGCAACTGCCTGCAGCGGCAACGACACGATAGAAGTGGACACGAACGCGTTCTTCGCGCCCTTCGAATACTACGACGACAATCTTAATATCGTGGGCGTCGACGTGGATATTATGGAGCTTGTGGGAAAGAAGCTAGGCAAAAAAGTCAACTTCACGAATACGGAATTCGACCTGATAATCGACAACGTGGCTTCCGGCAAACAGTTCGACTGCGGAGCGGCGGGCATTACCGTTACCGAAGAACGCAAGGCGCAAGTGGATTTCTCGATACCCTACTACACCTCCGTTCAGTACGTCATTTACAAGACGGGCGAAATGACGGTCGACGGCACGGCTACGGGCGATATTTCCTATATATTATGGGAGCAATTACAGGGCAAGAAGATCGGCGTTCAGCGTAACACCACGGGCGATATTTACGTGGACGGCGAAATGTCCACGGGCGAAAACGAACAGGGCGAAACGACCTACGGCGCGCTTTGCGACCCCGCCACGGGCGAAGCATACGCGGGCACCGAACTCGTTAAATACTCCAGCGCGCCCGTTGCGGTGTCCGCGCTCGGCTCGAATATAGACGTAATCGTCGTGGACGAACTCCCCGCAAAATATCTCGTCAAGCAAAATTCGGGGCTATCCTGCGCCGCCCTCTACTACGACGCCGAAACGGCTACCGAGGAAGAATACGCCATTTGCGTTACCAAGGGCAACACAGAACTTCTGAACGCAATCAACGAAGTTCTTACCGAACTCGGCAAAAACGGCGTGAACGAACTCGTACAAGAGCATTTGGGACTTTAACCGTCCGCACGCATTACAAATAACGAAGCGCCCGCACGCGGGCGCTTAACGCATTTTAAGGGAGAATTATGGTACGCTTTTTATCCGCCGGTTTTTTGGAAAATATTCAAAAAATATTCACTAGCGGCGCTTTTATGGGAATGATATGGAAGGGACTTCAAATGACCCTGATTATTTCCGTAGGCGCGGCGGCGCTGGGAATGCTGATAGGCACTGCTATCGCGCTGATAAAACTTCAGCCAAAAACGCGCGCGTTCATTGCACCCAAGGCAATTTGCGACGTTTACGTAACCGTTATCCGCGGCACGCCTATGGCTTTGCAACTTTTTATAATGGCTTTCGTCGTATTCGCCATACGCGGCTTCCCGCAGGTAGTTACGGCGATTATCGCGTTCGGTCTGAACAGCGGCGCGTACGTTTCCGAGAATATCCGCGCGGGCATTTTATCTGTCGATAAAGGTCAGTCGGAAGCCTGCCGCGCGCTGGGAATGTCGTCGGCGTTCACTATGCTGCGCATAGTCGTGCCGCAGGGAATGAAAAACGTTATTCCCGCAATCGGTAACGAGCTGGTCGCGCTGATTAAGGAAACTTCGATAGTCAGTATGATAGGAATGTTTGATTTGACTATGGCGGCAAACGTAATAGGCTCCGGACAGCACCTTGCCAATTACGCCGCGCCTATGTTTGTGGTCGCGCTGTTCTACCTCGCCATAGTTTACCTGCTCACGCTCGGGATAAAACTTATTGAAAGGAGGCTGAGAAAGAGTGAAAAGAAATAAAAAACCAAGATATATCACGCACAAGCCCACCCCCGTTGAACCGCTTGACCCCGACGCGCTTATAGAAGTACAGCATTTATCAAAGCGTTACGGCGAATTGCAGGTTTTAAACGACGTTTCCGACAAGATTTACCAAGGCGATAAAATAGCAATTATAGGCCCGTCGGGCAGCGGCAAAAGCACTTTTTTAAGATGTCTAAATATGCTCGAGGACCCCACCGACGGTTACGTTTTTTTCGAGGGCAACAACCTTTGCGATCTGAACGTAGACATAAACGTACAGCGCAGGCGTATGGGTATGGTCTTTCAGCAGTTCAACCTTTTCGGGAATATGAGCGTGCTGAAAAACATTACGCTCGCGCCCGTGCACGTCGGCTTGCAGGAACTTAAACGCGCCAAGCGCGAAAATCTTAAAAACAAGTTCTTGAATCTTTTCAGGGGTAAAGACTCCAAAATGCCCGCACAACACGTGCAGACCACGAAAAAACAGATTATAAGCGACGCGCAAGAAAACGCATTGCGGCTTTTGAAGCGCATCGGTCTTGAAAGCAAGGCAAACGCATACCCCTCTACCCTCTCGGGCGGGCAACGGCAGAGAATTGCGATAGTCCGCGCTCTGGCTATGAACCCGAAAGTAATGCTCTTCGACGAGCCGACCTCCGCGCTCGACCCCGAGATGGTCGGCGAAGTGCTGCAACTTATAAAAGAGCTTGCGACCGAGGGAATGACGATGGTTATCGTCACCCACGAAATGGGGTTTGCCCGTGAAGTGGCAACCCGCGTGCTGTTTATGGACGGCGGAAAAATAGTCGAACAAGGCGCGCCCGAAAAGGTGTTCGGCGCACCCGAGAACGACAGATTGAAGGACTTTTTATCCAAGGTGTTATAAGAGAAACGCCCCGCGGCATAAAGCCGCGGGGTGTTTTTACAAGTCTATAATTTCTGTCTGAACGTTCTTATTTTTAGCGTATTTAATAGTGTACCAGGTGCCGCCCTTTTCCTCTCCGTTGAAAACGGCTATAACCATCTGACTTTTATCCACCATATAGCGGTTTCTCTTAAACATACAGCCGCCGTCATAACGTTCGGAAAGAACGTTTACCTCGTCCGCCTGCCTGATTATTTCTTTGCAACGGAAGATATCTTTCAAAGACCAACTACTATTATGACCGGGACAAGGCACGGCGCATTCCAAAGTAACGTTGCAGGTCTTTTTGAGCTTTAAAACGTATTCCGCGAAGTCGAGGTCAACCCCCAACGCCATTCCCGAAATGAAATGCGTTGCGCCCAGACTCACGGCGTAATCGATTTTATCGTGCAATTTTTGTAAATAAGCGTTGAATTCCTCGCTGTCTTTACCGTATTCAAAAGGAAATTTTTGCGGTCTGTGACCCGTACAACAACAAACTTTTATCATAACCCAATCAGTTTACACCAAGAAACCGCCATTGTCAAGCGTTCTCGAGCGAGAACTGATAAAATTTATTAAACTTGTATAATCTATTTGTAAGGTTCTTAATTGAGAACGGGAGTACATTTAGATGAGTTTGGCAGAAGCCGTAACTTTACGCATTCAGGCGTTAATGAAAGAAAAAAATTTTTCGCAATACGATTTTTATACGAAGGGCGGAATTGCAAAATCAACGGTGTCGCAAGTACTTAACCGCACGAGGGAAAACGTTGCAGTTAAAACCGTGTATGAAATGGTAACCACAATGGGTGTTTCGTTATCCGAGTTTTTTAACGACCCGATATTCGACGAGATAAGCGACTGAATTAAAAATATAATCGGTTATGATTTTTCAATCATAACCGATTTTTTTGTACCGTAAATATTTTTTTGAAAAGTTTACCGCCGAACGCGCGGTCCGTGAGATACGCTATAAAAAACAGACACGAGCCGAGTATCGTGACGAGCAGATCCTGCATAGTATCCCAAAGCGGGTTGATTACCTTATCGCCGCCCGCTGCGAGAATTTTATCCACCGCCGCCCACACGTTTTGCGGGTCCTCGTTGAAAAACATTCCGCAGAAATATTCAACCAACTCCCACGCCGCGCCAAGACCGAGCACTGCAAGCACTACTATTATAATCATACCCGCCGGTTTGAGCTTGTCGCCGCCCCAGCAGACCAACAGCGTGTATACGAGCGCCGCTCCGACGAACCCGAAGTTGGTATGCAAAACTTTATCGTAATGTGGAACGTAAACGTAGAAATTTGCGGCTTTGCCGAGGTGGATACCGAAAAACACCAGACAGCCGACTATGACGGCAAGCACGGGCGGAACGCGCTTTTTGGTGAGTGCTCCCCACACGGGGAATACGAACGGCGCGACCGCGCCGCCTAAAAGCTGTAAGTACACGGTGTAAACTTTTTCGCCCGGAATACACGCGTAGACCACGCCGAAAACGAGCGCAAGCGCCGCAAACACGACCGACGGCAACCAATCCGCCGCAAACCTGTTACCCCTCATATATCCTCCGTTTAAACGTTTTCAGTGCCCGTCGCGGGCGCGCTTAAAGGCTCTTCTATCTTTCCGTAATAGCCGTACCGCTTATGCAGGATTATAATGAAAACCGCCGTGACGATAAGCGACAGAATATCCGAGAAAACTCCCGCAGACCACACACCGTCAAGCCCCCAGAACAGCGGCAGAACCATAACCGCCGTAACCTGAAAGGCTATCGTTCTCAGGAACGAAACGAGCGCAGACACCAGCCCGTTGTTGAGCGAAGTAAACAGCGACGAGCCGTACATGTTGAACCCGACGGTGACGAAAACTACGGCGTAAATTCTGAACCCGCGCAAAGCCATTTGATAAAGCTCCTCGCTGTAACCGAACATTCGGATAAACGACGAGGCGAGAGCTTCCGACAGCCCGAACATCAGAACGCCCGTAACCGTCATAATTATAATGCTCTTTTTAAACAGGTTTTGCATTTCGCGCTTGTTCTGCGCGCCGTAATTGTAGCCCATAAGCGGCGCGCTGCCCACCGCGTAGCCCATAAATATCGAAAAGAAAATCATTCCGATATAGCCGATAGAGCCGTAAGCCGCCACGCCGCCGTCCCCTACCAGCAAGCGGATCTGATAGTTATAGAGTATAATTACGAACGCCGACGAAACGTTTGAGAAAAACTCCGAAGAGCCGTTCGTGCACGATTTAAGCAGCGCTTTACCGTAAAACTTGGTTACCGTCAGCCGCAGAAGGCTGGAATTTTTACACGAAAAATATATAAGCGGGAACACGCCGCCGAATATCTGACTTACGGCGGTGGCAATCGCCGCTCCCGTAAGCCCCAACCCGAAGCCCGCGACGAGAACCGCGTCGAGAATTATATTCAGCACGCCCGCGGAAGCCGTTGCAATCAGACCCAGACGGGGTTTTTCGGCAACGACGAAGAAGCTCTGGAAAATGTTCTGCAAAATAAAGAAGGGCTGTGTTGCAAGCAGAATGCGCGCGTAAAGCACGCAATAGCCGTAAATAGGCTCCTCCTTCGCGCCCAGAAGCACGGCGAGCGACGGCACGGCAAACTGACCCGCGACGGCGATAAACACGCCTATGCCGGCGGTAACGTAGACGAGCATTGAAAAGTATCTGTTTGCTTTGACCTTGTCGCCCTCGCCCAACGTTTTGGAAACGAGCGCGCTGCCGCCCGCGCCTATCATAAAGCCGATAGAGCCGAAAACCATAAAAATCGGGTAAATATAATTAATGGCGGCAACCGCCGCCTCGCCCGCGAAATTAGATACGAAAAGCCCGTCGACCACCGAATATATGCTTGTGAACACCATCATTATAACGGACGGCAGAACGAATATAAGCAGTTTTTTATAAGTAAAATGATCTGACAGCTGAATTTTCATAGTATCAAGAATTATAAGTGAATAATATATTTATGTCAAACGTATTTGTGTGAAATTCTTGTAAAATAACTTGAAAACAACCCCGTTTTATAGTATAATTAACTTATGAATAACCAAAGAAAAACGGTAATAGAAAACAGGAACTTCGACGAGGAACGCGCGCTTTACGGCAGCGTGAACACCGACGTTATCAACTGTACTTTCGCAGGTCCAGCCGACGGGGAATCGGTATTGAAAGAGTGCCGCGGCGTAAACGTCGCGGGGTGTTCCTTTTCACTGCGCTACCCCCTCTGGCACGTGGAAAACTTCAATCTTACGGACTGCAAAATGGACGAGCTGACCCGCGCCGCATTGTGGTACAGTAAAAACGGATATATCGGCAAAAGCACGCTCGGCGGAATTAAGGCTTTGCGCGAATGCAGGGGCGTTACGCTTGAAAACTCAAACATAGTTTCGCCCGAATTCGGTTGGCGGTGCGATAAAGTAACTATGAACGACTGCTCGGTAACCAGCGAATACTTTATGTTCGAGAGCAAAAACCTGCGCCTGAAAAACGTCAATTTTACGGGCAAATATTCCTTCCAATACGTAAAAAACGCCGTCATAGAGGACAGCGATTTCTCAACCAAGGACGCGTTCTGGCATTCAAAGAACGTTACAGTAAAAAACACCCGCCTCAAAGGCGAGTATCTCGGCTGGTATTCCGAGGGGCTTACACTCATTAACTGCGTAATATCCGGCACCCAACCCCTTTGCTATTGCAAAAACCTGAAACTTATAGACTGCCGCACGGAGGGCTGCGACCTGTCTTTCGAGTACTCCGACGTCAAAGCCGATATTATAGGTGAAGTGCTTTCCGTCAAAAACCCCAAAAGCGGTAAAATAGTCGCCGACGGTTACGGAAAGATAATTTTCGCCGACAATAACGTACCCTGCAAGGGCAAAGTGATTAAACGCAGTTAAAAATATGCGTATTGTGGATAACTTTTATGCATAAAAACAAACATTTTGTCGAAAAAGCACGGAATATCCCTCTGTTTTGATAGTTTGTCAATAGAATGTGGATAACTTTTATACATATTTGCATTTTTTAAGTTAATAAACAAAAAAATGTGTACAACTTTCGGTGGATAACCGACCGCGAATATATGCGAAACAAGCGTTTGCGGGAAGTTATCCACAATATAATATATAACGCGGCAAGTTTGAACTTGCCGCGTTATATATTACTGTTTTTCGATTTTTTTGCCGTATATTGCCGAAACGCTGTTTGCGAATTTGCTCATCTTGTCGCACGACTTCAAGGATACGCTGTCCTCGAATTCGTTGAGCTTTTTAGTCTGTTCGCGGGAAAGTTTGGCGGGGACTTCGATTTCCACCTTTACGTAGAGATTGCCCGTGCCGTGCACCGTTTTAACGCCCTTGCCGCGCACGCAGAACTGCGTTCCCGACGGCGTGCATTCGGGCACGTTCATTTCAAACGTGTCGTCGATGCCGGGCACCTGAATTTTGCCGCCCTCCACCGCCGTTCTGTACGAGATGGGAACGGTAACGTACAAATCCCTGTCGTCGCGGCGCAGAAGCCTGTGCGGTTCTATGCGGAAATTAATATAGAGGTCGCCGCATTCGCCACCCTCGATTGCCTGACCGAAGCGAGGCTTTCTGAGCGAACTGTCCACGTCCACGCCCGCGGGGATATTGATCGTGATTTTAGTTTCTTTGCGCTGGTAGCCTTTACCCTTGCATTCGGGACACCTGTCTAAAATCTTTTTGCCTGTGCCGCCGCAGTCGGGACACGCGCCGACCTGTATCGTACGCCCGAAAATGGTGTCCTGCTGGAACTTGACGCGCCCGCGCCCGCCGCAACGGGAACACGATTGGTACGCCGTGCCGCCTTTCGCGCCCGTGCCGTTACAGGAAGAACAGGGCTCGTTGCGGGTGTAGCTGACCGTCTTGGTACAGCCTTTGATAGCGTCGAGGAAGGACAGATTGACGGTCTGCTGAATATCCGCGCCGCGCCGCGCCGTCTGCGCTTCGCCGCCGAAGCCGCCCGTAAACATATTGAATATGTCCTCGAAACCGCCCATCCCGCCACTGAAACCGCCGAACCCGCCGAAGGGGTTGCCGCCCTGCCCCATACCGGGGTGCTCAAGCTCGAAATCGTACTGTTTGCGTTTATTTTCGTCGGACAGAACTTCGTTAGCCTCGTTGATTTCCTTAAATTTTTCTGCGGCGGAAGCGTCGCCGGGGTGGAAATCGGGGTGATATTGCTTGGCTAATTTTCGGTATGCGGATTTTATTTCGTCCTGTGAAGCCGTTTTGGAAACGCCCAAAACGTCGTAAAAATTCTTTTTGTCAGCCATAAAAAGTAAATTAATTCTAAATAATCAAGGTCGTCAAGCAAAAAACATAATTTTTGCTTGCGCAGTTAAATATTTGATTTAAACGCGATCAGCCTTGAAAAGCCGCAGGCTTTTCAAGGCTTTCTTTTATCGCTTAAATTATTTATGTTGTTTAAACTCGGTGTCGCCGCCCATATCCGCGCCGCCGTCGTTGCCGCCCTGCGTCTGCTGATAAATCTTGGCGATTACAGGCTGAATTTCGTTTGCAAGCGTGTCCGTCGCCGCTTTAATACGGTCGTTATCGCCAGACTCAAGTTCGGTTTTTGCCTTTGCTATAGCGTCCTCGACGATTTTCTTATCGTCGTCGGTGAGCTTGTCGCCCGCGTCTTTGAGCGTTTTTTCAAGACCGTCTATCATGCTTTCAAGGTTGTTCTTGTTATCGACAGCCTCTTTGCGCTTTTTATCCTCTTCCGCGTACTTCTCCGCGTCCTTGACCGCCTTGTCGATGTCCTCTTCGGAAAGGTTGGTAGAAGCGGTAATCGTAATGTTCGTGCTCTTGTTCGTGCCGAGGTCCTTCGCCGTTACGTTTACGATACCGTTCGCGTCGACGTCGAAAGTGACTTCTATCTGGGGCACGCCGCGGGGTGCGGGGGGAATGTCGGTCAGCATAAACTTACCGAGCGACTTGTTGTCGCGGGCAAACTTTCTTTCGCCCTGCAGAACGTTGATTTCAACGCCGGGCTGGTTGTCTGCCGCCGTGGAGAAAATCTGACTCTTTTTAACGGGTATCGTCGTGTTTCTCTCGATAAGCGGGGTGGATACGCCGCCGAGCGTTTCGATACCGAGCGTTAAGGGCATTACGTCGAGAAGCAGAACGTCCTTGACTTCACCCGAAAGCACACCGCCCTGTATAGCCGCGCCGATAGCCACGCATTCGTCGGGGTTAATGCCCTTGAAAGGCTCTTTGCCCGTTACCTGCTTTACTTTATCGAATACGGCGGGGATACGCGTAGAACCGCCGACCATTATTACCTTGGAAATATCGCCGTAGGACAGCCCCGCGTCGTTCATCGCCTTGCGCATAGGCTCGACGGTGCGCTCTACGAGGTCGCTCGTCAGCATATCGAATTTCTGCTTGGACAGGTCGATATCGAGGTGCTGGGGCTCGCCGTCAACCACAGTTATGAAGGGCAGGTTGATATTCGTCGAGGACATACCCGAAAGCTCGATTTTTGCTTTCTCCGCCGCCTCTTTGAGTCTTTGAAGGGCTTTCTTGTCCTTGGAAAGATCTACGCCCGTCTCTTTTTTGAAGCTGTCTACGAGGAAGTCTATAATCTTGTTGTCGAAGTCGTCGCCGCCGAGACGTGTGTCGCCGTTGGTTGCAAGAACTTCGAACACGCCGTCGCCGATTTCGAGAATGGAAACGTCGAACGTGCCGCCGCCGAGGTCGTAAATCATTACCTTCTGGCTGCCTTCCTGCTTATCGAGCCCGTAAGCAAGCGCCGCCGCCGTGGGTTCGTTAATGATACGCAGAACGTTGAGTCCCGCGATTTTGCCAGCGTCTTTGGTAGCCTGTCTCTGGCTGTCGTTAAAGTATGCGGGGCAGGTGATTACGGCTTCGGTAACCTCGCAGCCGAGATAGCTCTCCGCGTCGGTTTTGAGCTTGGTGAGCACCATAGCCGAAATTTCCTGCGGCGAATAGCCGTGATCGATATCGACTTTGTAAGCCTCGCCCATATGCCTTTTAATGGATATAACCGTTTTATCGGGCTGAGCTACGGCAAGTCTTTTCGCCGCCTGTCCAACGATACGGCTGCCGTCGTTTTTGAAAGATACGACGGAGGGCGTAGTTCTGTTGCCTTCGCTGTTTGCAATGACTACGGGCTCGCCGCCTTCCATAACGGCTACGCACGAGTTAGTAGTTCCCAAATCTATTCCTATTACCTTTCCCATAAATGTTTACCTCACTTTTTTCACGAATATGAATTTACACAGTTACCGCGACCTGTGCGAAACGAATAACTTTTCCGTCCTTCGCGCGGTAACCCTTTTTAAGTATCTGCTTTACGCTGTTCGCCTTTTCGCCGTCCTCGCAGGGGAAGTCGAGCACCGCCTCCATTACCTGTTCGTCGAACTCGTCGCCGACGGATATTTCGATAGGCTCGACGCCGAGCGAACCGATTATCGAGTTAAAACTCTTAATAACCTTTTCGATGCCCGCCTTCGTATTTTCGTCGGAAGCGCCGTCGAGCGCGTAACCGAAGTTATCGGCGACGGGCAACAGTTTAAGTATCGCCTCTGCTGCGCCGTCCGCATACGCCTTGGATACCGCCGATTGGTTGCGCTTTCTGTAATTTTCGTACTCGGCTGTCACCGAATACCACTTGCGTTTATAATCTTCGGCAAGAGCGAGCGTCTTTTCAAGCTCTGAAGCCTTGGAAGCTTCTTTCAGCTCTTCCTCTTTTATTTCATTGGTTTGTTCTTTCTTCTTAGCCATATCCGTTCCTGTTTTAAATCTACAATTATAATATAAGTCTTAAAATACCGCGTTAAACAAAAAATCACGTTTTTTTAAATAAATTTTTTTCGTTGACTTTTCCCGCGCGTAATATTACAATATATAAAAGCCGAAACCACGCGGCAAAACCACGAGGTGTTACAATGCATTCGCTTAAAGAATTATACAAAACGGGAACGGGACCGTCCAGCTCGCACACTATGGGTCCCGAACGCGCGGTCAAAATAATGCGCGCGCTTTTCCCGCAGGCCGACGAGCTGAAAGCTACGCTCTACGGCTCGCTTGCGCTGACCGGCGACGGACACGGCACGGATAACGTTATTATAAAAACCGCGAAGCCCCTTAAATGCAGCGTCGAACACGACGGAGAAACACCCTGCCCCGTGCACCCGAATACTATGGTAATCGCGGCATATTGCGGGGGTAAACTGCTCGCCGAGCGCAAAATTTACAGCGTAGGCGGCGGTTCGGTGGTATTCGACGGAGAGCCTGCCGACAAATACGAAAAATATGCCGACGACAGCGTTTACCCGCATAATTCGTTTGCGGAAATCGCCGATTACTGCCGTAACAACAACCTGAGGTTGTGGGAGTACGTCGAGAAGTTCGAAGGCGCGGAAATTTTCGATTTCCTCGCGGATATATGGGTACGAATGAAGGAAACCATACACGAGGGGCTGACCGTCGACGGCGTGCTCCCCGGTATACTCGGCACCCAGCGGCGGGCGCAGAAGCTCTACAACCAAAGACATATAGACGAATCCAAGCAGACGCGCGAAAACAGGCTGGTATGCTCCTACGCTTTCGCTACGAGCGAGCAGAACGCCGCGGGCGGGGTTATAGTTACCGCGCCCACGTGCGGGGCTTGCGGGGTGGTGCCTTCCGTTCTGAAATATATGCAGGACGAGCGCGGATTTTCCGACGTGCAGATAACGCACGCTCTGGCGGCGGGCGGAATTATCGGAAATTTAATAAAGAAAAACGCCTCGATAAGCGGCGCGGAATGCGGCTGTCAGGCGGAAATCGGCTCGGCGTGTTCAATGGCTGCCGCTGCGCTTGCGGAACTGTTTGAGATGGGGCTTGACCAGATAGAGTACGCCGCGGAAGTGGCTATGGAGCACCACCTCGGACTGACGTGCGACCCCATAGCGGGGCTCGTGCAGATACCCTGTATAGAGCGCAACGCCGTTGCCGCAATGCGCGCGATTAACGCGCTTTCGCTTGCAAATTTCCTTGCGGATACGCGAAAAATAAGGTTCGACGTCGTGGTAAAGACTATGTATAACACGGGCAAAGACCTTTTGAACAGCTACCGCGAAACGTCTTCGGGCGGGCTGGCGAAGTATTACGAACTCAATAAGAAATAAAAAAGCAACCGCGCTGACTTTCGTCCGCGCGGCGTTTTTTACAGTAAATGTTTTCTGATGGCTTTTATGGCTTGGTCGGCGATAAGGCGCGAGCCGCGGTGAGTGGGATGCACTCCGTCGAGCGAGTACTCGGTATAGGGTATCGTTTCGGTCAAGCCGTTGAACATTTCGTCGTACGCGACGAACTCGTCGGCATATTTGAGCGCGATTTTGTTGACGATTGCGAGTTCATCGCTGAAGAGTTTGCGCATTCTGAGTTTATCGGGCGCGGGCAAAAGAAAGGGTTCGAGGAAGATTACGACCATCCCCTCCTTTTTCAGCTTTTTCAAAAGCTCTTTGAAATCGGCTTCGAATTTTTTGAGGTCGAGTTCTTTTTCGTCCTTGTATTTGTGAATGACGTTGTTGATTCCCGCCATTATTACCACCGCGTCGGGTTTAAGCGCTATTACGTCGCCGTCGACGCGGGCGAGCAAATCGCTTATCTCGTCGCCCGAAACGCCCTTATTTATTAGTTGTATATCCGTGTCGGGGTAAATGGGGCGAAGCTTGTCCGCAAGTATCTTTACGAAGCCGTTGCCAAGCGAGTTTATATCCGACCTGTCTCTTTCGCAATCGGTAATCGAATCGCCTAAGAATACGATTTTCATAAATTTTCCTCCTTATTGATTAGACGCAAACATTTTAACACACGCAAATAGCATTTGCAAGCGCAATGCGAAATTTTTCGGTAAAAAACAGTCAATAATGTTTTGACAAACGCATAAAATTGTGGTATAGTGATTTAGCTTTAAAGCGAAACGATATGAGCGGAAGTACCCAAGTGGCTCAAGGGGCTCCCCTGCTAAGGGAGTAGTACGGGAAACCGTAGCAAGGGTTCAAATCCCTTCTTCCGCGCCAAAAACACGGGCAATTTTGCCTGTAATCGGGGGCAT
>CATLAR010000004.1 GCA_949878495.1 uncultured Christensenella sp.
CTCGTTGATAAGTTCTTTGCCGCTCTCTGCGGTCATATTCATTTTCCAGTTACCGGCTATGAAAGGTTTTCTTGCCATTACATTCTCCTTAAGTTTAATCTGTTGTGAAAATATTATAACACTTTATACGCCGGAATGCAAATAATTAAAAACCAAAACAGTAAAAAAAGCGGCGCAAGGATAAAGCCTTGCGCCGCATAAATTTAAGTTTGATTGGAACGATAGCCGGATTATCGCTCACGCATTAATGCTTATCGTTGAGGCATGCGATACCGGGAAGCACCTTGCCTTCGAACAGTTCAAGCGAAGCTCCGCCGCCCGTCGAAATGTGCGTTACCTTGTCTGCAAAACCGAGCTGCTGAACCGCCGCCGCGCTGTCGCCGCCGCCGATAATCGTCGTGCATTTGCCGTAAACGTCCGCAAGCGCCTGAGCCACTGCGATAGTGCCCTTTGCAAGGGTGGGGTTCTCGAACACGCCCATAGGTCCGTTCCAGATAACCGCCTTTGCGCCGGCAATCTTCTCTGCGTAAAGTTTTCTCGTCTTTTCGCCGATGTCCATACCCATTTTGTTTGCGGGGATAGCGTTTGCGGGAACGGTTTCAACCTTGATTTCCGCGTCGATGGGGTCGGGGAAGCTCTCCGTAACTACCGTATCTACGGGCAGAAGCAATTCTTTACCCGCTTTCTCGGCTTTGGTCATCATCTCTTTGCAGTACTCGATTTTCTCTTCGTCGAGCAGGGAAGTACCTATTTCGTAGCCCTTGGCTTTGAGGAAAGTGTACGCCATGCCGCCGCCGATAATCAGCGTGTCGCATTTTTCAAGCAGGTTGGAAATAACGTTGAGCTTATCGGCAACCTTCGCGCCGCCGAGAATGGCGACGAAAGGACGCTTGGGATTTTCAAGCGTGTCCGCCATAACTTCGAGTTCTTTCTCGATAAGGAAGCCGCAGACAGCCGTTTTTACGATGCCGTATTCTACGATAGCGGCGGTGGAAGCGTGCGAACGGTGAGCCGTTCCGAACGCGTCGTTTACGTAAATATCCGCGTTATAAGCAAGCTCTTTGCAGAAATTTTCGTCCTTTTTCTCTTCTTCCCAATGGAAGCGCAGGTTTTCAAGGAGCACTGCCTCGCCGTCTTTAAGCGCGTCGCGCTTGGCTTTCGCGTCGGGTCCGATTACGTCGGAAGCGAAAACTACTTTGCCGCCCGTAAGCTCCGCAAGTCTCTTTGCAACGGGTGCGAGCGTAAGTTTCTTCGGCTCGTCTTTAAGCGCCTTTTCGATAACCGCCTCTTTGGTGGTCTCGCCCTTGTCAACCTTTTTCTGGTCTTTCTTGTTGAGCTTTACTTCGCCCGAAAAGATGGAATGCGGTTTGCCCATATGCGAGCAGAGCGTCACTCTCGCGCCTTTTTCAAGCAGATACTTTATAGTAGGCAGAGCGCCGTTGATTCTGTTTTCGTCGGTGATAACGCCGTCCTTCATAGGAACGTTGAAATCGCAACGCACCAGCACGTTTTTACCCTTAAGGTCTTTGAGATCCTTGACGGACATCTTGTTCATTGTTCTGACTCCTTGTTTCTTTTAAATATTTCGGTACTTATTATAGAATAATAAAGGTGAAAAGTCAATAAAATTAACGCTCTTGGGTATCGAAACTTTTTATCGTGAAAATAATTGAAATGCCGCCGCCGTTATGCTATAATGTATTGAATACGAGGAGTGGAAGAATATGAGAATTTTGGTTGCGGGGCTGGGTATCATCGGCGGCTCGGTTGCTTTAAGCCTTAAAAAAGCGGGCTATGCGGTGGACGGCTGGAACCGTTCTCGGCGAGCCGCGGATTACGCGCTCGAAAAAAATATCGTGGATAATATCGCCGCGGATTTCAGTGTTTACGACGTCGTTTTCGTTGCAATGCCGCCGCGCGCGACCGTGGAATTTATAGAGAACAATACTTTTAAAGACGGCGCCGTCGTTTCCGATATTTGCGGCGTAAAAAAACCGATTGAGGCGGCAATATGCGCGAAATACCGCAATTTTTCATACGTCGGACTGCACCCTATGGCGGGCAGGGAAATATCGGGTATAGAGGCTGCCTGCGACTATCTGTTCCGCCACGCGAGCCTTATAGTCGCGCTCAACGCGGACACTGATAAAACGGCGGTTGCGGTCATAGAAAAACTTGCCGCGGAAATGGGTTTCGGGCGTATCGTCGAATGCTCCGCGGAAGTCCACGACAGAAAGATAGCTTACACTTCGCAGCTTGCGCACGTCGTATCGAACGCGTATGTAAAAGACGGCGATTTGGAATGTTGTCTGGGTTTTACGGGCGGCAGCTTTCAGGATATGACGAGGATTGCGGGCGTGGACGAAAACGTCTGGTCTGAGCTTTACGTTCTGAATAAGGACGAACTGTCGCAAAAAATCGGGTCGCTTATAGACTCGCTCGAAGAAATAAAAACCGCCGTTGAGTCGGGAAACGAAAAAGATCTTGCGCAAATTCTGGCAAACGGCAGGCGACTTTACGAAAATTGTAAAAAAATTGCCTCCGACGGCGATATTTGCGTAAAAAAATTGAGGTAAAATTTTTTAATCCGTGTTATAATAGTGTAAAACGGGGGACGAAAATGAATTGTACTGTTACTATCGACAACGGCAAAACGGACGGCAGGTTCGTTTCAAAGGGCAAACTCGGTTTCGGCGCGGAAGGCTTTACCGTATTTTATCAGCTTGACGGCGACAAATGTATGCTGACCTATTCGGGAGGCCGCGTCGTTCAGGAAAGGCGGGGGCGCGTGCCTATGGTTATGCGGTTCACGCAGGGCAAGCAGACGGAATGCACTCTCGGCGACGGCACGAATACGGGCTCGTTTCCCGTGTTCACCGATAAAATAGAGATTAAGAACGACGATAAGTCGGTATCCGTTAAACTTTTTTATACTTTGGCGGGCGAATTCGTAACGCTCTCCATAACTGCAAAATAAACAGAGGAAAATTATGACTATAGAGTATCTGGGACATTCCTGCTTTAAACTTACGGAGAGCACGGGCACGGCGGTCGTTTGCGACCCGTATTCCGACGAGGTCGGGTATAGTATGCCCGAAGTTTCGGCCGACGCGGTCACCGTTTCCCATCATCATTTCGACCACGATTGCGTTTCAAAAGTCAAGGGCTCGCCGCTGGTCATCGATAAAGAGAGCTGTCACGAGCTTACGGGCGTTGAAATCAACTCCGTCAAGTCCTTTCACGACGGCAGCCGCGGCAAAAAACGCGGCGAAAACGTAATTTTCAAGTTCAGAATGGACGGCATCGACGTCTGCCACCTAGGCGACCTCGGCGAAAAATGCTCACTCGAACTTATAGAAACGATATTGCCCGTCAACGTGCTGTTGATTCCCGTCGGCGGCAATTACACCATAGACGCGGAAATGGCGAAGGAATACGTTGACAGGATAATGCCCGAAATCGTAATTCCGATGCATTACCGCACGCGCGAATGCGAACTCGACATCGACAAAGTGGATGCGTTTTTGAACCTTTTCGAGGACGAATACGTCGAGGAGTACGACGGTAATTCAATCGAGCTTTCGAGAAGCGACCTCGGCGAAGAAACGCGCGTTATTGTGCTCAGGAGAAAATAATGAACGAATACGAATTGCGGAATATTGAAGATAAGCTCAATAAAAAGGGCATTTACGACGTGCGGCAGATTGCCCGCGCGCTCAATGTGCACCCCGAATTTCCGCAAAAACCTAAAATAATCGAGGCGATAATAGGCTACGCGCGCGGCGAAGTCGCGCCCACGCCGCATTCTTTGCGCGGCGCGCCGCCTAAATCGTACGAGCACGACGAAGAGCTCGTCGCTCAAATCGAGCTACTCAGGAAATCGTCGCAGACCAATACGGTAGGCGTTTCGGACGGCAGTACGGAAAGCTCCGTTTCCGTTGAAGGAGTGCTTTACGCCGACGGCAGGCTGCGCGTCGGTCCGTCGGGCGAAGCGGATATTTCGCCGTCGCTGTTTACCAGATACGATTTGCGCACGGGCGACGCGTTGAAGGGCGCGGCGATGACGGGAACGGACGGCAAAAGCGCGACGGTTTTCAAGATAGAAAGCGTGAACGGCGCGTCGCCCGACGGCGCGCGCGATCGCAGGGATTTCAGTTCGCTCACGCACATTTACCCCGAAATATATATGCCTCTGTCGCTTGACGACGACGGGCTTTTATGCCGCGAAATAGACCTTTTCTGTCCGATAGGTTTCGGCGAAAGGGCGTTCGTTGCGGGGGCGGACAACTCCGCCTGTCTTGAAGCGTTAAAGACGATTGCACGCAGGATATGCGCTGTTTACGGCGATGTTGAAGCCGTTTTATTACTCAACAACGCCCGCCCCGAGGAGGCTACTTATTTCCGCCGCGCGTTCGGGAAAGCCGCGGTTTTCGCTTCGACTTTCGACAAGTCCGACGGCTATGCGCGCATGACCGCGGTCACCGCTTTCGAGTACGCAAAAAGGATAATCGAGCGGGGCGGCAACGCCGTCGTTTTCGCGGACGGACTGTTCGGCGGGCAGATTGAAAAAGAGCTCGTCAAGAAAATGCTTTACTCCGCGTGTTACGCCGAAGAGGGCGGTTCGCTCACCGTTATTTCGACTATCACCGACGACTGTCCTTACCGCTTGGAAATGCTCGCTTTTGCGGGCGTGATTGCACGCGTTGCGGACGGCAGCGCCGCGCTGGACGTAGCGCGTTCCAGGTCGGACAGGGCGGCGGAGTATCTCGGTAAGGATGGGTTTGCCGCGGCGGCATACCTTCGCGGCAAGTTTTCCGACGGCGGGATAGAGGGCGTTTTCGCGCAGTACGCGGATAACGCGCAAATTATGGAAGCGTATAAAAATGGCAGATAAAAATTTATTTACCGATAAGGTACGGATTACGATAAAATCGGGAGACGGCGGGGACGGAATGAACTCGTTCAAGTCCTACAAGGGCAAGCCCGCGTGCGGTCCCGACGGCGGCGACGGCGGCAACGGCGGAAATATCTGGATACAGGCTGACGCGAGTATGAACGATTTGCTGGCGTTCCGTTATCAGAGCAAGTACGTTGCGGGCGACGGCGAGCGCGGCGGCTCGAACAAATGCTTCGGCAGGGGCGGCGCGGACGTAGTAATCAAAGTTCCCCTCGGCACGGTCGTGCGCGACTACGAAACGGGCACGGTCATTTCGGATATGTTTTCCGACGGAGAGAAAAAGCTGATTGCCGAAGGCGGCAGGGGCGGCAAAGGCAACGTTCGGTTCACTACTTCGCGCAGGCACGCGCCCAACTTTGCGCAAAAGGGCGAAAAAACCCAGCCGCACGTGCTCTCGCTCGAACTCAAAGTCATTGCCGACGTAGGTATTATAGGTTTCCCCAACGTGGGCAAATCCACGCTGCTTTCCAAAATTTCGGCGGCTAAGCCCAAAATCGCAAACTATCATTTCACCACGCTTTCGCCCAACCTCGGCGTAGTTCAGCTTTACGACAAATCTTTCGTAGCCGCGGACATCCCCGGACTTATCGAGGGCGCGGCGGACGGCGCGGGGCTGGGTCACGACTTTTTAAGGCATATCGAGCGCACGAGAATGCTCGTTCACGTAGTCGATATTTCGGGCGTGGAAGGGCGCGACCCCGTTGAAGACTACAAAAAAATCAACGCCGAACTTAAAGGATATTCCAAAAAACTGGCGGCGTTGCCCCAGATAATCGTGCTCAACAAATGCGACGTTTACGGCGCAGAAGAAAATATCAAAAAATTCCGCCGCCGTTACGCGCGTTACCACAAAATTTACGCCGTCACCGCCGTCAGCGGCGAGGGCACAGCGGAGCTTATAGAGGGCGTGTTCGAAACGCTCGAAACCCTGCCTCCCGTTTCGCGCGTGGAGAGCGACGAAAATTTCACATACAGAAAGAGCGGCAACCTCGGCTTCGAAATTTATATGGACGGCGGCGTTTACGTGGTCGTGGGCGACCTCGTGGAAATGCTTTGCAGAAACGTCGTGCTCAACGACCCCGATTCTATGGCGTATTTCCAGAAAATTCTGCGCGAAAAGGGCGTTATTTCAAAATTAAAGGAGATGGGGATCAAGGAAAACGACGTCGTTTCGATAGGTGAAGTCGAATTCGAGTTTATCCCGTAACCGCCGATGGAAAGCGTAAACGCCATTTTTTACGAGTTCAGGTATTACCTTCTGCCCGAGGGCTGCACGGTAACCGACGGCGCGGTTATAAACGCCAGACGGCTGAACGAAAGGGAGTGTATGGCTCCCGACTTTGTTTACGGGGGCATTACCGACGAAACGCTTGAAATAACCGACGCGGCGCGCACGTTTCCCGTAACGGTCAATTTGTATACGCAGGAGGAATACGACGCGTTGCTTTTAAAGCGGATAAAGCGCGTTTGCCCCGGTTGCGTAAGATATTCGGACGACGGCGACGATACCCGCCTCGACGGTCACCACCGCGAAATTTCCCTGCGCGGTACTTGCTACGAGCGGGAGGAAGAAGGAACTCCGCCCTCTTACGCGACTTGCGTGGAATGGTTCTACGGCGACCTTGCCGAAGCCGCCGACGAGCTCGCGGCTTGTGTGGACGGCGGCGATAGCGCAAAGTTTAATAAGATCTGTCAAAAATGCGCCCGTTACATAGTGCCGCCCGTCAGATTTTTCGGCGAAAAGCGGGACGGCAAGTACGTTGCGTATATGCAGTGTTCTAATTATTCCGATCTGTATCTGAATATGCTTGCGTATACTGCGCTGTCTGCGCGTTACCCCGAAACCCCCTTTGCCCGCGCGGGCTGGTCGGTTATCCCGTTTATTCCCGAGGGTGCGAACGGTTATAAGGGCAAAATCAATGGCGACAAGCCCTTGGGTCGGCTGGAAAAGACCGACCTGAGTTGGAGGTACGACCTCGTCGTCAACGTGAAAAAAGGCTTGTCCGAAAAACAAACGGACAAGCTAGCGGACGACGCTTACAGGTATCTGTCTTTTAAGATAGGCGAGGACAGAATGCTGCGCGTGCTCGGCGCGGTTAGAACAGAGGAAGGGTCTGCCGAACTTACCGCCGACGAAATCTGCGAAAAACTGCGCGAAGCCGACGCGGATATCCCGTCGCATTTCCCGCCTTCTTTGCCATACGGTTGGGAAAGCGCCGACGCAACGCCTTACAGAAGTGTGTCAAACGGCGTTACTACCTGCATTTCTCTCTCCGAACTTGCCTGCGACCCGACGGAAGCCGAGGGCATTAACTTCGGCGGCGAGTTTGCGTACGCGTATCTTTACGCGCCCGCCACGCCCGAGCGTTACGAAGAGATTTACGGCGTTTTAAGCCGTTATCTTTGCGGCGAGGACTCCGTGCCCGAACCCGTTCTGCTCAAAGACGAGTTTAATTACAGTTTTATGAGCGTGGGCGCGTGCAACTGCTCGTACGGCGGGGGAGAGGGAATTGCTTTCGAGTTTTTCGTCGCCGACGAAAACAAGTTTTACAGATTTATGAAAATTTTAGCGCCCGTGCTTACCGCTTACGGTGCAAAACTCGTCGTTGTCAACGGCGCGGGCGTAAACGAATTCGTCTGCGGCGTGGACATAACGCCCGCGGGCTGCGGCGAGAGCAACTGATTTTAAAAGGATAAAAAATGATTACTTCCAAACAACGCAGTAAATTAAAGGCGCTTGCCGCCAATATCACGCCCGCTTTCCAGCTCGGTAAAGAGGGCATCGGCGAAAATATGCTCGCCAATCTTTCCGACTGTCTTGAAAAAAGAGAACTCGTAAAGGTCAATATTCTTGAAAATGCGGACGGCGTGCCCGCGGATTTGGGGCGCGAACTCGCAGCAAAGCTCGGCGCGGAATGCGTCATCGTAATAGGCAGAAAAGCCGTTTTATACCGCCGCTCAAAGCGCAAGGACGTCGAGCATATCGAGCTGTAACGCCCCGTCTTTCCATCAATGAAAGATAGCCCACCGAACTTGCCCTCTCCTATCGAAAGAAGAGCCGACTGAACTTGCCCTCTCCTTGGAGGAGAGGGGTAGGGGTGAGGTGTTTCTAATTCACCACCAGCGCGACGGCGGCGAGCAACAGCATTAAACTTCCGCTTATAATGTAGTAGATGGGGAAGAACGTAAAATAACTCAGCGCCAGAAGCGCCGTTCCCGACCAGAACAGCGGCGCGCACAGTTTGCGCGTGAACCGCGATTTTACGCGTTTGAAAAGACCGATTTTACGCGCTTCTTCGTAAACGTATTTTTCGGGCAGAAGGTTATTTTTTTTCAATAACGCGAATACTTCGTCTATACCCGAAATTTTTACCGTGAAATGCGCGGCGAGCGCGGCGGCTTCGGGAGAAGCTCCGTTACAGTAAATAATCTTCTCGTCGGGCGTTTTAAACTTGATAACGCGCGCCACGTCGTCCTCGGAAATGGGCTGCATTTTAAAGTTGAAAAAATAGGAATGCCCCCCGCATATCACGCGTTTACCGCGTATTTTAGCCTCTTCGCCCAGACAGGGTTTAAACAGGTTTTTTATATACCCGTCGGAGGACAGCGAAAGGTGCAGGGACAAAAGTTTCTTGTTTTTCTCGTCGCGGCTTAAAAGCAGTGACTTGTTTTGTTTTCCGCTTATGTACAAAAACGCAAGCGCGCCGAACAGCAGACCCCCGCATATGCCGAAGATAAGCCCTATATACGCGTTTTTCGTGTAGTACCTCAGGGCGGTGAAAAACAGCAGGAACGTGCAAAGCGCGGCGAACAGCGTGTCAAGTAAAAGGGGTAAATTTATTCTTTTCATATCCGTTTTATTGACGCGGCTTGTGAAAAATATACTCGTTTTTTATGAAAATAGCCATATACGGCGGGGCGTTCAACCCCGTCCACAACGAACACGTAAATATAGTCCGCGCGGCGGTGGAAAGGCTTGGGCTGGATAAGGTAATCGTAATCCCTACCGCCGTGTCCCCGCACAAACGCACCTGTATGACGGCGCGCGGTCGGGAGCGGCTGGAAACGTGCCGCCTCGCCTTCGCGGATATACCTCAGGCGGAAGTCTCGGATATAGAGCTTAAACGCGGCGGCGTGAGCTATTCTTACGTTACTTGCCGACACTTTGCAAAGAAGTATAAGGACGACGAACTCTACTTTATAATCGGTGCGGATATGCTCGCCACTTTCCATCTCTGGCGCGAGCCGGAAGAGATTCTGAAATGCGTTACCCTTGCCGTGTGCGCACGGGAGGACGAACGCGAACTCGTAGGGTATATTAAAGAATTTCGCCGCAGGTTCAAAAGCGAAACGGTAGACTTCGGCTACGTCGGCAAACCCGTAAGTTCAACGCGGGTGCGCGTTCTGGCGGCGCTGGGCGAGGATACGGCGGGGCTGGTGCCCGAAGCCGTAAGGCAGTATATCAAGCGCAACGGGCTTTACGCTTTGCCCGAGCTTCGCGGCGTGAAAAAGTATCTTGACGCGGACAGATGGGAGCATACCGTACGCGTGACCGTTAGCGCCGCCGAACACGCGCGGATAGCGGGTGTTTACGAGATTGACGCGATTTACGCCGCCGCGCTTCACGACTGCGCCAAGCAGCTTTCGGAGGGCGCGGAGGAGCTGCGCGGATTTACGCCGCCGTCGGGCGTTCCAAGGACCGTAATTCACCAATTCAGCGGCGCATACGTCGCCGAGCATACTTTCGGAATTAAGGACGAAGACATTTTAAACGCCGTCCGCTACCACACGACGGGTCGGGAAAATATGTCGCCGCTTGAAAAACTCGTGTACCTTGCCGACCTTTTGGAAGAGGGCAGGACTTTCGACGGCGTGGAAAAATTAAGAAAAAAATTCAACGCGGATTTGAACGACTGCCTTAAATCCGCGCTGAAAATGCAAATAAAATATCTTGAAAGCACGGGCAACCCCGTGTGCAATCTGACCCGCCGCGCGTACGAATATCTCACGGACGGCGAGTAATATTAAGGAGAATAAAATGAACAGTAAAGAGAAGGCGCTTTTAATATGCAAATACCTTTCGTCCAAGAAGGCGAAAGGCATAGTCTATATAGCGGTCGAACACAAGACGAGCCTTTGCGACTATTTCGTGGTCGCGGGCGGTTCGTCCAAAACTCAGGTCAAAGCCCTCGGCGAAAACCTTGAAGAAATGCTTGAAAAAGAGTACGGGCTGACTCCCCGCCGCCGCGACGGTATCCGCGAGGGCAGGTGGGCGGTTCTCGATTACGCGGACGTCATAGTCCATATTTTCGGGGACGAGGAACGCGATTTCTACAACCTTGAAAGACTGTGGGAAGACGGTGAAAACCTCGAAAGGTACGAGGACTGATCACCTTATCGGTCCAATTTACCTTGCCTAGGGTGGACTCGGAAGCGGACGGACGAGGGGTAGAACTTCATTTCTTGAACTCGAATTCTTTGGGTTGGGAATAGTTTGCCTTTTTCGCGCGCTTTTTTTCAACTATGTAATAAACCGGCTCCGTCTTGACGGGAGTCGGTTTTTTTTCTTCCGCAGGCGGGCTTTTCATAGAATTAACGCCGATAATCGCAAGTTTTATTAAAACCACGAGAATAAAACAGACGATAAAGGTCAAAAACAAATACAAAATTCCCCAAAACATATTTGTATTTTAAGGGATTTTCTCGTCAATATTTTGTAATAATTTCGGTTAAAAGGAAGATTTATGGAAACGAACGCAACGAACACCACAATTTCACAGAACGAAAAACTTCTTTACTCGCAATTCAGGCGTAAAATCAACGCCGAAGCCGCGCGCGCCCAGATAAGAAAACTCGAATACGACCTTGCCGACGTCCGTTCGGGGCTTAACGCTCTTAAAACGGCGTGTCAGGACGCTAACGCGCTGCAACTCGGCGCGGTGTGCGTAATGCCCTGCTTCGTGCGCCAATGCGCGGCGTTCCTCGGTAAGAACAAAAAAAGCTCGCTCGTAGCTTGCATTAACCAGCCCACGGGCGGCGACGTTACCGATATAAAGGTAAAAGCCGTTAAACGCGCGGTCAAAGACGGCGCGGACGAAGTGGACGTCGCCGCGCCCGTAGCGCACGTCCGCGAGGCAAATTACGCCTACGTCAGAAAGGAATTCAGGAAGCTCCGTTCGGCGGCTAAAACCAAGTCGCTCAGAATAGCTCTCGATTGCACTCTGTTAACGCGCGAAGAGATAATCCGCGTATGCTCGGTTGCCGCCGATTGCAGGGTGAACTGCATTAAACTTGCGGGTATCAGCGGCGCGGACAGAATAGCCGACGTTAAAACGGCGGTCAAAGATAAATGTACGATTAAGTCGGAAGGCGCGGCAAGCGTGCTTGAAATGAGCGGGGCGGTAGACCTCGGTGCAACGGTCGTCGGCAGCCGTAATGCTGCCGACGTAGCCCGCGCGATTATGACCGCGGCGGACACCGAGTTGTGATTTCGCCGCGCGTGCATTAAAATTTTTTGAAATATTGTTTTGTTTGTAGTAAGCTTTGATGGCAAAAAACACGGTTCTTTCGGCAAGCCCTCCGACCCCGGCTTAAGAGCCTGAACTCCGTAATAAACCTCCCGCCGAGCGCATTGACCGCTCGGCGGGATTTTTTTGCTTATTTTCTGGCAAAGTCTTGAAATTTTTTGTTTTTCGTGTTATACTCGTTATGCTCGATAATTTAATAGTGGGACGGTATAATCTTTTTTACGTTCGGCAATACACGGAATGGGTATGATAGGCATAGTTGTATCCTTTTTTTCGGCATTCCGTTTGTTGTGAACAAAGTTGCCAATAGTTCCGGAACGCTGTTAAGTTATCGAGCACACTTTAAAGGGTACTTATGCGGGCGCCTTTTAAAGGCGCTCTTATTTTTTGCCCGCAAACGGAGGTAAACTATGTCAAAAACCAAAAAATTTGCGGCGTTGGCGTTATCGGTCACTATCGCCGCGGGCTTGCTCGCCACTGCTGCGGGCTGTTGTCGTCACGCTCACGATACCAAAAGCGTAAACGCGACGTGTACGGAAGCGGGATATTATGAGGATATCTGTTTCAAATGCGGAAACGTCAACGAACGTTACGAAACGAGTTCTGCGCTCGGTCACGATTTCGAGGGCGGTTTCTGTACCCGCTGCGGCGAGACCGACCCCAACGATACTTCGCTCGGCGACGAGGCTGGCAGACTTGCGCTCACGAGTCAGGGTGTTTTAAGCTGGAACAAGCTCAAAAAAGCCACTAAGTACGAGCTGAAACTCACCCTTCCCAACGAGCCTGAAAAAGTTTACGAGTTCCCCAGAACGCAGGGAAGCGTCAACCTCGAAGAAATATTCGGCAAGGATGATTACAACAAGCCGATTATCTTTCCCGCGGGCAGAACTTTTGCAAAATTCGTGCATTACGAGCTTTACGAAGAGCAAATCGAGGGCGAGCAAATCGGTCAGGAATACCCCGTCGACGAGGACGCGGACGAATTCAGAATAATCAAGCGCAACGGCAAATACGAAATGGAACGTATGGGCTACACCGACGAGAACGTTACCCTTACGGGTTTCTATTCGGACAAAAAGACCGACGAAACGGGCGATTACTATCTGTACGAGTTCAAGCTCGACGACGGCAACAAACCCGTTCAGTTCAATATTTCCAAACAGATAAAAACTTCGTCGGGCAATAGAATTTCCTACTATAAGACGGCGGACGACAGAGCCTCGGGTCGCAATGCGGTGAGCAGTTTCGAAATGCCGTACTTCAAGTATCCCGCGGGCGCGACTACCTGGTACGCGCGCATTTCCTTACAAAGCGGCGGTTACGCCGATTACGACCTGCGCGTATACGGTTTGAGAACGCTCAAAGTCACCAGATACGTCACTTCGGGCGAGTTTTCGGAATCGCTGGACGGCGCGTCCAGAACACAGATAGGCAATTCCACCGAACACCTCGAGGGCGATATAGTCTCCGGCGCGGCGCTTTTAAGCGGAGTCAATTACGCGTGTAGCGTCCGCGACGAAGCGTATAATTATATCGGCGTCGTCCGCGCAGATAGCGAATCGGGAGTAAGCGCGGATTATACGGTAAGACCTTGCGGAAGCGGCGACAACGTTAAATTGTATTTCAATCCTGAAGATTACGACGGTAAAGTCAGAGCGCAAGCCGAGGAATACGCGGAGATACGCAAGAGTTACGGCGTTGCCGAGGTATGGGAAGGCGACCGGAGAAAGGGCTGCAATCTGACCTATTCTAACGTCGGGTCGTCCACGACCGCGGAAATTCCCAAGACGGTATGCTGTATGCGCGTTTTGTCGGCGGACTTCCTGTATTCGCTCGTCAACACGATAAATATACCTGCCGCGGACGTTTTGCCTGAGCTGTTGCTTAACTACAACGTGACTACGGTAAATCTCGGATTTATAAATGAAATCGGCGCTTCGGCGTTTGTCGGCGCGAACGGCAATCTCGTAATTAACTGCGCGTTCGGCGAAGAGTACGCCGAAAGGCTTTTCCATGAAAAATGGAATAATAAAAATTCGTCGGAAAAGTTCACGACGAATTTCAACGTTTGATTTTGTTTATTTGACTATGATAAGCCGTTTTTTCGCGCGGGTTATCGCGGTGTATAGCCAGCGGTTTTTATCCTCTTTAAAAGCGTAACCCTCGTCGAATAATACCACGTTATCGAACTCGCTTCCCTGTGCCTTGTGGCAGGAAATGCAATATCCGAACTCGAACCTGTTCAAGGTGAACGCGCCGACCGCCTCGCCGTCGTCGTCAAACTTTTCAAAGTAGTCGCCGCGGCGGTATCTGTAATAACCGTCGGTGAAAATTCCCGTGTCGAAGGGCAGGGCTTCGGGGCAGTTCTCGTCAAGGAAATCAGGCTTGAACTGCATAAATCCCATATCCTTGTCGGGCAGATAAAAGGGGCTTATTACCGTGCCTATAATGCCGTTGACGAGGTTGAACCTCGCTTCGCCGTCAATGTAAGTTTCCCAGTTATTCTGTGTGCAAATCAGCTTTTCGCCGTCCTGCGGCAGCCCTTCGTGTCCTGACAGAAAGCGCATTTCCTCGTTAATCTGCGCGCGCGTTTTATTCAGCCCGCAGACAATCTGGTCGGCTTTCAGCAGATAATTTTTTCGCCGCTCGCCCGTAAACAGCCGCTTCGAGATAACCGCCGCGCCGTCGCCGTATCTGCCGTAAGGCAAATATTTGCCCTCGCGCGCAAGCTCGGAAAGCATTATTATGGGGTTGTCGCGGTTCTGGCGCACTATCGTCCGCAAAGTGTAGTCGGGCTGTGCAAGGAACGCGTTTTCCCCCTCGACGGGCGGCAACTGCGCGTTGTCGCCGCAGACGAGCAGTTTTACGCCGAAATTGGCAATATCCAGCAAAACTTCATCCGAAACCATCGAAGCTTCGTCCAGAACTATGAGTTTTACGTCTTTGTCGATAGTTTCGCGCCGTCGGAAACTCAGCTTTTCGACGGTGATTTTTTTGCCGTTTACTTCGATTTCCCGTTCCTCGACGAACGATTGATATATAAGTTTATGCAGCGTGCACGCGCGTATGCCCGAGCGTATCAGCACGGTCGCGGCTTTGCCCGTAGGCGTAACGAACGCCGCGCTTTCGTCGGGCACAAGCTTTAAAGTCTGCGTTATAGTATGCTTTAAAAGCGTGGTTTTACCCGTTCCCGCAAAGCCGGACAGCACGAAAATCTGCCTCGTCGAGTGCAGAAACCAATCTTCTATCATTTTGTCGGCCGTAAGCTGGTCGTTCGTAAGTTCGGGCATAACGCTTTCTACGCTTTTAATTTAGTTTAGACAATTATACTACGTGAACGTAAGTTTTGTAAAGTGTTTGCTTGACAAAAAAGGCAAAATAAAATTTCAAAGTAATTGACTTAATTTGAGTTTGGATATATAATTTATAAGGAAAACTTTTTAATCGGAGGAAAGGAATGGCATACAAAACCAGAGAATGGCGCAATGCAATGCGCGTCACCGTCGACTATAATTATATGATGGAAAAGTCGCTTGGCGACAAGGGCGTGACCGACGCCGAGCTTCGCGCAATCAAGGGCAAGGCTGAACAGGCGTTCGAATACGTCGCGTCCAACCGCGGCAAGGACGAACTTTTTATGGGCTGGACGGAGCTTCCCTACAATCAGGACGAAATCGTCGCTGATATCCTCGCCACCGCCAAGCAGATCAGAAAGAAGTTCAAGAACTTTGTGGTGCTCGGCATAGGCGGCAGCGCGCTCGGTCCTATAATGGTTTTCAATGCGCTTAAACACCTTCACTATAACGAACTGCCCAACAAAAAACGCGGCGGTCCCAGATTCTACGTAGAGGACAACGTAGACCCCGTCAGAATGCAGGCGCTTCTCGATATTATCGACCCTGCGGAAACGTGCTTCAACGTAATTTCCAAGTCGGGCGCTACGAGCGAAACTATGGCGCAGTACCTCATAATCGCCGACGCGCTCGAGAAGAGGGGATTATCTCTGCCCGAGCATATGATTTTCACCACGGACGCGAGCCGCGGTAACCTCATTAAAATCGACGAAAAATACGGCGGCAAGTTCAAAAAGTACGTTCTTCCAGACGGAGTAGGCGGAAGATTTTCCGAGCTTTGCCCCGTAGGACTTCTTCCCGCGGCGGTGCTCGGTATCGATATAAAGGGAATGCTTGCGGGCGCGGCGTATATGGACGGCGTTTGCAACAAACCCAACGTATCCAAAAACCCCGCTCTTGCTTGTGCGGCTTTGCAGTATATCACCGCTTTGCAGGGCAAGAACATAAACGTTTTAATGCCCTATTCGGATAACCTCAAACTTATGGCGGATTGGTATTGCCAGCTTTGGGCGGAATCCCTCGGCAAAGCAGTCGACTACGCGGGCAACACCGTCAATGTCGGCACGACTCCCGTCAAGAGCCTCGGCGTAACCGACCAGCATTCTCAGGTTCAGCTCTATATCGAAGGCCCTTACGACAAGGTAATCACGTTCATTTCCGTAGGCAAGTACGCTTGCGAAAGCGTTATCGCGCACGGCTGCGAGGATATTCCCGACGTCGGTTTCCTCGGCGGGCACACTATGGAAGAGCTTATTCAGGCGGAAAACAAGGCTACGGCGTACGCGTTAATGCGCGCGGGCAGAATGAATTACACGATTAATCTGCCCGAAGTCAACGCGTTCACGCTCGGTCAGCTTATGTTCCTTTTCGAGTTGCAGACGGCTTACACGGGCGCAATGCTCAATATCAATACGTTCAACCAGCCCGGCGTAGAAAACGGCAAAAAAGCTACTTTCGCGTTGCTCGGCAAAAAGGGTTACGAGGGTCAGAAGAAAGAAATGGACTCCGCGCCCGCGCTTGAAGACAAGTACGTAGTTTAATATAATATAAAATTGAACTTCCCCCGCCGTAATCGGCGGGGGAAGCGTTTAAAAAGGTGAAAATTTTGCCCTACATAATCGTATCTTCCGTAGTCCCGGGACTTATAATCATACTGTTTTTAATATCGCTTGCCGCGTATAACTTCGTGTTCGGCAAGCGTTGCGATAAAAACCCGCTGTTGAAATATTACGGCGCGGACGATTTTGGATTATCCGCCGAATCCGTTACCGCAAAGAGCGGCAAAAACACGCTACGCGGCTATATATACCGCGACGAACGCGTTCAACCACGCGGCGGGACGGTGGTTTTTTGTCACGGTATGGGCGCGGGACACGCGCCGTATCTGACGGAAATTAATTACTTCTGCAAGCAGGGCTATACCGTTCTTGCGCTCGACAGTACGGGTTGCAACCTCTCCGACGGTAAAAATATCGTAGGTATGTACGAGGGAGTCAGAACCGCGGTAAAAGCAGTTAGTTTGGCGAAAGAAAAATGCCCCGCCGCCGAAATTTATCTCGTCGGTCACAGTTGGGGCGCGTATTCCGCGCTCTGCGCTTCCGCGGAATGTAAGGTAAGTAAAGTCGTTGCTATCAGCGCTCCCAAAACGCCCGTAAAAACGGCATATGAGGCTTCTAAGAACGTTATTCCCGCGCCTGCCGCGGCGCTGATGTGCCCTTTCTGGTGGATTATTCATCTGTTCAGATTCGGCGTGAAGGGCAACCTCAACTCGGCTAAATGCGCGGTTGAAAGCGGTGTGCCTACGCTCGTTATTCACGGCGGACGCGATAAGGTCGTAACTGCGTTAAACGGCGCATATTCCGCGGTTAACGGTGAAAATATAAGCAAGATTTTTTGTGACGACAAGGCGCATAACCCGTATAACACCGTGGAAGCCGAAGCAAAACTCGCCGAACTTTCGGCAAGCCTGCGTAACGCAAAAAGGATTGATAAAAGTTATTTTACTTCTTTTGACTTTGCTGCGGCAACGCAAGAGGACGAAGAGGTTATGTCCGCTATCGCCGAATTTTTATCGCTGTAATTTTAAAATTAAAAATTTTAAATAAAAAACTCCTTTGACATTTAGTAAATGTCATATTAATAAAATTAAACGTTATAATTGAATTATAAAATTTAAAACGTCAAAGGAGAAAATTATGGACGAAAATTATTGCAGAGATTGTAGATATTACAGAGAATTCTATAATAAAAGTTTTAGCTGTTTTGTAAAAAGCGGATTTGGAAAATGCCGAAAAGACTTTAATGTCGTCAAGCCGAAAGACAGTTGCGAAAATTGGGTGGATAACGAACAGATACGCAAGTCACGGATTAGAAACAGCAAAGCTAAACTCGACGAGGCGTTGACGAGCATTATAGAGCTTAAACAGATTCTTAAAGAAGAATTAGAGTAATTAACGGTAAAAAATAAAAGCCCCGCAAACGCGGGGCTTTATTATTTAGTTATTATTCTTTGCCTGCGAGTTTTTTATAGCCGTTGAGTTTTGCTTTCGCGGACTCTTCGGTCTGTCTGAACAGCTCGTGAGCAACTTCTTCGCCCTGAGTCTTGACGAGGGAAGCGTATCTCGTTTCGCCCGCAAGGAACGCCTGATAGTCGCCCGTCGGCTCTTTGCTGTCAAGCGTGAATACTTCGCCGTCGGGGTTGTATCTGTAAAGGGGCCAGTAACCGCATTCAACCGCCGCTTTTTCTTCAAGCTGGCTCTTCGTCATATTAATGCCGTGGTTAATGCAGGGAGCGTAGCAGATGATAAGCGAAGGACCGTGGTAAGCCTCAGCCTCGGACAGCGCTTTGAGAAGTTGCGACATATCCGCGCCCATTGCGCATTGCGCAACGTATACGTAGCCGTAGGACTTCGCAATCATACCCAGATCCTTTTTCTTGACTCTCTTGCCCGCCGAAGCAAACTTCGCAACCGCGCCGATGTTTGTCGACTTGGAAGCCTGACCGCCCGTGTTCGAGTAAACTTCGGTATCGAGTACCAGAACGTTTACGTCCTCGCCCGAAGCGAGCACGTGGTCAAGACCGCCGTAGCCGATGTCGTAAGCCCAACCGTCGCCGCCGAATATCCAGATGGATTTCTTGGCAAGGCAATCCTTGTCTGCAAGTATTTCTCTTACGAGCGCGTCGCTCTCGCAACCGCAGCCGTCGCACTGTTCAAGCGCCTTAACGAGTTCTTCGCTTGCTTTCTTGGAAGGTTCTCTGTCCTCGAACGCCGTAAGGTAATTTTCGCAGAGCGTCTTGCCCTCGCCGCCCCAGAGGGTTGCGAGTTTTTCAACCTTGCTCTTAACCGCGTTTCTTCTTGCCGCGTACGCAAGGTTCATGCCGTAACCGAACTCCGCGTTGTCCTCGAACAGCGAGTTAGCCCAGGCGGGTCCGTGTCCCTTGGCGTTGGTGGTGTAGGGGCAGGTGGGCGACGAGCCGCCGTAAATGGACGAGCAACCCGTTGCGTTTGCGACTACCATATCCTCGCCGAAGAGCTGGGTGATTACTTTTACGTAAGGGGTTTCGCCGCAGCCTGCGCACGCGCCCGAGAACTCGAACAAAGGAGTGGCAAACTGGCAGCCCTTAACGGTGGTTTTCTTGAATTTGGAAGTATCGACTTCGGGAAGCGCGACGGTGTATTCCCAATTTTCCGCTTCGCCGTTTTTAAGCGACTCTGCAATGGGCACCATCTTGATAGCGCCGCCGTCCTTGACGGGGCAGACCGTTGCGCACACGCCGCAGCCCATACAGTCGAGGGGCGAAACCTGCATTCTGTACTCGTAGCCGGGCAAGCCGATTGCCGCCTTCGTGCCGAGAGTAGCGGGCTTATCCGCGCCCGTAGCAACGAGAGCGGGACGCAGGCACGCGTGAGGGCATACGAACGAACAACTTCCGCACTGTACGCATTTTACAAGGTCGATTTCGGGTACCATAACGGCAACGCCGCGCTTCTCGTACTTGGTCGTTCCCGTAGGCACGTGACCGTCCGCGTTGAACTGCGAAGATTTGAGCTTGTCGCCTTCGAGATAGAGGATGGGTTTGATAATTTCCTGATAGTAGGAGTTGTCGTGACCCTTGACCATTTCCGCGCCCGACTTGGCGTTTTTCCAGCTGTCGGGAACGTCGATTTTAATGAGGTTGTCGCCTGCCGCCGCGTCGATTGCGTTGTAGTTCATCTGAACGACTGCGTCGCCCTTTCTGCCGAACGACTTCTTAGCCATATACTTCATATATTCTATGGCCTTGTCGTAGGGCATTATCTGGGGATTGACGCGGAAGAACGCCGATTGCAGAATGGTGTTGGTTCTGCCGCGCAGACCAAGTTCAGCCGCAATCTTAATAGCGTCGATAACGTAAAGGTTGATGTGCTTTCTTGCGATTTCTTTCTTGACTTTCGCGGGAAGGAACTTTTCGAGTTTCTTAACCGTCGTAGCGTCGGTATTGATAAGGAACGTGCCGCCCTCTTTGATGTCGCCCGTCATATCGTAGCGGGTAATGTAGGAGGGGTTGGAGCATTGCACGAAGTCAGCGCTGTCGATAAGGTATTCCGACTGGATGGGGGAATCGCCGAAACGGAGGTGTGAAACGGTGATGCCGCCCGACTTTTTGGAGTCGTAGAAGAAGTACGCCTGAGCGTGCTTGTCCGTGTGGTCGCCTATGATTTTAATGGAGTTTTTGTTTGCGCCTACCGTACCGTCGGAGCCGAGACCGTAGAACTTACAGCTCGTCGAACCCGCGGGAGCCGCGTCGAGTTTCTGCGAGAAATCAAGCGACGTGTTCGTAACGTCCTCGTAAATACCGATAGTGAAGTGATTTTTGGGGTCTTTCTTTTCAAGGTTCTTGTAGACCGCAAGCACCATGGAAGGCGTGAATTCCTTGGAACCCAAACCGTATCTTCCGCCTACGACCTTAACGTTCTTAACGCCCTTTTCAAGCAGAGCCGAGCAAACGTCGAGGTAAAGGGGCTCGCCGAGCGAACCGGGCTCTTTCGTTCTGTCGAGAACGGCGATTCTCTTTACGGTCTTGGGCAGAGCCTCGATAAACGCGTCGGCAACGAAAGGACGGTACAGACGAACTTTTACAAGACCGTATTTCTTGCCCATCGTGTTGAGCTTGTTGATGGATTCTTCTATGGTTTCGCAACCTGAACCCATAGCGACGATAACCTTGTCCGCGTCGGGCGCGCCTACGTAGTCGAAAAGGTGGTAGCTTCTGCCGCATTTAGCCGAAACGAGGTCCATCATTTTTTGCACGATAGCGGGAGCCGCAACGTAGTAACCGTTGGCAGTTTCCCTGTTCTGGAAATACGTGTCGCCGTTCTGAGCCGTGCCCTTCTGAATGGGGTGCTCGGGGTTGAGCGAGCGCGACTTGAAGTCCGCAACGTCCTCCGCAATGCCCGCTTCGTCGCAGATAGCGCGGATTTCTGCGTAATTGTCTGCGTCGTCCCAGACGTCGATTTTGGAAACTTCGTGGCTCGTTCTGAAGCCGTCGAAGAAGTTAATGAAGGGAACTCTCGATTTCAATGTCGAAAGATGCGCGACGAGCGCGAGGTCCATAACTTCCTGAACGGAGGAATCGCAAAGCATTGCAAAGCCCGTCTGGCGGCAAGCCATAACGTCCGCGTGGTCGCCGAAAATATTGAGCGAATGCGCCGCGAGCGCGCGCGCCGAAACGTGCATTACCATAGGCATAAGTTCGCCCGATATTTTGTACATATTGGGGATCATCAGAAGAAGTCCCTGCGAAGCGGTATACGTCGAAGTAAGAGCACCCGCGCAAAGCGAACCGTGAACCGCGCCTGCCGCGCCGCCTTCGGACTGCATTTCGGCAATCTTAACTTTCTGACCCCACATGTTGGTTCTGCCCGCGGTTGCCCATTCGTCCGCAACTTCAGCCATAGGCGAAGAGGGGGTAATGGGATAAATCGCCGCTACTTCCGAAAAGGCATACGCAACGTGACTCGCGGCGGTATTACCGTCGATTGTCAATTTTTTCATTGAAAAAACCTCCGTTTTTAAAAATATATTTCAAGTTACTGCGGTTGCCCGCACCTTCAATATTATATATCAAATAAAAGGGCTTGTCAACACTCATTCAAAAGTTAGATAATTTTTTATAAATTTTCTCGCTATTTTCACCGCATTTTGTTGTTAATCGCCGTAAAATTTGTTATAATCGTATGGTATATGTCCGAAGAATACGTAATCGAATGCGAAAACTTAAAATTTTTCTATCCAGGCAGTGAAACGGCGGCGCTGAACGGCGTGTCGTTTTCCGTCAGACGCGGGGAATTTCTGTCCGTCGTAGGTCACAACGGAAGCGGTAAATCCACGCTCGCGCGGCTCTTGAACGGTCTTTTACAAGCCGACGAAGGCACGGTGCGCGTGCTCGGTACGGACGTGGGCGACGCAAAAAACGCCGTAGAAATCAGAAAGAGCGTAGGCATTGTTTTCCAGAACCCCGACAACCAGACCGTAGCTTCGATCGTTGAGGACGACGTCGCTTTCGGTCCCGAAAATATCGGCGTGGATCGCGAAGAGATAAGCAGAAGGATCGAATGGGCGCTCGGCGCGGTCGGAATGCTCGACTACCGCCACGCAACCCCGTCGCGGCTCTCGGGCGGTCAGAAACAGCGCATAGCCGTTGCCGGCGTGCTTGCGGTAAAGCCGCAAATTCTCATTCTCGACGAATCCACGGCAATGCTCGACCCCAAGGGCAGAAAGGAAGTTATAGACGTCGTAAAGCGGCTTAACGAGGAAGAGGGAATGACGGTTATCCTCATTACCCACTTTATGGAAGAGGCGCTTCTTGCCGACAGAACGATAGTAATGAACAAGGGCGAAATAGCTTTAAGCGGCACGCCCGAAGAGATATTCGAAAGCGGCGAAACGCTTGAAACGTTCAACCTGTCATTGCCAAAAATCACCGTTTTATGCAACGCGTTGCGCGGCGCGGGAATGCGGATAGACAACGTTCTGCGCCCCGAAGAACTTGCGGAAAAAATCGCGGAAAACTTCGTAAACCGCGGCATATCAGGGGGGCAATCGCAAAAATTTACGCCAAAACCCTTTGAAAGCGCACACGAATGGGACGTTGAAATCAGCGATCTCAGCTTCACTTATTCCAAAAAATCGCCCTTTGCTAAGAAGGCTCTCGACGGAATCGATCTTAAAATCGGCGAGGGCGAGTTTTTCGGCGTTATCGGGCACACGGGCAGCGGCAAATCCACGCTCGTACAGCATTTGAACGCGCTTATCAAACTGCCTTCGGCGAACAAAAAGTACCGCGCGAAAAAGCCCAAAAACGGACAGCCCGCACCCGTTATTCCCCGCATATCCGTGGGGCAATTCGATTTAAGCGATAAAAAATGCGACTTTAAGGCTTTGCGCGCAAGCGTGGGAATGGTGTTCCAATATCCCGAGTATCAACTTTTTGCCGAAACGGTGTTTCAGGACGTTGCGTTCGGGCTTAAAAATTTCAATAAAAATCTTACGCCCGAAGAAATCGCGCAAGCCGTCGAAAGCAGTATCGAAATAGTCGGGCTGAATTACGAAGAGGTCAAGGACAAGTCGCCTTTCGATTTGTCGGGCGGTCAGAAGAGGCGGGTCGCCATTGCTGGCGTTATCGTCACCAAACCGCATATTCTCATTCTTGACGAGCCGGCGGCCGGACTCGACCCCAAGGGCAAAAACGAGATAATGGAGCTGTTGCATAAGCTGCACAGGGAGTGGTGCAAAACGGTTATAATCGTTTCACACGATATGGACGAGGTCGCCGAAAACTGCACGCGCGCCTGCGTTATTTCCGAAGGTAAAGTTTTCGCCTGCGGACACCCCGCCGACGTTTTCAAACGCGCGGACGAGCTGCGCTCCCTCGGTCTTGACGTGCCTATGACGGCGAAAATTGCCGACGGACTCGCGCGGCGCGGCTATATAATCGACAGCGACTGTACTTTAGACGATTTTTCGGAAAAGGTAATCGGGCTGTTTAACGGGGAGGGCGAAGGCAATGCTTAACGACGTTACTTTCGGTCAGTATTATCCTACCCAATCCTTCGTGCACAGGCTTGACCCGCGGATAAAACTGCTCGCGCTCATCGCGTTCATAACGCTTTTGTTCTGTTCGGCAAACTTTTACGCTATGGCGGCTTGCGCGGTAGTCCTTTTCGCGGCGGTTATTGCGGCGCGCGTGCCCTTTAAAAGCGTTTTGCGCTCGGTAAAAGGCATACTTTTCATACTGCTTTTCACCGCCGTGCTCAACTTGTTTTTTCACGGCGGCGAAACTCTGCTTTGCGAATGGTGGATAATAAAAATTTACCTCGAAAGCATTATTTTCACGGTTTTCTTCGTGCTCAGGCTGTTTTTCCTCGTAATTGCGTCGTCGGTGCTCACACTCACGACCACGCCCGTCGCGCTGACCGACGGCATTGAAAGTCTTTTGAAGCCCCTCACTTATATTAAGTTCCCCGTTCACGAGCTTGCGCTCATAATGTCGATAGCGCTCAGGTTTATTCCCACGCTGATAGACGAAACAAACCGCATTATTTCCGCGCAGAAAGCAAGGGGTGCGGACTTCGAAAGCGGCAATATTTTCAAACGCATTAAAGCCGTCGTTCCCATTCTCATACCCCTTCTGATAAGCGCGTTCAGGCGCGCGGACGAGCTGGGCGACGCAATGGACGCGAGGTGTTATTCCAACGCCCGTCACCGCACCAAATACAAAAAACTTACTTTGGGCTGGCGCGATCTGGTCGCGTTTTTCGTGTTCGCCTCGCTCATAGCGGGAGTCGTGTTGCTCAATATCTACGCGCAGGCGATTTGTCCCGAAATTTTCGTTTACATTAAGATACGATGAAAAGATACGCTTTACTCGTCGCCTACGACGGAACGGACTACGGCGGCTGGCAGATTCAGAAAAACGCCGTGTCGGTACAGCAGAGAATGGAAGAGGCCTGCGCCCGCGTTTTCGGCGCGCGTACGTGCGTCACGGCGAGCGGAAGAACGGACAGCGGCGTACACGCCGCGGGTCAGGTTTGTCATTTCGACGCGGAAACCACTATACCCGCGGAAAAAATCGCGGAGGTGCTGAATATGCATTTGCCGCCCGATATTTCCGTTCTGAATTCGGCGGAAGCTCCCGAGGGCTTCGACGCAAACCGCAGCGCAAAGAAAAAAACTTACTGTTACAGGGTCTATCTTTCGCCCCGCAGAAACCCGCTCAAAGACAGGTATTCCGTGTGGGTCAAAACGCCCGTGGATATATCGAAACTCAAATATATATCGGGGGCATTCGTGGGTAAACGCGATTTCAAGGCGTATTGCAAGAGCGGTTCGCAAGTCAAAACCACGGTGCGCGAAGTCTACTCGGTAAGGGTGGAAAGCGGCGAAAGCTACGGTTCGCGCGACGTTGAAATTTACGTTTGCGGCGCGGGGTTTTTGTACAATATGGTCAGAACGATTGCCGGCACGATGCTCTGCTTTGCCCAAGGCTTTTTGTCAGAGGACGAGATAGCACGTTCCTTTTCGGATCTCGACCGCGAGGCAGTGGGCAGAACGATGCCGTCGAAGGGACTCACCCTTGAAAGCGTGGAATACGGGCTTGAAAATTTCTTATAATTTTCACACAACGTTTTTATTTTATACAACTTGCGCATATATAATCATATATAATATCGTTAAGAGAGAACAATCTGCGGGAGAATTGAAACTGTATGGACTTTTTTGAATACGCGTCGATAGCGATGCAATTCGTAAATTCTGACACGGCTTACGTGCCGTACGTCGTGGGCGGGCTTTGCTTTCTGCTCGTGTTCGTGTTTCAGACTATCGGTCTTTTCACTATTGCGCGGCGCGAAAAAATAAAGCACGGCTGGATGGCTTTCGTGCCCTTTTTGAACCTTTACTTTATCGGCGTTTGCGGCAGTAAGAACAGGGTTTTCAAGGGCGTGGACACCAAAATCTTCGCGCTTGCGGCGGCTATTCTCGAAGCGTTGCTCGTCTGCGGCTATATCGTGGACTGGACGGCGGTAACTCTCCTCGGCAACGCGGGGTGCATTTACGAAGTTGCGCAGGACGGTATTTACGGCGCTGCGGGACTCACCGAGTACCAGCTTTTCAACGTCCCTGCCGAGCTTGCCTGGGCGGCGTGGTGTTTCGAGTTTCTCGACACGTATATACTCACCGCATTCAATCTCGTTTTCCTCGCTCTGGAAGTGTTCGTTTTCTCGGCGTTTTTCCAGACTTACGCGGCAAGGCGTTATTTCCTTTTCACTCTCACGAGCGTGCTTTTCCCCGTTCAGGGCATTCTCATTTTCATAATCCGCAATAACACGGGTATGAACTACCGCGAATTCGTGCGCAGGGAACAGGAAAGACAGTACAGAATGTATCAGCAGTACGCCCGCCAGAACCCCGACGCGGGCTTCTACGACAGAAACCCCTATTCGGGCGGTTACGACGCGCCCCGCGGCAACGGCTATAACGGCGGCAATGACGTTGGAGACGGCGCGCCCCGCGGCGGTTCTGCGGCGGACGACCCGTTTGCGGAATTCGGCGGCAATAACCGGAACGGCAATAACGGTTCGGGTGGCGACCCGTTCGATTTATAGGAAATTAAGGGCGCGGATAAGCGCTCTTTTTTCTTGCATTTTAAAGGCGTCGGTGCTATAATATTTATAAATTATATAAGTAACGGTTATATTTTATGTTCGATACGATAGCCGCCGTAGCAACCCCTTCGGGTAAAGGCGGGGTGGCGATAATAAGGCTGAGCGGCGAAAACGCGTTGCAGATAGCAAAAAGGATGTTTTCGCCCCTTAAAACTCAATATATTCCCAACCGTATGTATGCGGGCGATATTTCGGGCGAGGGTTTTACCGACTACGGTTTTATGGTCTATTTCAAAGCCCCCAAATCGTTCACGGGCGAGGACGTCGTGGAATTCCACTGCCACGGCGGCACGGAAATCACGCGCGGACTTCTGAAAAAGGCGTTTGCCCTCGGCGCGCGTTCGGCGGAACGCGGCGAGTTTACGCGCAGGGCGTTTTTAAACGGCAAACTCTCGCTTGCTTCCGCGGAGGGTATGGCGGATATGATAAACGCCGAAAGCCTTGCGCTTCTCCGCGCGGGAAATATGCTGTATAACGAGCGGCTGACTTCGGAAATTAAGAGCGTTCAGGATGATCTGAAACTCATACTCGCGCAGACCGCCGTCGAAATCGACTATCCCGAAGAGGACGAAAGCGGCGCGGATTTGCGCGCCGTCGTTGAGAGCATTAATGCGCTCGACGGTCGGCTCGGTAAACTCGTTTCGAGCTATAAATGCGGAAAGAAGATAAAGGACGGCGTTACCGTAGCTCTCTGCGGCAAGCCGAACACGGGAAAAAGCTCGCTTTTAAACGCGCTCGTCGGCTATGAAAAAGCCATCGTTTCGCCCGAGGCGGGCACAACGCGCGACGCGGTTGAGGGCACGCTCGAAATGGACGGCGTGAAGTATAACCTTATCGATACCGCCGGCATACGCGAGACCGCGGGCGCGGTGGAAAGCATTGGCATTACCCGCGCGAAGAACGTCGTTGCATCCGCGGACGTGGTGCTTTTCGTGACCGACGGCGGGGAGTTGAACGAAAAAACTTCGGGTGAAGTCGTCCGAGTTTTCAATAAAACGGATATTTTAACGCCGTGCGGCGAGTACGACGTCGCCGTATCGGCAAAGACGGGCGAGGGGCTGGAAGAGCTGAAAGCGGCGATTAAACGCGCAGGCGTAGGCGACGCCGCGCTCGATAAACTTTTCGTCGTTGAGGAGCGACATTATTCGGCGCTTATAAGGGCGGCGGAAGCGTTGCGTTCGGCGGCGGAAAACGCGGATACGCACACTCTCGATTTGATTGCGGTGGACTTGCGCGACGCGTGGGACGCGCTCGGCGAAATTACGGGCGAAACGGCTACCGAAGAGATAATTTCAACGGTTTTCGAAAAATTCTGCGTGGGAAAATAAAGGTGTTATTATGGTTAATCTCGAATTATACAAGGTGTTTTACACGGTTGCAAAATGCGGCAGTCTTACCAAAGCGGCGCAGGAACTTTTTATTTCCCAGCCCGCCGTGTCGCAGGCTATAAAACAACTTGAAACCCAGCTTGGCACCCCGCTTTTTAACCGTACGCATAAGGGTATGGACTTGTCGGCTTCGGGCGGAAAACTTATTTTCAAACCCGTCGAAGAAGCGCTTAAACTTATTGAGCAAGCCGAAAACAGACTCACGGAGATGCAAATTACCGCCACGGGTCAAATAAGGATAGGCGCGACCGACTCCATTTTCGCGCACGTTATCGCCGACAAAATCGCCGAGTACAACGAAAAATACCCTGCGGTCAGGCTGGAACTCATTTCTTCGACCTCGCCGTACACCGTCAGCCAGCTCAAAGAGGGGCGTTGCGACGTGGCGTTCGTAAATCTCCCGCTCGAGGACGACGACGTCAATTTCCACGGCACTATATGCCATTTAAACGATATTTTCGTCGCGGGCAGGAAGTATAATTTTCTCTCCGATAAATGCCTTAGCCTCAAGGATTTGCAAGAATATCCTATGCTTATGATAGAGGGCAACACCGTTTTCAGACAAACGCTTGAAAAGTATTGCGAAACGCTGGGCATTACGCTTACGCCAGACGTTGAAGTGGCGAATTGGGATTTAATGAAAAAACTCGCCGTTAAGGGTATGGGCATAGGCTGTATACCCCGCGAGTACTGTATTGAAGAGCTTGAAAGCGGCGAGCTTATCGAAATAAAGACCCAACCCACTTTGCCCGTGCGCGGCATCGGAATTGCGCTTTCCAAGAACGTCAACGTTTCGTTCGCGTTGAAAGAGCTTCTGGCTATGTTCAACAAGGACTGATATGAAAGAGCAAAAAGTCTATTACTACTCGGACGAGTTGAACGACGATTTTGCGGGCACGCACATAAAACGCAAGAGCTTACCCGAAGATTACGTGTATCTTAACAAGGGCTTCGGCGGGTTTTTAAAGCGCGTTTTCGTTTATAGATTAATCGTTTTTCCCCTTCTGAGTTTATACAACAAACTCATAAAACGCGTTAAGTACGTTAACAAAAAGGTTTTCAAAGGCTATAAAAAGCGCGCTTGTTTTATGTACGGCAACCATACTTCTATGATAGTCGACGCGTTCAATCCGTCCTATCTCGCGTTTCCGCGCCCCGCCGACATAATAGTCAACCCCGACGCGACTTCCATTAAAGGTCTGGGCTGGCTTATAAAAACGCTTGGCGGACTGCCCATTCCCGAAGGCTATGCGGGAATGAAAAAGTTTAACGCCGCCGTTGCGGAGGCGGTTGAACGCAGGCATTGGATAGCCGTCTATCCCGAGGCGCATATCTGGCATTATTATACCGGAATACGCCCCTTTCCCGCAACTTCCTTCGCGTATCCCGTAAAACTCGGCACGCCCGTGTTTTCGTATACGCTGACCTACAAAAAGCGCAAGCATTCCGATTATCCGCGTTACGTGGTGTATATCGACGGACCTTTTTTCCCCGATACCGGATTGCCGCACAAGCAAGCCGTGCAAAAGCTCCGCGACGAGGTTTATGCGGCGATGTGCGCGCGTGCGCAGTTGAGCGACTGCGAATATATCAGATACGAATACAGACCCAAGGACGATAAATGAAATACACCGAACTCAAAAACTCAATAACTTCGGGCGCGGCGGCGGTATACCTTCTCGAGGGTGACGACGCGTATTTCAGAATGAAGGGCGAAGAACAGATAAAAGCCGCGTTTTTGCAGATGCCGGAACTGAACTATACGTCGTTCGACGGCGAAGCGTTAAAGGGCGTCGGGCTTTCCGCGCTCGTGGCGGCGGTGCGCAATTACCCGTTTATGGCTGAAAAGCGTATCGTCCGCGTGAGCGAGTTTTATCCTGCCGACGCAGAATACGAAAAATATCTGAAACCGCTTTTCGACGATTTTCCTCCGACTTCGATATTTATAATCGTAAATTCGGGCGCAAAAAAGGGCTGCGATTTAAAGCGTAGACGCGCCGTTACCTATATCGACTGTAACCGCGCAGAACCCGACACTGTTGCGAAATGGGCGTATATAACTTTAAAACGCGCGGGGGTTACGGTTTCAACTGCCTCTTGCGAGGCGATAGCCGCTTACTGTTTAAACGATATGGCGCGCGTGTCGGTCGAGGTTGAAAAACTCATAGACTATAAGGGCGGGGGCGAGCTTACCCGCGGTGAAATAGACGAGCTCGTTTTCAAAGACGCAGACTATAAGCTGTACGAACTTACCAACGCCGCGGCGGTTAAAAACTACACGCGGTTTTGCGCAGTCGCCGACGAGCTCGTTACAAAAAGCGGCGACGAGACCTATCTCTTGTCGGGGCTCTATAACTATTTCAAAAACCTGCTGATAATCTTGGAATGGGACGGCAGCCCGGCGGAGCTTGCGGCAACGCTGAAAATGAAGGAATACGGCGTAAAAAAGAGCCGCGAACAAGCCGAAAACGTAGGCGGAGAAAAGCTGAAAGCGCTCGTTGAGCGCGCCTATAAATGCGTTTCCGACGTGAAATGCGGCAAAATGACGCCGCAAAGCGCGTTACAATGCTTTGAAAACGTCATATTTTTTTCATAAGGGTAAATTAACCACCTTTATTTGCTTTATTTTTTCGTTAATTAACTATATAATAGATAATAAGAGAGTATATTCGGGCGCATTGCACGCGCGCGTGCAATGACGGACGGTTTTGCGAGGATACGATGAACAAGTGGGAAGAATTAGGTTTAAGGCTTAAAAACTTTTTTGTGACTTTCGGGGAAAACTATAACTACGTGGAATATATTTTGCAATTTATTTTGATTGCATTCGTGTTCTATACGGTTTTCAAACTTCTCAAATTCAATAAAAGCGAGAAATTTTTCGGCGTAATAATATTCCTCGTGCTGTTCAGCGGACTTACGTTCACGCTGTCCGACAATTTGCCGTCGGCGGACTTGATTATCATAATCGCTATGATAGCGCTTTTGGTATTTACTATGTACAACACCGAGTTGAAGCGCAATATGCTCGATTCGAATATCAAGAAAAACAAACTTGAAAGCATTACCGTTTCGGGTATAGAGCTTATAATCGAAGAAACGGTGCGCGCGGTGCAGAATATGTCCAAAAAGGACGTGGGCGCGCTGATAGTGCTTTCCAACGAGAACCTGCCCGAAGGCATTATCGAAAGCGGCACGGTAGTCAACGCCGCGATTACTTCGCAGATGATAGAAGCCGTCTTTTATCCCAAAGCGCCCCTGCACGACGGCGCAATGATAATAGAGGGCAACAAGATTTACGCGGCGGGTTGTTTCCTGCCTCTGGCGCAGAGCGAAAACCTGCCCAAGGAAATGGGCAGCCGTCACCGCGCGGCGCTGGGCGTAACCTCGGTGGCGAGCGTTACGGCGATAGTCGTTTCCGAGGAAACAGGTATAATTTCAATAGTCAAAAACGGCGCGGTCAAGAAAAAGTATGCCGACGCGGCGGACATCAAAAACGCGCTTACCGAATATTACTGGTCGGATCTTTCGGCGGAGGGTAAACTGATATGAGAAAATTCACTAAATTCATAACGGAATTTTTCACGAAGAATATCGGCATTAAAATTCTGTCCGCGGTTATCGCGGTTTTATGCGTTATCCTTTTAAATATCTGAGGTAATATGAACGTAATCAAAATCCCGCGCGTACTGCTTCCTGCGGACGGCACGGATATGCACAGGTGGGCGGTCAACGCCTGCGACCAATACACTTCGGATGAAAAATATTGGGCGGACGTCGAGGGTATAACCCGCGGCGTTCCGTCGGCTTTTAACCTCATTTTTCCCGAAATATATCTTAAAAGTCAGCCCGAACAGCGTATCGAGCGCATTAACAAAATGATGCGCGAGTACCTTTCGGGCGGCGTTTTTAAAGAAAGGGAAGGTCTTATTCTCGTCGAGCGCACCACGCCTTCAGGTACGCGCACGGGCATAGTTCTGGCGATAGACCTCGAGGAATATTCCTTTGAAAAGGGTGCGAAAACGCTCGTCCGTTCTACGGAAGCAACTATTTTAGAGCGCATTCCGCCCCGCGTGGAAATACGCAAAAACGCAGCTTTGGAAATGCCGCATGCAATGCTTTTGTTCGACGACGAGAAAAACGTCGTGCTCGGCGGCTTGAAACGGGGCGACACTTTATACGATTTCGATCTTATGATGAACGGCGGCAGAGTAAAGGGCTGCGCCGTGGAAAATCCCGAAGAGGTTATAAACGCGCTTTATTCGCTTGCCGATGGCGCTCGCGCGGTTGAAAGATACGGCAAGGACGAAAAACTTCTGTTCGCCGTGGGCGACGGAAATCACTCGCTCGCAACGGCTAAAACCTGCTGGGAAAACATTAAAAAAGGGCTGTCCGAAGCCGAAAAGCAAGATCACCCCGCAAGGTTCGCGCTGGTTGAAGCGGTGAATATTTACGATCCCGCGCTTGAGTTTAAGCCCATACACAGATACGTAAAAACGCCGCGCGTAGAAGAGTTTACGGCGGGATTGAAAACTTCGTGCGGGTCTGCGGCGTATATTGTTAGTAAAGGCGTCAGAAGCGAAGCTCCTTTCGACTGCGATATTCCGCAGGGTATACGCGCCCTCGACGAATATATCGCGCGGTTTACGGCGCGTTACGGCGGCGAAGTAGATTATATTCACGGCGGGGACGAACTTACCGAATTGACCCGTAAAGAGGGCGTGGGAATAATTCTGCCCGCGATTTGCAAGGACGATTTTTTCCGTCTTATTCTCGAAGGCGGCAATCTGCCCAGAAAGACGTTTTCTATGGGCGAAGGCGACGAAAAGCGTTATTATATCGAAGCGAGAAAAATAGTTTAGCGCGGAGTTTGTCCGCAAGGTGTTATATGTCAGTGAAAGTGTGTAAATTCGGCGGCACGTCGATGGCGGACGGAAACGTCATTAAAAGAGTAAAAGCTATAACAGACGACGACGAAGAGCGCAAATTCGTGGTGGTTTCCGCTCCCGGTAAGAGATATTCGGGCGATATCAAGGTCACCGATATGCTCTACGAATGCCACAAAAAATTAATGAGCGAAGGCTCGCTCGGCGATTCGTTCGCCGCCGTGCGCGACCGCTTTACTTCCATAGTCAAAGAGCTTGGGCTGGATTTCGATATAAAGTCGGTGCTCGACGAAACGGAGCGCAGAATAGAGCGTGAATGCAGCGAGGACTTTACCGCTTCCCGCGGGGAGTACCTCAGCGCGCGCATTACGGCGAAAGCGCTCGGCGCGGAGTTCGTAGACGCTGAGGACGTAATTTTCTTTAAAGAGGACGGCTCGCTCGACAGTGCGCGGACTTATAAAGCCGTAGACGACGCCGTCTGCAAATGCGCCCGCGCGGTATTGCCCGGTTTTTACGGCAAGGGCGCGGACGGCAAGGTCAAAACCTTCTCCCGCGGCGGTTCGGATATCTCGGGCGCGGTAGTCGCGCGCGCGGTAAACGCTTCCGTGTATGAAAACTGGACGGACGTTTCGGGTTTCCTTGCCTGCGACCCGAGAATAGTCGACAACCCCAAGCGCATCAAACGCATTTCCTACAAGGAATTGCGGGAGCTGAGCTATATGGGCGCGAACGTCTTACATAGCGACAGCATTTTTCCCGTGCGCAAAGCTAATATCCCCATAGTCATAAAAAACACTTTCCGTCCCGAGGACGAGGGTACGGAAATTTTACCCAGCTCGCGCTATACGCCCCTCGGCAACGTCGTAACGGGCGTGGCGGGCAAAAAGAATTTCACGGTTATTTTTATTGAAAAATCGCATATGAACTCCGAAATCGGGTTCATCGGCAAGGTGCTCTGCGCGGTCGCCGCAGAGGGCGTTTCCGTCGAACATATACCTTCGGGTATAGACACTATGTCGCTGGTTATAGAGAGTTGTCAGCTTACCGACAGCAAGCTCGGCAAAATAACCGAAGATATTAAAGAGAGCGTCAATCCCGACCTTATCCGCATTATTGAAAACATCGCTCTCATAGCAACCGTCGGTCACGGAATGTCGTCGTCCGTAGGCACGAGCGCGCGGCTTTTCAACGCCATTGCCGCCGCCGACGTAAACATTAAAATGATCGATCAGGGTTCGAGCGAAATGAACATCATAGTCGGCGTCAAAAACGACGATTACGAAAAATGCATTAGCGCGATTTACAGCGAGTTTTTCAGATAAAGCCGTAAAAACGGCGCGGGGAGAGGTTGGTGCATTCGGCAAAACAAAAGCGTAAAAAAAAGATAATCAAGATCGTATCGATATCGGTAAGTATTCTTGCCGTGCTCGCCGCGCTTTCTCTGCTGATAGCTAACTTTTTCATACCCGTAAAATATCTTTCGGCGTACTTCGTTCCCGTCCGGAAAAATCCCGCGGGCGAAATGCGCGTGACTTTCGTCGACGTAGGCTTCGGCGATTGCACTATAGTCGAGTTCCCCGACGGCAAAACCGCGCTTATCGACGCGGGCGACGGTTCCGCTTCGACTGCCCGCACAATTTTCGCCGCCTTAAATTCCAAGGGCATCGATAAGATAGACTATCTCGTAGCAACTTCCGTGCGCGGCGATACGTGCGGCGGCTTCGAAGAGATTTTCAGATACAAAAACGTCGGCGCGGTATTTTCGCCGTACTGTCCCGTGACTTATATAAGCGAGGGCTTCCGCTCGTTCAGCCGTTCGGTCGTTGAAAAAGGCTTCAAGCCCGTCTATCTCGGTTACGGCACGAATATAGCTTCTACCGGAGATTACAGATTTTTCACGCTCTCGCCTACGGGTATCGACAGCGAAGGCAGTGAAATAACAGAAATGCTCGACAACCCATCGAGGCAAAATATCGACAACGCTTCCGCCGTGCTTTGGCTGGAATACGGCGGGGTAGGGTTCCTTCTGTCGGGCAACGTAAACGAGTCCGTTCAGCGAAAACTTTGCGTAGCGGCGGATGTCGGAGCCGAAGTCGACGGCGAAATAATAGATATTTCAGGCTGTTCTGTATTAAAAGTCCCCAACCGCGGCGCGGATAGTGCGGCATTTAAAGGGTTTTACGATACTTTTAACCCTGAAACGGCAATAATGAGCGTTGGTGAAAACGCCCTCGGCTGTCCGTCCGTCAACGCTCTGACTTACGCGCAGGGCTGCGTAGGGGACAGGCTGTTCCGCACGGACTTCGACGGGACGGTTACCGTAACGGTAAAAGACGGGAAATACACCGTAAGTAAGGAGAAATAACGCATATGAAGCTGACCACTGCGGGCGAATCCCACGGCAAAACGCTCGTCGGGATAATAGAGGGACTGCCCTCCAACTTAAAAATAGATATCGGTGAAATCAACGCGTACCTCGCTCTCCGTCAAAACGGTTACGGCAGGGGCGGCAGACAGAAGATAGAGCGTGACGAGGTGGAAATTCTCTCGGGCGTACGCAATCTTTTAACGCTCGCAAGCCCGCTTAGTTTTGCAATCCGCAACCGCGACTATGAAAATTGGCGGGAGTTTATGGCTCCCGAAGGCTGCGACGTTTCGCAAAGGACGCTTACGAAAGTGCGCCCCGGTCACGCCGATTTAACGGGTGTTTTAAAGTACGGCCAGACGGACGCTCGCAATATTTTAGAGCGCGCGAGCGCGCGGGAAACCGCCGTCCGCGTAGTTGCGGGCACGGTCGCGCGTCAGTATTTAAGGACGCTCGGCGTGCAGATCACGGGCTATGTGAAGGGCGTGTGTGGAATCGTTGACCCCGTAATATACCCGTTTGAACGCATTGAAGAGGCGAAAAAACACCCGCTGTTTATGCTCGATAACGATAAAGAAAAAGAGGCTTGCGCGCTTTTGGATAAGCTTAAAGCCGAGGGCGACACCGCGGGCGGGTTAATCGAAATCCGCGTTAAGGGACTTAAAAGCGGTTTCGGCAGCTGTATGCGCTACGCGGACAAGCTCGACGCCCTTCTCTGCGGCGCGGCAATGAGCGTTCAGGCTATCAAGGGCGTTGAAATCGGGCTTGGTTTCGAGGCGGCGAACCTGAAAGGCAGTCTCGTGCACGACGAAATTTATTACGACGGAAATTACCGCAGAAAGACCAACCGCGCAGGCGGTATAGAGGGCGGAATGTCCAACGGCGAAGAGATAGTTCTGCGCGCGTCTATGAAGCCCATTCCCACGCTGATGCGCGGGCTCGATACCGTTGATATACGCACTAAAGAGCCGACGAAGGCGGCGGGAGAACGCAGCGACGTGGCCGCCGTATGCGCCGCGGAAATCATACTCGAAAGCGTGGTGGCGTTCGCGCTTGCAGACGTCGTTTCCCAAAGATTGGGCGGCGACAATATGCGCGAAGTTACCGAAAGATACGGGAAACTTGTGTAAAATGAGAGAAATAGTTTTAAAAACGCCTTCCTGCGACAGCGTTATTTACTGTGGCGCGGGTGCTTTCGACGAATATGCGCCTTCGGTTGCGGGCGAACAGCTTTTCGTCGTTACCGATACTAACGTTTATGAGCTCTACGAAAAGCTCATTAAAAAGACCTTCGGCGAAAAAATTTTCGTGCTCGAAGCGGGGGAAGAAAGCAAGAACCCCGAAAACCTCCTGAAAATACTTCGGGCAATGCTCGACGGCGGAATGCGCCGCAACTGCCGCGTAATAGCGTTCGGCGGCGGCGTGGTCGGCGATATTGCGGGGCTTGCCGCTTCGCTGTATATGCGCGGCGTGCGGCTCACGCAGGTACCCACTACCCTTTTGGCGCAGGTGGACAGTTCCGTCGGCGGCAAAACGGCGGTGGATATGGGCGGAGTAAAGAACATTCTGGGCGCTTTTTATCAGCCCGAAAAAGTCGTGTGCGACCCCCGCTTTCTCGACACCCTTCCCGAACGCGAGATAAAATGCGGGTTGGGCGAAATCGTCAAGTACGGCGCGCTCGACGGTAATATATACTCTAAGCTTATGGACAACGCCGGAAATCTTGCGGCGAGGTCCTTTCTCGAAGATATAATTTATGACTGCGTTGCGTATAAAGCCGAAGTCGTGAAAAAGGACGAGCGCGATTTGAGCGGCGCGCGCAAGGCGTTGAACCTCGGTCACACTACGGGGCACGCTTTCGAGCTTTATTACGGCGGCAAATCTCACGGCGAATGCGTGCTTATCGGCGCTTATTACGAGCTGTATATAGCCCGAAAGTACGGCATATGCGGGGGGTATTACGCAGATAACCTTGAAAAACTTATACTCGGCGTGCTCAAAGCAAAGCCCGTATGTGCAGATGCGGATAAGGCGGCGCAAATCGCCGTACACGACAAGAAAAACGACGACGAGAACATATCGCTTATAGTGCCCGAACGAGAGGGCGTTTGCAGGGAGATTAAAATCGGGCTTACCGAGTACAAGACCCTGCTTGCCGAATGCGCAAGGGCGGCGGGAGGCGGCAAATGAAAAGATTGGCGGTAATCGGCAAGGACGTTTCAAAGTCCGCAAGTCCGCAAATTCATAACTTTATAGCAAAAAAATTGAACCTCGAACTCGAATACGGCGCAATTTCCGTGCCCGAAGAGGAGTTTGGCGGCAGAATAGGCGAAATTTTAAAGAATTACGACGGTTTAAACGTAACCATTCCGTATAAACTTTCAATAATTTCCTGCCTTAAAAATACCGTGGGCGACGCCGTGGCGTTCGGCGCGGTGAACACCGTAGATACGCATTCGCTTACGGGCTACAATACCGACGGCGAGGGCTTCGCGTTAATGCTTTCCAACGAGGGAGTTCGTCTAAGAGGCAAAGACGTGCTTGTGATAGGCGCTGGCGGCGCGGGCAGAAGCGTTGCCGCAAAGCTGTGCGAAAGCGGCGCAAAGACCTTTATTTACGATAAGAATTTTGACGGCGCGCGCGCCGTGGCAAGCGAGTTTACGGGCGTGACCGCGCTTGAGAAAATTCCGTTGACCCCATACTATGCCGTAATTAACGCAAGCGGCGTGGGAATGCATAAGAGCGAGGGGCTTTCCCCCGCGGGCGGCGATTTGCTGTCGCTGTGCGAGGTTGCCGCCGACCTCATCTACGTTCCCGCACGCAGTAAATTTCTTGAAATCGCCGCTTCTTACGGCAAAAAAATCATAAACGGTCTGGCAATGCTCTTTTATCAGGCGTACTTCGCGGAATGTATTTTCTTCGGCAGAACGCCGGACGAAAACGAGGCTAAAAAACTTTTCGAAGAATACGCCGCATCGGCGCAGCGGGAGGGTTAATCTATGAAACTTTTATTTATAAACGGCGTAAACCTCAATTTGACGGGCAAACGCGAAAAAGGCGTTTACGGCTCGCAGACTCTCGACGAAATAAACGCCGAAATCGTAAAACATTTCAAGGACGACGAATGCGAGTTTTACCAGAGCAACTGCGAGGGCGAAATCTGTTCTAAAATACAGTCCGCCGAATGCGACGGCATTATTCTCAACGCGGGCGCGTTCACGCATTATTCGTACGCCATACGCGACGCGATCGCCGCGGTAAGCGTGCCCGTCGTAGAAGTGCATATGTCCAACGTGCACGCGCGCGAGGAATTCAGGCACAAATCCGTGCTGTCCGAAGTTTGTAAGGGCGTAATACTCGGCTTCGGCAAAAACAGCTATATACTTGCGGGCGAGAGCTTCAAAATATGATTATTCTTATCGGAATGCCCGGCAGCGGTAAAACTACCGTTATGAATTTATTCGAGAGAGTTTACGCTGAACCTACCGCCGATATCGACCGTTATATCGAGAACGAACACGGTAATATATCCAATATTTTTGCCGATTACGGTGAAGAGTACTTCCGCGATATCGAAACCCGGACGATAAAAAAAGTTTTCGGGTTATATAACGACGCGCCGGGTTTTCTTGCCGACGGCTCGCAAAAAATCGTCTCGCCGTTCGCCCTCGTTTCAACGGGCGGCGGAAGCGTTTTACGGGAAGAAAACATAAAAATTTTTAAAGAGCAGGGAAAAATCGTTTACTTGCGGGCAAATCCGGAAACGCTATTAAAACGGCTCGAAGGGGATAAAACGCGCCCTTTGTTGCAGGGCGGTATGCGTGAAAAGCTGACCGCGTTGTTTGAAACCCGCAGCGCAATTTACGAACGCGTTGCCGACATAATAATAGATACCGACGGGCTTACGCCCGAACAAACGCTCAGACTGATATTCGAAAAAACGGAGAAAGACGCATAAAGGCGGAAAGGGAATATGAAAACTGCACTCGTTACGGGGGGAACAAAGGGAATAGGAAAAGCGATAGCTCTGGCGTTTTTAAAGCGAGGCTATGAGGTCGTTCTGAATTACCGTTCGGACGAGCGCACCGCGCTTGCAACGCAGGACGAGTTCAATATGCTCGGCTATTGCCCCGTTTTACTGCGCGCCGACGTTTCTGACGAAGCTCAGGTAAAGGGGATGTTCAGGGAGTTTTTCTCGATATACAACCGTCTCGACGTGCTCGTAAACAACGCGGGGATTTCCCTCGTCAAAGTTATTCAGGACACTACTAGCGCCGATTGGAACAGGATATTCGACGTCAACGCAAAGTCTCAGTTTTTGTGTTGCCGCGAGGTCGCCAACAAAATGATTTTTCAGGGCGGCGGCTCGATTATCAACGTTTCGTCTATCTGGGGCGAGGTCGGCGCAAGTTGCGAAGTGGCGTATTCGGCGTCCAAAGGCGCGGTTATCGCGTTTACGAAGGCTCTTGCAAAGGAACTCGCGCCGTCGAACGTGCGCGTGAACTGCGTTTCCCCCGGCGTTATCGATACTGCCATGAATGCGAAACTGTCGGGCGAAGAAATGGAAGAGCTTATTTCAACGGTGCCTATGAACAGAATAGGCTCGCCCGACGACGTGGGCGAAGCGTGCGCCTGGCTTTCCGAAAGCCCGTATATCACGGGCGAGGTGCTTTCGGTGGGCGGAGGCTTCGGAAAATAAAAATTTTATATTTTTTTCGGAAAATTTAACGAAAAAAAGTAATTGCCGATTTTTTTTCGTATTATTTAGCGTACGGAAAGAAATTCTGATAATTACGGCGGGGAAGAGTATGAAATCATTAAAAGAGAAAACTTACGAAATAGAACGCGCTTTTCTCTCGCCGTACGCCTGTTTTTCAAAGAACACCGCGGGGCGGGACAAGCCCGAACAGCCGTGCGCTATGCGCACCGAATTTCAGCGCGACAGGGACAGAATTATCTACTGTAAAGCGTTCAGACGACTCAAAAACAAGACTCAGGTCTTTTTCTCGCCCGAAGGCGATCACTACGTAACCCGACTTACTCACACCCTCGACGTCGCGCAGATTGCAAGGAGCATTGCCCGCGCGCTGTCTCTGAACGAGGATTTGACCGAAGCTATCGCGCTGGGTCACGACCTCGGACACACGCCTTTCGGGCACAGCGGCGAACGCATTTTGAACAAGTTGTCGCCTACGGGTTTCAGACACAACGAACAGTCCGTGCGCGTGGTGGAAGCGCTTGAAAAGGACGGCGCGGGACTCAACCTCACGAGGGAAGTTCGCGACGGAATTCTGCACCACCCCAAGAGCGGCACTCCCGCGACTCTGGAGGGCAAATGCGTGTCGCTTGCCGATAGAATAGCATACATAAACCACGACCTCGACGACGCTATCAGGGCGGGAATCCTCACCCTTGAAGACGTTCCCGAAAGCATTACTTCGGTACTCGGCAAAACCTCGCGCGAGAGAATTAACACGGCAATATCCTCGATTTACGCGTATTCTTACGGCAAAAATCAGGTGGGGATGGACGGCGCGGTTGAGAGCGCCAGCGAGCAGCTCCGTTCCTTTATGTTCGGGCGCGTTTATCTTTCCGAATCGGCGCGCGGCGAGGAGGAAAAAGCCGAAAGAATGCTCTCCGCGCTCTACGGCTATTTTGTTAAAAACTGCGGCGAACTGCCCCAAGCTTTCCGCAACCTTATCGACGGTTACGGTGAAGAGCGGGTCGTGTGCGATTACCTTTCGTCGATGACCGACAGATACGCCGTTTATACTTTCAACAAAATTTTCGTGCCCAAGGGCTGGTCTTTCATAGACGAAACGGGCGGTTAGGCGTATGGCGAGCGAATTAAAGGAGTTTTTGTCAACTCTCAAACAGAAACTTAATATAATAGAAGTTGCAAGCGCATATATCTCGCTCGAACGCAAGGGCGGCAATTATTGGGCTTGCTGTCCCTTTCATCACGAGAAAACGCCGTCGTTTTCGCTAAATGAAAGCGACCAGTACTATCACTGTTTCGGTTGCGGCGAATCGGGCGACGTGATAAAGTTCGTGCAGAGTATGGAAAACGTAGAGTTTATGGAAGCCGTGCAAATGCTCGCCGCCCGCGTGCATCTGGAAGTTCCAAACTCGGGTTTCGACAGCCGGAAGACCGCCGAAATCAAGCGCAAAAAGGACGCCGTGCTGAAAATTCTCAACGAAACGGCGCATTTCTATCTCGATAATCTCAACTCGGGCAAAGCCGACAAACACGTAGAATATATACTCCGGCGCAAAATCCCCTCGCATATAGTCCGCAGGTTCGGAATGGGCGCCAGCCTCAACTTTCAGGATTTGCCGCGCTATCTGCTTTCCAAGGGCTACGAGCGGCAGGATATTATCGACAGCGGCGTAGTCAACGAAACCGAGGGCAGACTGTCCGACGCGCAGGGCGGCAGACTCATATTCCCAATCATTAACGCTATGGACGAAGTAATCGCTTTCGGGGGCAGAAAACTCGAAAAAACAAACTTCGCCAAATACGTAAACACGCGCGAAACTATCGTTTTCAACAAAAGCAAGTCCCTTTATAACGTAAACCTTTTAAAAAAGCTCAAAAAAACCCAAACTATAAGTAACGTAATCGTCGTCGAAGGCTATATGGATACGCTTTCTTTGTACGAGGCGGGGTTCAAAAACGTCGTAGCGAGTATGGGCACTTCGCTCACGCAGGAACAGGCGCGGCTTATAAAGAGGTATTCCGATAACGTTTTAATCAGTTATGACGGCGACGGCGCGGGTCAGAAAGCCAATATGCGCGGTCTGGATATTTTAAAGAGCGCGGGGCTGAACGTCAAGGTCGTGCCGCTCACCGACGGGCTTGACCCCGACGATATAATAAAAAAACTCGGCGCGGACGAATATCGCCGCTGTATTGACGGCGCAATGCCGCTTATCGACTATAAGCTCAGGTCCGCGGAAAAGGGCTTCGATTTAAGCAAAGCCGAGGATAAGCGCGGGTTCGTCGCGCAGGCTATAAAGATAATAAAGACAGCCGACAGTTCTGCGGAGCGCGACGATTTGCTCAAACAGCTCAGGGCGCGCACGGGCTTTACCTACGAGTCGCTTTTGCGCGACCTCGAAGCCGCTCCCGTATCCGAACAGACGCAGATAAAACCCGTCGAAAGGAAAGATTTGTCGTCGGCGACGGACAGAGCGTCGAGGTTCGTGGTTGCATCCTATCTTTTCGGGGCGAAAACGGACGACGACGCGCCGCTCTCGGAAATACCGTTTACGAACGACGTTCACGTCATAATAGCAAAATATTTAAAGTCGAAGTTCCTGCTCGAAGAGCGGGTTCAGCCCGCAGAACTTTTGGAGTTTTTCGACGAGGGAACGGAAGAATACCTCGAACTATGCCGCGTTTTCGATTATTCGGACGGGGATAAGTTAAAAGGCGCGGTTGCCGAGAAGTATTTCTTCGACTGTATAAGAAGTTTACGGATTACGAAGATAGACGCGCAGATCTCGGGCGTGCAGCAGCGCATTGCCGACGAACGCGGACTTGCCGAGAGAAAGGCGCTGACGGCGGAACTGCAAGAACTGATAATTCAAAAGAAAAATATCAAAGACGGAGAGAGAAAATGAATTTATCCGAACAAAAACTTGCCGAAGTAATAAAACACATTATCGATACGTATAGTCCGAAGGGTTCGATAACCACCAATTCGCTGTGCGACATAATGGAAAAATACGAAACCACGCCCACGCAGATGGACCTTGTCTATAAATCCATAGCCGACGCGGGCATACAGATTATCGACGAAGCCGAGCGCGACAGGGAACTTTACGAACAGGCGCTTTCGGATATAGGTCTCGACGACCCCGTAAAAATGTATCTTAAAGACATCGGCAGAGTGCCCCTTCTCACCGTCGACGACGAAATAGAGCTGGCGCGCAGAATGCAGGAGGGGGATGAGGAAGCGAAAAAACGCCTTTCCGAAGCCAACTTAAGGCTGGTCGTGTCCATTGCAAAGAGGTATGTCGGGCGTGGAATGCTATTCCTCGACCTTATTCAGGAGGGCAACCTCGGACTTATGAAAGCCGTTGAAAAGTTCGACTATCAGAAGGGCTTTAAGTTCTCGACTTACGCCACCTGGTGGATAAGACAGGCGATAACCCGCGCCATAGCCGACCAGGCGAGGACTATCCGTATCCCCGTGCATATGGTCGAAACGATAAACAAACTCACCCGCGTTTCGCGCATTTTATTGCAGAAGCTCGGCAGAGAACCTACCCCCGCGGAAATTGCCAAGGAAATGGGCATCAGCGAGGAGAGAGTGTGCGAAATTCAGAAAATAGCGCAGGACCCCGTGTCCCTCGAAACGCCTATCGGCGAGGAAGAGGACAGCCACCTCGGCGACTTTATAGAGGACGTCACCACGGCTACCCCGTCGGACAGCGTATCCACGACTATGCTCAAAGAAACGCTGCTCAACGTTCTTAACAGCCTTACCCCGCGCGAAGAAAAGGTTTTGAGATTAAGGTACGGCGTTGACGACGGCAGACCGAGGACTTTGGAAGAGGTAGGCAAGGAATTCAACGTCACGCGCGAACGTATCCGTCAGATAGAGGCGAAAGCGCTGAGAAAACTGCGCCACCCCTCGCGTTCCAAGCACCTCAAAGACTTCCTCGACACCTGATATGGGTCGCATAGAAAAACTTTGCGGCTACCTCGGCGAATGCAATACCTTTGCCGACGTTGGTTGCGACCACGGCTATTGCACCCGCTATATGCTCGATAACGGGCTTTGCGGGAGGGCGTTCGTTTCGGATATAAGCGCGAAATGCCTTGAAAAAGCCGAAAAATTGTTGGAAAAACATATCGCTTGCGGGCGGGTTACTCCGGTCTGTTGCAACGGGCTTGAGAAAATCGACCCCGCGGTCGATCTGGTACTTATAGCGGGAATGGGCGGCGACGAAATAGCCGCAATCCTGCGCGCGGCGTTCGTGCCCGAAAACTTCGTGTTTCAGCCTATGAAAAACGCGCGGGCGGTGCGCGAGTTCCTGCTTTCCGCTGGCGCGGCGATAACCGCCGACGAAGTTTTCGAAAGCGGCGGCAAATACTACCGCGTTATCAAGGGCGCGCGTTCGGGCGAAGGTCAACAATATTCGGAAACTCAGCTCGAGTACGGACTTGATTTCAAGTCGGAGTCGGCGCGCGGTTATCTTTACGAAGAATACCAAAAAAAATTATCTTATCTCGAAAGACCGTTAAGCGGCGCGGCAAGGGATAAAATACTTGCCGAAGCCCGCGTTTTAGGGGGTATATTGCGTGACGGTAAATGACGTATTCGCGCTGCTGGAAGAGGTCGGCGCGGTAAAACTTTCAAACGATTTCTGCGCAAAATATAAAGCGTACGATAACAGCGGCATTATTATTAACTGCGGCGGCGAAGTCACGGGCGTGCTGTTCGCGCTCGACCTGAACGAAGAGGCGGTTGCGGAAGCGGACAGGCTGGGTTTTAACGTGATAGTCACGCACCACCCCGCCGTATACGGAGGACTAACCCGCTTCGATCTGACGCGCGACCCGCAGTCTAAGTTGCTTGCCGAGTGTATGAAAAAAGGCGTTTCGGTCATATCGATGCACCTTAATTTCGACGTCGCGCCCGAAGGTATCGACTATTGGTTAATGCGCGGTCTGGGCGGCGTCAAAGCCGAGGTCGCGGCGACGTCAGAGGGCGGCGCGTACGGAAGGGTTTTTGAAATTGCCCCCGTAATATGTGCCGATTACCTTAAATTTATCGAAGAAGAGTTCAACAGCAGCCGCTGCGTATTTTACGGCGATAAGCGCCGCAAGATTACGCGGATCGCGTCCTTTTGCGGCGCGGGTTGCGACGAATATAATATAAACTTTGCGCGCGCGAACGGGGCGGAGCTGTTCGTTTCGGCGGATATGAAACACCACGAAATCTGCGCGCTTACGCAAAGCGGAATAGCCGTGCTCGTTCTGACGCATTACGCTTCGGAAAACTACGGCTTCAATAAAATTTATCTTAATATCAAAGACAGGCTTAAAGCGCGTTCGGCGTATTTCACGGACGGGCGCTATCTGTAAGCCGAAGGAGAAATTATGAGCAACGTTGACAAACTTTTAAAGTATCAGGAAACGGATGAAAAACTGTTGAGGCTGGAGCGCGAGGCTTCCAACTCCGAGGAAAGAAAAAACTTCGTTCAGGCGAAAAATTTCCTGACCAAAGCGCCCGAAAAACTCGACGCGCTCGACGCAAAGGCTCGGGAACTCGAAACCCTGCTTTCCGAACTCAACGCAAAATACGCCGAAATCGACGAAGAACTTTCCGATTTCGAGCACCTCGACGAGCTTGTGTCCGAGGGCGCGGATATTTCTTTCTATAAAAAGAGCGTATCTCAGCTTACGGAAAAGATAAAAAGCGTCCGATCGGAAGTCGCTTCGCTGACCAAAGCGGTAAAGGAAGCAGACGACGAATACCAGTCTATGAAGAAAAAGACCATTGCCGTACAGAAACAGTACGCCGAGTATTCCGAAGTATATAAAAAGTACAAGGAAAGCAAGCTCAAAGAGATGGAAGAAGTAAAAAAAGAGCTTGCCGTGCTTTCCAAGGGCTTGGGCGAAGAGGTAATCAAAAAATACGAAATAAAACGCAGCGAACGCATTTTTCCCATTCTCTGCGCAGTGAAGGACGGCAGATGCTCGAAATGCGGCAACGAACTCTCGCTTGCGGGTAAAGAACGCATTAACGGCGGCAACGTTTGCGAATGCGAAAACTGCCACAGAATACTCTACAACCCGCAGTAATTGTGCAACATGCACAAATCCGACAAAATTCTTAAACAAATTTTCAAAAAATTGTTGACAGATGTCATTTTTTGTGATAATCTGTAATTCCTCATTAAGAGGAGCCAATATTTTAACGGCGGTAAAGCTGTGAAATTAAAGGGGAAAAGTAGTCCGGCGGGTCAACCGTCGGACTTTACTCTTTATAAGGAGATAATTTATGTACGGAAAAACGCTCGCCGTTTTCGGCGACAGCATTATGTACGGGTCGGGCAACGGCGGCACGGGCGTGGGCGAATATCTAAGCCGCTCGTTCGGCTGGAAACTTTTAAAATACTGCGTGGGCGGCGCGCGGGTCGGCTATCAGAGCGGCAAAAGCTGGCTTATCGCGCAGATCAGACAGGCGATTGCCGATAAAATTCAGCCCGATTATATCGTTTTCGACGGGTTTACAAACGACTGTAATATGGGCGACGGCAAGACGTGCGACGTGGCGATAGGCGAAATTTCGGAGGAACTAACGGATATTTTTGCGATTACTCCCGACGCCGCGCCTTTCACCCGCTGTTTCCGCAGCGCCGTTGCGGCGTTTAAAGAATACTTCCCCGCAGCAAAAATTTTGTTTGTGCGGCCGCACAAAATGGGCAGGAGGGACGGCGAGGCGCAAAAGATTTACGGCGACCGCGCGACTGAAATTTGCGCCGCAAACGGCATTGCCGTAGCGGATATTTACGGTGAAAGCGGGCTGGACACTTTTTCGGCGGAGCACCGCGATCTGTACACCGCCGACACTTACGGTCAGGGCCGCGGGGACTGCACGCATCCAAACGCCCTCGGTTACGAAAAATTTTATATGCCGATTATTTCGGAAAAATTAATGCCGTAAATTTCCTGTTGCTTTTTCTGTAAAGACGGAGTATAATATTTTGTGAGGATGGGAAACCGTCCCCGCGTCTGCGGTGTTCGTGGTATGGAAAATTCGTAATCCACAAAGTAAACAAAGGGAGCGCTCGTTCGCAGTAATAGTCAAGGTCTGTTTATACGGAAAGTACGATGTACGTGCTTCGGCGCACCCACCTGCGAGAAGCGGGTTAATACTTTTTCATGCCACGGCACAGGCGGATGCTATATTATCTTAAAAATCAAATACACCCTAAACCTATCGTCACCGACGGTGGGTTTTTATATTTTTTCACAAATTTTTGTGTCTTGGTAACAAAAACAGAAATAAATTATAAAATTCGTATTGACACACATAATATAATGTGATATAATCTACGGCGGAAAAGAAGAAACGCAAAGCGAAAATACGCGTTTTTCTGCCAACGTCTGAAACCGTTTTTGTCGGCAAGCGCCGCAAGAACACTTGAAATGGAGGAGAAAATGAATAAAAAAAGGCTTTTGCCGCTGATTGCGTCGGTCGTTATGTCCGCCGCTTTCTGTTTCAGTGGTTGCGGCGGCTGCAACAATCAGGTTACTCCCGACGATCCCGGCGGTGACAACCCGCCCGTAACCGAACCCGAGGAGCCGATAACGACCGAACTCGTGGATATCGAACTCGACACGAGCAAAGTCAAAAAGTCCTTTTACGTAGGCGAGAATTTTTCGTCGTCTCGGCTCGTGGTCAAAGCGGTTACTAAGAGGTCGGACAGAGATACTACGCAAGTCCGCGACGTTTCCGCAAGCGCGAGAATCAACAGCAACGCTTACAGAAGAACGCGCGTAGGCGAATACGTCATAAAAGTATCCTACACCCTCGGCGAAACGACCAAGGAAAAGAGTTACACCGTTTCAGTTAAGGAAGTGGAGCTTAGCTTCGATCTTACTAACGTAAAAACTTCCTACCTCGTCGGCGAGGAACTCGACGTATCGGAATGCAAAGTTCTTGCAACCACCGTCGAACACGGCAAAGACCCCGTAACCGAGGATATAACAAACTCCGAGAGTCTCGTCGTGGACGCTTCGGCGTATAATAAGGATAAAGAGGGCGTTTATCCGGTTACGGCTTCGTATACGCTGTCGGGCGGCGTTATTCGCACGGCGTCTTTCAATGTGAGCGCGGTTTACACTAAAGAGGGCTTCAGAGTAACTCTCGCGGAAGGCGTATCCGATACGATAAACCTCACCGCCGACTCGCCCACGGCAACCATCGACCCCACTAAGATAGAAGTCAGACGCGTAGACGCATACGGCAACGTAATAGACGAGCCCGTATCGCCCGACGACTATGAAAACTATACGGTGGAAGTCTACAAAGAAAACGAGAAAATAACCAACTATACGGGGCTTACGGGCGGAACTAACCAGATTTGGGTTACCGCCGATTCCAAGACGGTAGCGCGCTATAAAATTTCGGGCTT
>CATLAR010000005.1 GCA_949878495.1 uncultured Christensenella sp.
ACGCGCTCCGCGGCGGCGTAATGCTCCGCCATATGGACGCGACGGTCATCTGTACGCCGCGGTTCAACGCGTTTGCAAAAAGTACCGCCGAGAAAAAGGGCGTAAAGGTGCAAATGGCGGTGCGCTCGGGCGGCGGCAACAACGGCGCGTATATCGGTTCGGCTAACGGCGCAACCCCCGTTATAGTCGCGGGCATTCCCGTGCGTTACATTCACACGTTTAACGGCATTGCGGCGGTGGAGGACTTTAACTCCGTCGTCGGCTTCACTAAAGCCGTGCTTTCGGCTATAGACGGCGATATAATAAAAGGATTTTAAGCGGTATGGTCAGTTTCGTCGCAACGCCAATCGGCAACTTAAAGGATATAACGCTCCGCGCTCTGGAAACGCTCAAAGCCGCCGACGTTATTTTCTGCGAGGATACGCGGCACACTTTAAAACTTCTCAACGCCTACGAAATAAAAAAGCCGCTGTGCGCGTGTCATAAATTCAATGAACGCGCGGCGGCGGAAAAGATAATTTCCGCCGCGCGGGAAGGCAAAGCCGTAGCCGTCGTTTCGGACGCGGGAATGCCCGTCATATCCGACCCCGGCAACATCGTCTGCCGCGCGCTGCGCGAAGAAGGCGTCGATTACACCGTTATCCCCGGCGCGAACGCCGCGCTAAGCGCGCTTATTTTATCGGCGTTGCCCGCGGACGGTTTTGCGTTTATCGGCTTTCTTCCCGACAAGGCGGGGGAGAAAAGGCGGTTGCTCGAAAAGTATAAAAACCTCGATTTAACTCTCGTGCTTCACGTCGCCCCGCAGGACGTAGACCGCGATATATGCGCCGTTTACGAGGTTTTCGGCAACAGAAAGGCGTGCGCCGTGCGCGAGATAACCAAGCTCCACGAGGAGGCGGTGCATTTCGAGCTGAAAGACGGGCTTGCGGGCGAGAAACGCGGGGAATACGTGCTCGTAATCGAGGGCGCGGAAAACGAAAATCCGCTTTGCAAACTCAGCGTAAAAGACCATTTACTCCACTATATATCGGGGGGAATGGCTAAAAAGGACGCTGTTAAACAGGTGGCGAAGGACAGAAACGCCGCGAAATCGGAAATATACAAAATTGCTCTGGAACTTTGATTTATGGTAAAAGCATCGGACGGAAATATCAAAAATTCGCAGATTTTAGGCGGCTTTTTAAAGGGTAGCTGGCTATTTTTCGGCGTATCCGTATTTTCCAATCTCATATGCACGTTGTGCACAACGGTTTTGCCGCTTATTATCAGTTTTACGGTTGACAGCGTAATCGGCAACGAAACGGCGGAGGGTTTTTACGCGTCTGCCGCGCAGCTGTTCGGCGGCGTTGAAAACCTCAAAGCCAATCTGTGGATTCCCGCGCTGATAATTGCGGGCATCGCGCTCGTCAACGGGCTGTTCTCGTATACGAACAACTACTTCAACGGTTGCGGCAACCAGACGCTCGTCAAGAATATGCGCGACGGGCTGTTTTCGCACGTCCAGCGGCTGCCCCTTTCCCGTCAGATAATGACGAGCACGGGCGACGTAATCCAGCGCTGTACTTCCGACGTGTGGAATCTGTCCAATTTCATTTCAAACCAGATGGTGGCGCTACTGCGCATTATCATAACGATGGTCGTTTCCGTGATGTTTATGTTCACTATGAACTTAACGCTCGCGGGCGTGTCGCTCGGGCTTATCGCCGCGATAACGGGCGTGTCGTTCGGGTTCAGGGTGATAATGCACAAGCGGTTCAGGGAATGCGACGAGCAGGAGGGCGTGCTCTCGGCGCTGGCGCAGGAAAACCTCACGGGCGTGCGCGTGGTGCGCGCGTTCGGCAGAGAGAAATACGAGCGCGACAAATTCGACAGACAAAACGAGTACTACACGGGGCTCTGGGTCAAAACGGGCAAAGTCACCGCGGGCTATTGGTCGAGCACGGAATTTTTCAACACTCTTCAAATGCTCGTTATCATAGTCGTCGGCACGCTGTTGTGTCTTGACGGCAGGCTCACCGCAGGCGAACTCATCGCGTTCATATCCTACAACGCGCTGCTCGTCGCGCCTTTGCGCGAGCTCGGCAGAATCATATCCCAGCTCTCTCGCGCAAGCGTTGCGCTCGGGCGTATCTGCGAGGTTATCAAAGCCCCGTCCGAGGATCTCGGCGGGTACGAAGGCAGGCTTTCGGGCGATATAGTTTTCAAAAACGTGACTTTCGGGTACGGCGAAAAGCCCGTCCTCGACGATATCAGCGTTACCGTGCCGGAGGGCAGTACCCTCGGCGTAATCGGCGGCACGGGCAGCGGTAAATCTACGTTTGCGGCAATGCTCTCGCGTCTTTACGAGCCTGACGGCGGCGCGGTCTATATCGGCGGCAGGAATATCGCGGAAATTCCGCTTGCGACTCTCCGTGCGAATATCGGGCTTGTAATGCAGGAGGGCTATGTTTATTCGCGCACCGTAGGCGAAAATATCGGTATCGCGGCAAACGAGCCTACTCCCGAAGAGATAGAAAACGCCGCGAAATCTGCGTGCGTGCACGACAATATTCTGGGCTTTGCGGGCGGGTACGACACCGCCGTAGGCGAACGCGGCGTTACGCTTTCGGGCGGACAAAGACAGCGCGTGGCGATTGCCCGCGCGTTAATGCGCGACGTGCCCGTGCTGGTTTTCGACGACTCGCTGTCTGCGGTAGACAGCCGCACGGACGCGGCTGTTCGCGCAAACCTCAAAAGTAAATTCGCGGGCGCGACGGTCATAATCATTTCGCACAGAATAAATACCGTAATAGACGCGGACAACATAATCGTTCTCGACGGCGGGAAAATAGTAGAGAGCGGAACGGGCGCTCAGCTCGTCGAAAAGGGCGGTATTTTCGCCGAAATTTATAAAAAGCAAACGGCGTTACCCGAAGAGCTTGAAGGGGGTGCGCTGTGAAAACGGTAAAGGGAAAAGCCTCGCTTTCCACCCTCTGGAGGTTCGTAAAAGTACATAAATGGCTGTACGCGCTGATGTTGGTGTGCGAGCTGTTAATCAGCGCGACGAGTATTATTTCTCCGCTTTTTACAAGCTACGCAATAGATAATTTCATAGGCGGCAACACGCTCGACGGGCTTACGGGTTTTATAATCGCATACGTCGTGTTTATAATCGTTTCTTCGGCGTTGCAGTATATCGAAACGCGCAGCGGAATAACGCTGGAAATGGCTTTGCTGCGTGATATGCGCAGGGCAACGTTCAATCATTTGCAAACTTTGTCGGTGGCGTATTTCAACGTCAACAGCGTCGGCGTGCTACATGCGCGGGTTATGAGCGATACCGAAAAGATAGGTTCTATCGTCGTCTGGGACGGTAACCACGGTATGCGGCATATTGTATACGTTTTCGGCGCGGTGGGAGTAATGTTAAAGCTCAATCCCGTGCTCGCGGCGTGCGTGCTCGTCATAGTTCCGCTCATTGCCGCGGCTACGGCGTTCTTCGGGAAACGCGTTGAACGGCTTCACCGCAAGGAGCGCGAAATCAACGCTAAAATTACCGCGGGTTTCAACGAGGGTATAACGGGCGCGCCTACGACCAAGTCGCTCGCGGTCGAGGAAAAGCTCGAAAGGGACTTCTTCGGGCACACTTCGGACATACGCAAACAGAGCGTAAAACTAACGCATTACGTTTCGCTTTTCTATACGATAATAACTTTCGCTTCGTCGCTCGCGCTTGCCGCGGTGCTGTGGTACGGCGGGTATATCACGTCCGAACAGCTTATCGGCATAGGCACGCTAAGCGTGTTTATGACATACGCGCAGGGGCTGGTGTCTCCCGTGCAGTGGGCGATTGTCGCAATAACCAATATTATAAGCGTAAAAGTCAACCTCGAACGCGTGACCGCGCTTTTGCAGACGGAAAGCGGAGTAAAGGACAGCCCGGAGGTCGTTGAAAAGTATGGCGACAGCTTTAACCACAAGCGCGAAAATTGGGAGAAAATAGAAGGCGCGGTTGAGTTTGAAAACGTATCTTTCACCTATCCCGACGGCGAGGAACAAGTGCTTGAAAATTTCAACCTCAAAGTTCCCTGCGGCACGCGCACGGCAATCGTCGGCGAAACGGGCGCGGGCAAATCAACGCTCGTCAATCTTTTATGTCGCTTTTACGAGCCGACTTCGGGCAGAATATTAATCGACGGCAGGGACGTGCGCGAACGCTCCGTCGGCTGGCTTCACGCCAATATCGGCTACGTTTTACAAACGCCGCATTTGTTTTCGGGCACAGTCCGCGAAAATCTGCTTTACGGCAAAGAGGACGCGACGGAGGCTGAGCTGGACGCGGCGGTGAGAAGCGTCAACGCGGATAAGGTAATCGCCAAGCTCGGCAACGGCTACGACAGTTATATAGGCGAGGGCGGCGGTACGCTCTCCACGGGCGAAAAACAGCTTCTGTCTTTTGCGAGGGCGATACTTGCCGACCCCGCGCTGTTCATTCTCGACGAGGCGACTTCGTCGATTGACACGCTTACGGAAGAGCTCGTGCAAAACGCCGTCGAAAAGCTGATGGAAGGGCGGACGAGTTTCATAATCGCGCACCGACTTTCAACCGTTAAAACAGCCGATCTCATACTCGTCGTAAAGGACGGCAAGATCATAGAGCGCGGCAACCACGCCGAGCTTTTGAAAGCCAAGGGCTATTATTACGATATGTATTTGAAGCAATTCAGGGAAGAGAATTTACGGATATAAAAAAGGCGGCGCGGGCAAAAGCCCGCGCCGCTTTAACCGTTCGGTTATTTGAAAACTTTCTCTATTACGCCGCCGCCTACGCAGTAGTCGCCGTCGTAAAACACCGCGTACTGCCCCTCGGTAACGGCGCGTTGCGGCTCGTCGAATTCCACCGTCGCGCAGTCGCCGTCAAGTGTAAAGGTTACGCCCTGTTCGGGCTGCCTGTATCTGAACTTTGCCGTGCATTTTTGCATTCGTTGCGGCATATATCCTATCCAATTAAGTTCCGTGACCGTACACGCGCGGGAATATAAGGGGCTTTCGTCCCCGTGCGAAACGTATAAAACGTTTTCTTTCAGGTCCTTCGAGACCACAAACCAACGCCCGTCCTCGCCCTTTTTTCCGCCGAGGTCAAGTCCCCGCCGCTGACCCGTTGTATAATGCATTAAGCCCACGTGTTCGCCCACGGTTTCGCCGTCCAGCGTCTTGATTTTTCCCGACTGAGCGGGCAGATAATTTTGCAAAAATTTTCTGAAATTGCGTTCCCCGATAAAACAAATGCCCGTCGAATCTTTCTTTTCGGCGGTCGCAAGCCCCAGCTTTATCGCAAGTTCGCGCACCTGCGGTTTGGGCAGTTCGGAAAGGGGAAAAAGTACGTTATTCAGCTGATATTCCCGCACCTGATTCAAAAAATAGGTCTGGTCTTTGTTTCCGTCCGCTGCTTTTTTAAGTCGGTGCCTGCCGTCCTCGTGCTCTATCCCGCAGTAATGCCCCGTGGCTATATATTCCGCGCCGAGGCTGAGCGCGTAGTCGCGGAAAGGACCGAATTTAATCTCGCGGTTGCACAGCACGTCGGGGTTCGGCGTTCTGCCCGCTTCGTACTCGCCGAGAAAATGCGAAAAAACGCGCTCGCGGTATTGCGCCGCGAAGTTAACGCTGTAATAGGGGATTCCAAGCGTGCCGCAAACCCTGCGCACGTCGGCAAAGTCTGCGTCCGCCGTACACGCGCCCGACTCGTCGGTTTCTTCCCAATTCATCATATAAAGCCCGACCACGTCAAAGCCCTGTTCTTTTAATAGATACGCCGCGACGGACGAGTCAACGCCGCCGCTCATACCCACGACTACGGTCTTACCCATAAAAACCTCTTTTTTTATAAAATAATTATAACACGGGCTTTTAATATTTGCAATTATTTTGTTTTATGGTATAATAACGTAGTGATGAATTTACCCGCCGACGCAAATATCGCGCTTTCCATCGTCAACACCAAGCTGAGGGACGAGTACCCGTCTTTGCCCGACTTCTGCGAAGAAGAGGGGCTTGAAATTGCCGAAGTTGCCGCTCGGTTTGCGGCTTTGGGGTATTATTACGACGAAAGTTTGAACAAGTTCATAGCTAAGTAATTGAATACTGAATACGCACCCGTAGTCTAACCGGATAAAACGATGGCCTCCGACGCCATAGTTGTGAGTTCGAGCCTCGCCGGGTGCACCAACAGCGCAGCCCCCGTTTCGGGGGCTGCGCTGTTGGTTAAACTCGGCAAATGTGAGAACTCAGGTTCGCCCGAGCGCGTAGCGCGACGGTTTGCGCCCCAAGCTCCCACCCCCGAACGGTATCCGTTCGGGGGTGGGAGCTTTATTATATCCTAAATTAAATAAATAATTTTTTATACCAATCCCAACATTCTTTAAGATAATTCCACACGTTATCGCCTTGCCACGAATAAATGCAACAGAACTCAATCGCCGCTATCGCAACATAAACCGCAACGCCGATTAATAAAATCATTAATTCCTTCTTTTTCATCTATCTACCCGTAATTTCTCAGCTTTTTAATTATAGCGCTAATGTTTTAAAAAAATCAAGCTATTTTATAATTATAAATTAGTTATTATGCCAAAAATAAATCGTAGCATAATGATTATGGAACATTCGGAAAAATTCAAAAAGAGATTTTTAGAACTTATTGACGATTTGGATTGTAAAAAATCGGAAATACCAAAACTATTAAACGTTGACTATAACGTTTTTATCAAGATTACGGAATTCGGCGTTATTCCGAAACCGGTGATTTTAATCAGAATTGCCGATTACTTTAATACTTCGGTTGAATATCTTTTAGGCAGAACGGATAATGCGTACTTTTTTAAAGCCGAAAATAAAACTTCGTTTTTAAACAGATACCAATTATTAAAGTCCGAAAATAAAATGACTGATTATGCCGTAGCGCAAAAGTTGCACGTTACGACGAGTTATACTACAAATTGGAAGAATAAAAATTATACGCCGTCAATCGTTAATTTAATTGAGCTGTCGGAAATATTCAAAGTTTCAATAGATTATCTGCTTGGCAGAACGGACGATAAAACGCCTTACAATTAATAAAAAAGTCGCCGCTCTTGGGACGAAGAACGGCGATGCGGATTGTTATTCGGATTAAGCGGCGGTCGCAAAAAGCGACCGCCGCTTGTTTTTTATCGTAAAAATTTTTGTCACTTTCAAGCGTTTACGGGCAAATATTTGGGCGTAGTTCACTCATTTTGAAATACTCAAACACCATTTGCCGAATTGTGCCGAAAAAAGTTGAAAGAATTTATAGTTTGCTATTGACTTTACCGATATAGTATGCTATACTCTATTTAACTTTACCGATATAGTAAAAGTTTTTGGACATAAAAATGCAAAAAAACGGGGGTTTTATGGGCAAGTTAAGTAAAATGTTAAAAATTCACACTGTATTTGCCGCCGTTTTAAGCCTGTGTTTCTGCACGGTTTTCACTGCGTGCACGGGCGGAGACGGCGACAATAACGGCGATGGCGGAGGCGGCGAGGATATCCCGCCCGTAATTCTGCCCGAGGAAAAAATTGCCGAAAACAACGACTACGCCAACCCGATTTATCCCCTGCACGACGGCGAAAAAAAGCCTCTGTACACCGCCGATCCCTACGTCATAAAGGGCGACGACGGTTTTTATTATCTGTATTGCACGCAGACCGAAGTTTATTTAAGCGACGACGTTCTGGGTAAAACGTTCAAGCGCGGTCCCGTATTCAAATCTCCCGATTGCGTAAACTGGGTTTATACCGCCGACGTTTTCGAGAGCTATACCCCCGATTGGGTTTCGCCCGTGAACGGCAACGCCCCCGGCGTGTGGGCGCCCACCGTCGTCAAGGTCGGCGAGTATTATAACTTCTATTATTCGTTTTCCGCAGGCAACTACGACAACCCCGAAATAGGCGTGGGGGTAGCCCGTTCGCGCACTCCTTACGGACCTTGGGAACATTACGGCAAGCTGTTCAATTCGGGCGAAATCGGCGTAATCAACTCAATCGACCCGCACGTGCTCTGGGACGGCGGCAGACTGTATATGGTTTTCGGCTCTTACGGCGGGCTAATCACCCTTGTTGAACTCGAAGCCGACGGCTTGTCCTTAAAGGGCGGGTTGGAATACCAGCGCGAACACAAAACGGCGCTTGCGGGCTACGAACGCTACGAAATGGAAAACTACGAAGCCTCGATTATCTTGAAGCGCGGCGGTAAATACTATCTTTTCCTCTCTACGGGCGCGACGCTCAGCGGCACGAAATCTACTTACCACGTCGTGGTGGCAACTTCCGACAATATCGCGGGTCCCTACCTCGACTCGAAAGGCAGGAATATGTTCGGACCAAACAGAGGCGACTACGTCGTAACCCCGTCTATGAGCGGCGCGATGGGCGTAGGGCATATGTGCCTCGTCGAGGACGACGCGCAGGCGGTTTGGATGCTCTACCACGGCTACGACACTCAGGCGGCAAACTATTCCGATTGGCGCGTTCTCTATCTTGACAAACTGCTGTGGACGGACGGCGGGTTGCCTTACGTTAAAGACATCCACGCCTCCAACCACGAGACGCTCCCCGGTCCGTATATAAACGCTTTGGAGGAAAAACTATGAAAAAACACATTTTTTTAGCGCTTCTTCTGCCCGTGCTGTTCACGCTTTGCGGCTGTTTCGGGTTCGGCAGTAACGGCGGTAACGGGAACGGCGGCGGCAACAGTGGCGGTATAATCGGCGGCGGTTCGGACGACGGCAACGAAGAAATTCCGCCCCCGCCAGTGGAGTATACGCGCACGCGCTTTTCCAATCCCCTGAAAATCGTAAAACAGGACGGCACGCAGTACTTCGTGACTACCGCCGACCCCGACATAATCTACGACGACGGCTATTTCTATATGTATCCGACCAACTGCGAATGCGAAATGGGCGACAAGGGAATGACTTTCGACCGCGGTCCCATTTTCAGGAGCAAGGACTGTCTGGAATGGAGTTGGTGCGGAAGCGTGTTCCTCGGTCACCCCGACGCGGGGCATTGGGGCACGGCGAACGCGGGCGTGTGGGCGCCCTCGGTCGTCAAAATCGGCAACAAATACAATTACTATTATTCGCTTTCGTCCTGGGGCGACGACAATCCCGGCATAGGCGTGGCGACGAGCGATACGCCCTACGGACCTTGGGAGCACCACGGAAAGGTGCTCGACCAGAAAGATTCGGGCGTGCGCAACGGTATCGACCCCAAAGTGGTGGTCGAGGACGACGGCGTGTATATGATATGGGGTTCGTTCTTCGGTATCGGATGTACTCTCCTCACGGACGACGGGCTCGAACCCTTCTACGCGGGACCCGACCTCAAAGACCACGTTACCTATATAATTGCCGATAACACGGGCGGCGGCGGAATGAATATCGACATAAATTACGAAGGCTCGTACATTATCAAACGCGACGGCTGGTATTATTTCTTCGGCTCGCAGGGAACGTGCCTCGACGGTATGAATTCCACCTATAACGTAAAGGTCGGCAAGTCGAAAAGCCTTTTCGGACCGTACGTTGACGGCGAGGGCAAGACGCTTGCCGTCGACAGCTACGGCGACCTCGTGGTAGGACCGAGTGAAACGGTCGCGGGCACGGGTCACAACTCGGTGTTTCAGGACGCTAAGGGCGAATGGTGGATACTCTATCACGGCTTTTACGGCTTGGGTGAGAATTCCGAAGAGCGTTCGTTGTTCATTGACAAACTTTTGTGGGACGAAAACGGAATGCCTTACGTAGAGGGCAAAACGCCAAACCTCGAAGAGCAGGACAGTCCCTGGATAATCAAATAAAAATCTCATAAAATTTTTCAGCCCCGCGGGGCTGTTGCGTTCCGTTATTACATACGGAACGCAACGAAACAACTTAAACGCTTTAAAAAAATTCCGTTAAGGAGGAAATGTATGAAATTAACGAAAGCGCTTTGCTGCGCATTGACAGGTCTGCTCGTCCCCGCATTTTTGTCGGGCTGCTTCGGCGGAGGCGGTAACGATAACGGCGGCGGAAACGGCAATATTCCGACGGGACCCCTGGACGACGGGGACCTCGTTTACGACGAAAACGACAATATCGTCTACAACGGAGTAGAGCTTAAAATGTGGTCGGTCACGACGGGCGACGACGCGGTCGTTCAGGACTCCATAATCGCAAAGTTCAACGAACTTTACGACGGTATGATCCGCGTCACCACGACCCACACTTCGCGTTACGACCTTGAAACGCTTATGAACACCACGATGCAGTTCGACCGCGCCAACGCGCCCGACGTCTTTTTTTCTCACGGCAGCAGAGCCGGCGAGTACGTAGATAAAGGCTGGCTGCTTCCCATCGAACCCTATATGGAAAAAGCGGGTATCGCCGTGGATAAGGACGACTACGTGGAAGCGCTTTTAGACGCCTCTTCCGTAAACGGACATCTGTACGGTTTGCCGCAGGACGTGCATTCGGCAATGGTCGTTTACCGCGCGGATATCCTTGAAAAGAACGGGCTGGAAGTGCCTTCGAACTATAAAGAACTAATTGCAACCTGCGAGGCGGCAATCGACCTTGCAAAGGCTGGCAACCTCTGGATAAGGGGCGAGAACTCGTCGGGAATACCCGCAACCGAGTGGCGGAAAGCGCCCGTATCCACAGCTTACGAGCCTTTCCCTATGGCTTACGGCGATATGTGGGTTCACGAGTTCGTGGGCTTTACCGCGGCGGTTCAGAACGGCGCAACGTTCGTTGCCGAGGACGGCAAACCCGCCTGGAACAGCGACGAAGCGGCGGAGGGCTTACAGGTTTTAAGAGATTTCGTAATGCCCTCGGATAATTCCGAAAACAAATACGCGCTTACCAAGGAATACGGCTCCGAGTACGACGTGGGCAACGCGCCCCTCCGTATGGGCAACAGTATTTTCAAGTTCCTCGGACCCTGGGAATACGCCAAAGACCTCACCGAATACGGCAGGTTACTTTCCGACGACGGCGGCGCGGACAATATCGGCACTATGACCGTAAGCAACCTGTTCGCAAAGGATACGACCAAGGAATACGCCAACAAAATCAAGGGCGAAGGTCACGCGTTTATGCTTATGGAAACGGTTACTTCCCGTACCAAACAGTGCGCGGCTATGGTGTTTGCGGACTGGATGGTCAATAACGCGGGCGTGGAATGGGCTAAGCGCGGACATCTTCCCTCCCTCAAATCGGTGGAAAATTCAAGCGAATACCGCGACGACCCCGCTTACGCTCAGTATATCAGCAAATGGGGCAGCTGCGACGACTACGTGGTAATGCCGTCCACGAAATATTATTCGTACGTGGATAAGTATTTCAAAGACAGCGTTCAGCAGGCTATGTCAAGCCAATTCAAGAACTCTGCCGTAAAGAGCATTTTACAGCAAAAGTACGACGACTGCGTGGGCTATATAGACCTTTATGCATAAAAACGACGGCGCGCCGAAAGGCGGGAGGCAAGTATGAAACCGGTAAGGACAACGACCTTGCGCGAATACGCTTTCAAACGCGAAAAACTCAATAACAGAGCGCGGAGCGCAGGCTCGCTGGCGTTCTTTTTCGGACCTTATTTTATCTGCTTTATTATGTTTTTCGCATTCCCGCTCGTGCTCGGGCTGATTATGTCGATGTCGTCTTTCACGAGTAATTCGGTCTATCCCGCGGAATTCGTGGGCTTTTCCAACTTCAAAACGGTGTTTACAAACCCCGTTATGATAAAGGACTTCTGGTCGAGCGTTTGGTACACGATACGCTTCGCGCTGATAATCGTGCCGCTTTGCATTATTATCCCGCTTGCGCTGGCAATGCTGATAAATCTCAAACCCCCGGGCTACAAAATTTTCAGGGCGTGCATTTACCTTCCGGGTATATTCCCGCTCACCGCTACGGGTCTGATACTTTTAAGAATGTTTTCCTACCACAACGGCTTTATAAACGCCCTTTTCGATATCTCGGTAGACTGGTTCGGGCAGACGGGCACGGCGTGGTTTATGGTAGGGCTGTTCTGTATCTGGGGCGGTATAGGCGGCAACTTCATAATTTTCTGCGCGGGTCTGGAAAACGTAGACAAGAGCCTTTACGAGGCTTCGGGCATAGACGGCGCGTCGCCCTGGAAAAGGTTTTTGTACGTGACTCTGCCGGGTATCAAACCCCAGCTCGTAATGTGTATCTTCACTTCGCTCTGCGGGTATATGAACCTTTACGGTCAGAATTACATTCTGCTGTCCAACACACCCGATCAGGACTCGGTTATGACGGCGGTTTTCCGCATTCAGAATATGCTCCTCGGCAGCAGCCGTTCGTACGGCTACGTCGCGGCGATGGGCATTATTTTAGGGCTTATAATCGCGGCTATTTCGGCGGTGCAGATGATAGCGACTAAAGAAAGACAGGGAGGGAACAAGCGTGTTTCGGCGTTCGTGGATTGGAAAAAATCTCAGTAAAATCATTGCTTTCGTAATCCTTCTTTGCGTGTCGCTTATCTTCCTGCTGCCCCTCGTGTACGGCGTTTTAGGCTCGGTCAGAACGTATACCGACCTCTCGGGTCGCCCCGAATCGCTGTTCCCCACCTCGCCCGCGGCGTTCACCTGGGACGGATATAAGGAACTGTTCAGCAAAACCAAATTCGTCGAGTCGCACGCCAACGAGTACTTCCCCATCTGGAACTGGCTTTTAAACTCCCTCGTGGTCTCCCTCGGCGGCACGCTCGTCTATCTTTTAATCGCTTCGTTCGCGGCTTACGCGTTCGTGTTCCTCGACTTTAAGTACAGCGATAAAATCTTCGGGCTTTTAATTGCCACTATGGTAATCCCCGGCATAGTTTCCACCACCCCGCAGCTTATCAATATGAATATGCTCGGGCTGTATAAATCGCTTTTAGGGCTTATCGTTCCGTCGTTCGGCGGAGTGTACGGCGTGTATCTTATCAGACAGTTTTTTATAAGCATTCCCAAGGACCTTGTGGAAAACGCGCGAATGGACGGCGCAAGCAATATAGGCATTTTCTTCAAAGTCGTGCTTCCGCTCGGCAAATCCGCGCTGTTCGTGCAGGGACTGTTCGGGTTTATGGCGGCGTGGAACGACGTGCAGTGGGCGCAACTTATCATAGGCGCCGCGCCGAGAACTACCTGGACGCTCGCTTACGGGCTGAAAGTCATATCCGACAACTCGGAAGCGACGGAGTCAATGACCCTTGCTTTCGCAAGCGCGGTCATTGCGATGATACCCATATTTATAGTTTACCTCGTCGCGCAGTCCAAGATAATCGAGGGCGTTGCGAACACGGGCATTAAGAGATAGGAGCGGCAAATGAACGACGAAAAAATCAGCGTTGCCACGGCGCGGAAAATTTATAAGGAAAGCAACAAAAAAATAGTGGACGAAAGCGTTCCCGGCTTTATTTCGCTTAAAAATATCGACAAGATTTACCCCAACGGCGTTCAGGCGGTCTACGACTTTAATCTCGAAGTCGACAAACACGACTTCGTCGCCCTCGTAGGTCCGTCGGGCTGCGGCAAATCGACTACGCTGAGAATGATAGCGGGACTCGAAGAGATTTCCGCGGGCGAGCTGTATATAGACGGCGTGCTCTCAAACTATCTGCCCAGCAAGGACAGGGATATAGCTATGGTTTTCCAGAACTACGCGCTCTATCCCCAGCTCAACGTTTACGACAATATCGCGTTCGGGCTGAAAATACGCAAGACGGATAAGAAAGAGATTGAAAACCGCGTGTTCAAAGCCGCGGATATTCTCGACCTCGGTCAGTACCTCGACAGAAAGCCCAAACAGCTTTCGGGCGGGCAAATGCAGAGGGTTGCGCTCGGCAGGGCGATAGTCAGAAACGCCAAACTCTTTTTAATGGACGAACCGCTGTCCAACCTCGACGCAAAGCTCCGAGTGCAAATGCGCAGCGAGATAGTCCGCATTCACGGCGAAGTCGGTGCGACGACGATCTACGTCACCCACGACCAGACGGAAGCTATGACTATGGCTACGAAAATCGTCGTTATGAACAAGGGCTTCGTTCAGCAGACGGGCGCGCCGCTGGAAATTTATCACAACCCCGCGACGCTGTTTGTCGCAACCTTTATCGGCACTCCGCCTATGAACGTGCTCGAATGCGAGTACGAAAACGGCGCGCTGTATCTCGGCGGCGGGCTGAAAATTACGCTCGACGCGCAGACCGTACGCGCCCACGACGAGTTTATGAGCGGAAAACTCAGGGAAGTACGCGAAATTCTGTCTACGGCGGAAACGGCGGACGCGGCGGCTTTGAGGAACTACCTTTTGCCACTCGGCGCGTATAAGAGCGAGCTTAACAAAAAGAACGCGGCGCCCGAAAAACCCAAGAAACAAAATATAATCGACAAATTCAAGAAGAAATTCGGGTTTTTGAAGAAGAAAGAACCCGAAAGTGCGGAGGGATATATCGCGCAGCTCAAAGAAATGGAAGAGCAGTATCAGGCGGCGCTGACGGGCAGGCACCCTATGAAAGTTGGCGTGCGCCCCGAAAACCTGACCGTAACCCAAACGGACGGCGAAAACGTAGCCTCGGTAAATACGGAAATAGTGGAAATACTCGGCTCCGAGTTTATAGCGTATGCAAACGGCGAAGCTGGGCGGCTGGTTATCAAGTCGCAGACTCCCGTCGAGGCGCATAAAACTCTGAAAGTCAGAATCGACGCGTCGAAAATACACCTGTTCGACGCGGTAAGCGAACAAAACGTCGCGTTTAAAAAATAAATCTGACCGAAAATAATTCGGCTTGATATCAGGAGGAAATGTATGAAAAAACTCAAAGCATGGCTGCTTGCGCTCACAGTTTCGTCGGTAGCGTTCGCCGCAGGCGGTCTGGCCGCGTGCAAAACGGACGATAGCGGCAACAACGGCGACAATAACGGCGGAGGAACGGACAACGAACAAAGCCAGTACGTGATGAAAATTACGGCGATCGGCTCAACCACCATACAGGTGGATAAAACGCTGACTCTCCGCACTCAGGTCACGGGCACCAACCGGAAAGACGTCACCTGGTCGTCGCTTAACCCCGAAATCGCCACCGTATCCGAAAAAGGCGTGGTTACGGGCGTTTCCGCGGGCGAAGCTACCATAAAAGCCACGCTCGATATAGACGACAAATGCACGGCGACCATCAAAGTCACGGTAGAACCCGCCGTCGCTCCCGACAGCGTAACGGTCAAGGGCGCGCCCGCCGACAACACGGGCTGGGTGGGCGAAACCACGCAGCTTTCCGTCGGCGTAACCCCCGAAAACGCCAGCCTTGCGGTTAATTGGACGACTTCCGACGAAAGCGTGGCAACCGTCTCCGCGGACGGACTCGTCAGCTATAAGAAAAAAGGCGACGTTACCGTAACGGCGACTTCCAAGGCGGACGATACGAAAAAGGACAGCGTAACGCTCGTCGTCAGAGAGGGCGTTTTCAACACCCAGATGGGCAGTAACTGGGATTTCTCTTATCAGGACGACGCGACCGAGCCGCGCATAGTGGCTCAGACCGAAAATATGGTAAAAGAAAGAATAAACACCGCGTATTTCGCAAACTACCGCGGCACCAAGTTCTATGCGGAAGTCACTTTCACGGGCTGGGCGGAAACCGCCAACGGCTGGGATTGGCAGGGCTTCGGACTCGGCGCGGGACTTGCCGACAACGACTCGAGATACTTCACGTTCTCCCCGCATTATACGGGACAAACGGGCAACAACTTCCACAAAATTATAGTCAGGGATAACCCCAACTCGTGGGGCGCGATAACCACGCGTTCGCAGCTCTGGGGTGCGCGCGGTCTCAATTCGTTCAACCCCGAAGACGGAATTAAAATAGGTATGCTGAGGGACGGCAACGAGTACTATTACTATCTCAACGACGAACTTTATTACTTCGACAACTTCACCAAATACAACAACGAAGCGACTATTCCCTTTGTCGTAAACGTAGATATGGCGGTCACGGCAACGGACTACAAACTCGTAACCGACGGCGCGCAAATCGACGCGAAAATAGCCGAAACCAACGCTGCGGGCAAATCGTTCTATGCAAATAACCCCGACAAGGTCGATTACGTGAACGACTCCGACTTCACTTTCAAAACCCAGACTTTCTCAAAGGACAACGAAGTCCGCACGATAGGCGATAAAGCCGTGCTTATGAACGGTTTCTCCGTCGAGTTCGACGTGGACAGTATGGCGCTCGGAGGTGGCGGACAGAGATACAAGGGGCTTTCCGTCAACCTCTCGCGTTACGACAGCGCGGACACGGTTGAAACGCTCGGCGTGGGCGTTGCGAGCGGTGTTGACAGCAAGAGCGACGGCTCGGCGGTAATCGGCAGGTATTTCCAGTGGGAGTATCCCAAGAGCGCGGACGGCAGTCCTATTGCGAATTGGTACGAAACCAGCCAGCCCGTGCTTACGGATTCGGCGGCTAAGCACCACGTAAGAATTACCCGCACGGTAGACGCGGAAGCGCAGATTTCTTATTTCCGTATGTTTATCGACGGCGAGGAATACGTTCTCGATACGGGCAAGAAAGGCGGCGGCGGTCAGAGCAACTATATCGGCTCGTATATACTCTGGATTTCTGGCGAGTACGCTTCGGCGCACGTATCCAACTTCAAGTACGAATCCGACGTTCCCGCGTCCGAACTGCCCGCGCCCCTCACGGTCACCGCGGAAAGGACGCAACTCGAAGTCAAAGACACGCTGCAGCTTACGGCAAGCGCTTCGGACGTAACTTACCTTTCGCTTAATCCCCAAGTCGCAACCGTTACCGCAGGCGGACTCGTAACCGCGCTTACAAGCGGCGACGCGCTTATCGTAGTAACGGCTACCGTAGACGGCATAACCGTCAAAGCAACCGTTAAAATCACCGTTGAAGAGCCCGCTATACTGACGATACTAAACGAAGAAACGGAACTTTGGCCTAACGAAACCATCACGCTCCGCTACGAGTTCTCAAAAGAAACGTTTCATTCCGTAGTGTTCGAAAGCTCTGACGAGGGCGTTGCCACCGTCGACGAAAACGGTGTAATCTCGCCCGTAGCCGACGGCAAAGTCGTAATAACCGTGCGCGACGCAGTAAACGGCGACATATTCGATACCCTCGAACTCGACGTTATCACGGCGCTCAAACTCAAAATCACCAACGAAATGCTGTATATCGAAACGGGCGCAACGGCTCAGCTTAAATATAAGTTCACTTACGACGCGGGACACGAAGTGTCGTTCACTACTTCCGATTCCGCAATAGCCGCCGTTTCCGATACGGGTCTTATCACCGCGATCGCTACGGGCGACGTAGTTATTACCGTCACCAGCAAGACCGACGCGAATATAACCGCAAGCGCGACTTTCCATATCGTAGACCCGCTTTCGCTGGAAATTACCACCGAGCGGACGGATATTTATCTCACGGGCGATTTGCAGGTAACTTATGCGTTCTCGTACCCCGCGGGGCATTCGGTTGCGTTTGAAAGTTCGGACGACGATATCGCCACCGTTTCGTCTACGGGACTCGTCACTGCGCACTCTCTCGGTTCGGTAACCATAACCGTCAGGGACGAAAACGGCGGGCTGTCCGATACGATAACGCTCACCGTCAAAGATTTGATACTCGATCACGCTTATCAGGCGGATATGTGGGACTATACGGGTGTTGCAAGCGATACCCCCGTACTCGAAACCAAGGGCGAAGATCCCGACGGCGTCGATTACGTAGCGGTATTCAAGAACGTTTCGGGTCAGCGCTATTATGCCGAAGCTACCGTGCAAATTACCAATGCCAAAAGTTTTGTTTGGGCCGGCGTAGGTCTCGGAAGTAAGGCGGCGGGCTCGGACAGAGTAAGAAGTATTATCGTTTCGGCGCAGACGGATAAGGCCAACAGACCCATAATCATAAAGGAAGGCAAGGATAATTGGGATGAGCCTACGGGCAGTTCGCAGGTTCATCATTGGAAAGGGCTTGCCGCGGGCGTTGATAACGCCGCGATTAAACTCGGTATTTTAAGGGACGGCAGCGACTATTATTACTTCGTGAACGGCGTGCTCGTATGGCTTGACGGCAAATCGGACGCGTTCGTCGGCGTGGATACTTCGCCCGTAATTAGAATGCTCGAAGCCCAAGGCAGGGTAACGGGAATGTATGCGACTACCGACAGCTCGGTTATCGACGAAAAGCTCGATAGCAATAAATTCGTCGCTATCGACGGCAACGTCGAAGTAAAAGACGACGGAAGCATTGCGTTTAAGAACGACGCTCTTTTCAGTATCGACAATAACTCGCACGTTGCAAAGGACTACGGTGCGGTAAGCACGTTAAGGCTTGCGGGCGGCAAGGATACCAAGGTTGAATTCGATATTAAAATCGACAGCTTCGGCGAGGGCGACAAGGGCTTACTCGGTATGACTTTGCGCGACACGGGCGCTCTTGCTTACAAATCCGCGCGTTCTTTCCTAATCGGCAAAACGCAGTTCGGATTCAGCGGTTGGGAGTTTGGCGGCGGTATCGGCAACGCGACGCTCGGCGCGCCCTCAGCTATCCCCGAAGGTATCGATATGGCGGACGGCGGAACCCACCGCGTGACCGTTGAAAGAGTAAACGGCGTGGGCTACAGAATTACCCTCGACGGCAACGCGAACGCGGCTGTCTGGAACTACGACGTTTACGCAAACGATATGCTTATATCCTTCAACGGCACTACCGTTTCGGGAACGATAAGCAATATCCGAATAACCGATCTTTAAGCATAATGCGTACTGCCGCGCGCGGGAAGCGCGCGGCGGTATACGCAAACTACGGTTTATTATATGGCAATTACTTATAACGCGGAAAACGCGCTTTTCCGCATTGAAAACGCCCGTTTTTCATATGTGTTTTTCGTCAATTCCAAGGGCGTTTTGCAGCATTTGTATTTCGGCAAGCCGATAGGCGAAACCGATTTAAGCTCTGCCGACCTCGGTTGGGATTGGTCTAAAACCTATCTTAGCGCGGACGGCGCGGAAAAAATTTACGAAGATAACTACTATAACGACCGCTCTATGGCGGAAGTTCCGTCTCACGGGCTTATGGATAAGTCGGGCGCGCAGTTTGTAATAGAAAAAAGCGGCGGCGTAACGGCTACTTCGTTCGTCTATAAAAAACACAGAATTTACGACGGTAAGCCAAAGTTAAGCGCCCTTCCGTCCACCCACGGCGACAACGCGCAGACGCTTGAAATCACGCTAGACGACGTTTACGGCAACGAAAGGCTTTTGCTCTCGTACACGGTGTACGGCGACCTCGGCGCGCTTATCCGCAACGCTTCGATAATCAACTGCGGAAAGACGGAAATTCGCGTTAAACGCGCGTATTCGCTCGGTTTGGATTTGCCTCGGTCGGACTTCGACTTAATGCATTTTCACGGCGATTGGTGTCTGGAACGCTTCGCCGAAAGAAAACCCCTTGCAAACGGCAGGTTCACCGTGGAATCGACTATGGGCAGAAGCTCGCACGAGAAAAACCCCTTCGCCGTGCTCTGCGACCGTCACGCGACCGAGGATACGGGCGAAGCGTACGCGTTTTCCTTCGTGTACAGCGGCAATTTCACGCTCGCCGCCAACGTAGACAAGTGGCGCAGAACGCGTGTTCTTCTCGGCATTTGCGACGAGGATTTCTCGTTCGCGCTCGGAAGCGGCGAAACTTTCGAAGTGCCCGAAGGCGTTCTCGTCTACTCCGACCGCGGGCTGGGCGGCGTTTCGCGGACAATGCACGATCTTGTGAGAAATAATCTCATAACCCATAAAAAAGCAAAGGCGGCGCGACCCGTGCTGTTCAACTCGTGGGAGGGCTGTTATCTCGATTTCGACACCCAATCGATATTGGCGTACGCCGAAAACGCCGCAAAAATCGGCGCGGAGCTGTTCGTTCTCGACGACGGCTGGTTCGGCAAACGGGATACGGACTGTTCGTCGCTCGGCGATTGGTTCGTCGCGGACGGCAAAATCGACCTTAAAAAAGTTATCGACAAATGTCATTCGCTGGGAATGAAGTTCGGTATCTGGTTCGAGCCCGAAATGATTAACCCGGACAGCGACTTGTACCGCACGCACCCCGATTACGCGCTCGGCGACGGCGGTTACGAGCGCACGCTCTCGCGGCATCAGCTCGTTCTGGACACGTCCCGAAAGGAAGTCGCAGACAGGCTTTTCAAGGATATGTCCGCCATTCTCGACAAGTACGAAATCGACTACATAAAATGGGATCACAACAGGAATATAGGCGAAATAACGGGCTCGGACACTCCCTACGGCGAAGTGTGCCACAGGCTTATTCTCGGCACGTACTCGCTTCTGGACAGACTGCAAAAGAAGTACCCCGAAATCTTTTTCGAAGGGTGCGCTTCGGGCGGGGGCAGGTTCGACCTCGGAATGCTCTACTATAACCCGCAAATCTGGACGAGCGACGAAACCGACCCCGTGCAGAGGCTTTTTATACAGTACGGCACTTCGTACGCGTACCCGCTTTCGGTTATGGGCTCGCATATTTCAAAAAACCCCATAACTTCGTATACCGCCAAAGGACGGATAGCCCTTTTCGGTACGTACGGAATCGAGATGAACCCCTGTCTGCTTTCCGAAAGCGAGCGGGAAGAGGTGCGGGAAGTAAACGAAATTTATAAAAAATACCACTGCGAAGTAATACAAAACGGCGATTTGTACAGGCTTGCGTCCCCGTTCGAGGGCAACTATACCTCGATGATGAGCGTATCGAAGGACAAAAGCAAGGCGTTGGTGCTGTTTGCCAACGTGTTGAAGGAAAACAACCGTTACCGCTTTATAAAGCTTAAAGGGCTCGATCCCGACAAACGGTATTCCAACTCGCGGCGTGCGCGGCGCTGTGTCTCGCTACTATGGCGGGCTGCACGGGCGGCGGCGACAATACGGAAGGCGGCGGCAATTCCGACGGCAATAACGACAACAACGGAGGCGGCGGCGTGATAATCGAAGAAGGCAAATTGACCATAGGCAACGTGTATCAGTATTACGGCTACAACGCAGTAAAAATCGTAACCAAAATGGACGGCAAACCCGTAGACGGGCTCGATTTATACTACGATATAGTGGACGACGGCGTTTGCACTATAACGGACGGCTACGTCCGCGGTCTTAAAGTGGGGACGACGCAGGTTTACGCGCAGACGCTCGGCGGTCAGGAAGTGTCGTTTACAGTAACTATCAGGGACTCGCAGGAGTACCGGTACAACACCGACGTTCTCACCCGCGAACAGGAAAAAACGATTAAATTTTCCAACGTCAAAAATCCCACGTTGTTCGTCGGCGATTCCTTTTTCGACGAAAAGAACTGCTGGACGAGTTTTTATACCGATTTCGAAGATCTCAACTGCGTCAGCGTAGGCATTTCCGGCTCGCAGACTTCGCATTGGTACGACGCGCGCGACAGGCTTATAAAGGCGTGGGCACCTAAAAATATCGTCATTCATATCGGCACGAACGACATAAACGACAACGCCGTAACCCTCACCGTAGACCAATACTACGCGCGGATTACGGAGTTCCTTGAAACTATTATCAACGAATACCCCGAAACGCCCGTTTACTACTTCGGCATCGAGGACAGAAACGGCGATCAGGGCGGCAAAAACGCGTACAGTTCGGCGGTTACGGAAAAGATTAAAAACGAGTTTACGAAAGAACACGCTACTTTTCACTACCTCGACACGCCCGCGATTTACAACGCCGACCCCGACGTTTACGTCAGCGCCGACAACATTCACCCCTCGAAAAAGGGCTATGAAGTTTACACGAAAATGCTTAAAGAATGCGTTGACTTCTGATATAAGAGAGACTGCAATGATTTTACTTGAAGATTTAAACGTAAGGGACCCCTTCGTTTACTATGAAAACGGATACTACTATTTATATTCCTCGCGGGAGGTGGACGGCGCGCCCGCTTTCGTCTGTCATAAAAGCAAAGACTTAAAGGCTTTCGGGCAGCCCGCAATACTCTTTAAGCCCGATAAAAATTTCTGGGCTACAAAGGAGTTCTGGGCGCCCGAAATGCACGCCTATAACGGCAAGTACTACCTTTTCGGTACGCTCAAAAGCGACGACCGCGCCCGCGGCACGCAGATTTTCGTCTGCGACACGCCCGACGGTACGTTCACTCCTCTTACCGAATACCCCGTCACTCCCGAAGGTTGGGAATGCCTCGACGGCACGCTTGTGGTTGAGGACGGCGTTCCGTATATGATTTTCTGCCGCGAATGGCTGGAAATCGTAGACGGCGAAATTTACGTAATGCAGCTTTCGCCCGACCTTAAACGCGCGGCGGCGGAGCCCGTAAAACTTTTTTCTGCAAGCTCTGTCAAGTGGACGCGCCCTCTCGGCGCGAACAACTACGTCACCGACGGACCGTTTATCGTCAAGGAAAACGGAAAATACAATATGATCTGGTCGAGTTTTTCGGAAAACGGCTACGCTATGGGCGTATGCAGAAGCAAGTCGCTTTTCGGTCCGTGGGAGCACGAGCCGGCGCCGTTGAATTTCAACGACGGCGGGCACGGAATGGTTTTCCGCAAGGACGACAAAAGTTATCTGGTCTATCACGCGCCCAACGCCCCCGCGGGTTCGGAGCGTATGCAGCTTGTGCCTTACGAATTAAGTTAGCCTGTCAAAAACCGTAAAATTCGCATTTATAGTTGATAATCGCCGTATTTTATGGTAAAATTATACAAAAGCGATAAGGTAAAACTATGATGGCAAGTAAAAGCGGAGCAAAATACGTAACCTATCAGGACATTGCCGACGCTCTGGGAATAACGAAAATGGCTGTTTCCAAGGCGCTGAGGGACAGTCCCGACATTTCCGAGGAAACGAAAAAAAGCGTGCGGGAAAAGGCGGACGAGCTGGGTTATATCCCCAACAATCTCGCCGCCAATTTAAAGCGGAAAAAGACGAATATGATAGTCGTCGTTTTCAACAGCTTCCACAACCCCTATTTCTCGATTGCCTGCTATAAAATTTTCGACGCGGTGCGCAAAACCGAATACCTCAGTCAGTTGTTTTTCTGTTCCAAAAACGTGCTGGATGTCGACGACGTTAAAGAGCTTATGATAAACAAGTACTGCGGCGTGGTTTCGTTCGTGGAGCCTACCGAATCGGCGGCGGCGTTTTTCAGAAAAATGGGCATTCCCTTCGTGCTCGTCGGCATTCACACCAAGGCGAAAGGCATTGACTGCGTTTACACCGACGACTATCTCGGCGGCGGGCTGGTAGGCGAGTATTTCCTTGAAAACGGCTTCAAAAAAGCCCTTTACGCTTCGGACAGTCTTTCGGAAACGAGCGACCGCCGCGCGGGCGGGTTTATCGACGCCGTTAAAAGGGCGGGGCGCGAAAGCGCGGCTCTGCATTGCGGCAGACCCGACGAAATGGCGCGGCTCGCGTGCGATAAAATAATCGCCGACAAGTTCGATTTCGTGTTCTGCTTTTCGGACTCTTTCGCCATAACTTTGCTTCTGGAACTCGAAGGACGGGGCGCGGCGGACGGCGTGACGGTGTTCGGCTACGACAACTTACATAAATATTACCCGATTATACGCGAAGTCAACAGTGTGGACTCCAATCTCGACTGTATTATCGAGTATTCGTGCGGACTGATAATTTCCAAGATAGAGGGCGAAATTCCCGCCGACGAAAAGGTCGCAAAAGTGTTCGGCGTAACCCTTGCCGCGGGCAAAAGGAGGGGGGCGTGACCATCCACCATGACAAACTCGCGTACGGCAAGCTCGCCAAAACGAGCGAGGAAATGACCGAGGACGAGCTTTTGAAAATGCTCGCCGAGCTTAACGGCGACGAAGAAAACCAAGAAAAGCCCGAAAATACAGAAAAAGATAAAAAATAAAAATTACCCCGCCCGCGCTTTATAAGGCGCGGGCGGGGTCTTTCGATAGCGCGAGTGCGACGGTTTTATATAAATTTTTTGAGATACGACAAATCCAGCTTCCATTCGGGCACGCGGTTTCGGCGGCGGTGGTCGGCGTTCGCTTCGCCCAGAGCCTTGCGCATTTCCGCGTAAGAACAGCCGTTCACCTTCATATAATGCTCTTCGGCTTGTCTGCCCCGCCCCATAAGTTCCGTTCTGCCTATATGTATGGCTTCGTGGCAGTTTTTGCAAATTGCCGTCACGGTTTCGAGCTTTTGCACGGCGTTTTCTTCGTCGTAAGCCCAGCGTTCGTGCGCTTCGAGTCTTTCGGTTTCCGCGCCGCAAATTTCGCATTTACCGTTTGCGCGGGCGTAAGCGTCTTTGCGTACGGCGTCCCACTGCGCGGGAGAAAGAATACTTCTCAGGTTTGAATACCAGCAACTGTCCGGCACGAGTTCGAAATTTAGCTTCATAAACGCATTATACGCCTTTTTTGCGAAAAATTCAACTTCTTGACAAACTTCCGCCCGCGCGGTATACTGTTTAATATGGATTTAATATTCGAACTGCTTGGCGAACTTGTCGGCGGGGTCTATTTCGGGCTTGCGGAATTAATCGTTCCCGATAAAACTATGTCCAAAAAGTGGCGCAACGCGTTGCATATTATATGTACGATTGTAATGCTCGGTTCCGTAGTGTTGATCTGGGCGGGAGTAATTTTTATCACCGACGGTTACGGTTTTAACACGGGCGTGATAATGATAGCCGTAGGCGGCGTGCTCGTCGCCGTACATATCGCGCTTGCCGTGGCGGTGACCGTGCTTACTTCCAAAAAACGCAGGAAAAAGCGCGCCGATGAAAACGACGGGGATTAATTGAAAATGCTTGATAACCAAAAAATCAGAAAATTGAAGAGGGGCGAACTCGCGGGTTACGCGTTCGCGGGCGTGTGCGCGGTTTCGCTTGCGTTTTTAATAGCGGGGCTTATTGCTGCTAACGTTCTCGGTCTTGCCGCGTTCAAACTCGCCGTTCTTATATCCGCGCCCGTCGTTACCGCAATTTCGGCGGCGGCTTCGGCGTACTGCAACCTCAGATACGGCGGCGCGCTCGAAAAAGAAATTTCGTCTTACGCGCGCGGCGTGCTCGTCGAAAACGCCGCGCTGTTGCACCCCGAGCGCGACAGCCTTACCTTTACGGTTACGACAGAGGATAGCTCCGCGCTTATCAAAGTCAACGGCTATAAGGAAAAAATAGTTTTCGACTTTTCCGCTCTGGGCGGATTGAGCGCGTTGCGCCGCGCGTCGCTTACTTCGGTCATAACCTCGCAGCTTAGCGTGGCGTTCTGCCGTCTTGCCGAAAGGGGCGCGGTTTACAAGTCGGTCGAATGTATTGCTGGCGGCAAAAAGCCCGTTAAAATTATTGAGAACGGCGCGCCCGACAAAAAAATTTACAGGGAATATCTCAAAACCAAATGAAACGCGCGCTCGTAATTACAAACGCCTATTCGTCGCTTGCTTCGGCGGTTTATCAGTCTGCGCGGCTGAAAGAAGAGTTTTCAAAACTCGGCGTTCAAACCGACGTTCTCAAAAACGGCGGTCGCCCGCTTGCGGTAAACGGCGGTGTGGAATGCGGTTACGGCGGCTACGACTTTTGCGTTTATCTCGACAAGGATAAGTACGCCGCAAGAATGCTCGAAAGCTCGGGTATGCGGCTTTTCAACCGCGCGGCGGCGATAGAGGTCTGCGACGATAAAATGCTCACGCATATTGCGCTTGCGGGCGCGGTGGCAATGCCCGAAACTCTGCCTTCCACGCTGTGTTACACGCCCGACTCTGTGCCCGACGCGGCTTATCTTGACGGCGTTGAAAAGCGACTCGGTTACCCGCTCGTCGTCAAAGAGAGTTACGGTTCGCTGGGGCGCGGGGTATACAGGGCGGATGACAGAGCTTCGCTAGACGCGCTCGCGGGGCGGCTTATCGGAACGCCCCATTTGTATCAGAAATTTATTTCGGAAAGCGCGGGGCGCGACGTGCGCGTAATAGTTATCGGCGGCGAATGCGTGGCGGCTATGGAGCGGCGTTCCGAATGCGACTTCCGCTCTAATATCGAGCTGGGCGGCAAAGGCTCGCCCCATACCGCAGACGCGGAAATGCGGCATATATGCGGGGCAATTTCGGAAAAACTCAATCTCGACTACTGCGGGGTAGACCTTTTGGAGGGTAAAGACGGTTATCTCGTGTGCGAGGTCAACTCCAACGCGTTTTTCGGCGGGATAGAGAAGGTTACGGGCGTAAACGTGGCGCGTGAATACGCGCGGTATGCGTGCGGAAAGATATACGGATAAACGCGAAAGGGCGGCATATATGCCGCCCTTTCGCGTTTTAATTGCCTATTCCCAACAAATAATCAAACGAACAGCCGAAATAACTTTTCAGCTTGATCAGACTTTCTACGGTGGGTTCAGCTTTTCCCGCCAACCAACGGTAAGTTACCGAACCCGATAAATTCTGGTCTATTCTTAAACGGTATTCCGAAATCCCGTTTTCGGTCATACACTTTTTTAAGCGTTCCGCAAACGAGTCCGTTTTACTGAAATCAACGGCGTTCGGATTATCGGTAAACCCTAAAAGATAATCTGCGGAACACTCGAAAAGTTTTACGAGCGAAAGCAAAACTTCCGTCGAAGGCAAATGCGCGCCGTTCGTCAACGCGGAAACGGTCGCGCGGCTGGTGTTAATCTTTTTGGCAAGCGAAGAAACGCTTAATCCGCGTTCGTCGATATACTCTTTCAGTCTTTCGACAAAAACCGACAAAATATCCACAAGAAACTCCTTTTTCTATAAATATTATGCTCTCTACGGTTTACATTTTGTTTGACTGTCAAGCCGAAAGAGCATATAATAGAAGTACAATAAAATTCAGCAAGGAGCTTACTATGGAAAAACAAAAGAAAAAACTGACGAAAGAACAACTTGAAGCGATAAAGGGCGCCGTAAAGGAAAAGCGGTTGACCGAGTCAACGCTCTACCTAAAAGGGAAAGCCAAGGGGACATTGCAATACCAACTTGCCCTCTCCTCTGAGGGGAGGGTGGACGCGTGAGGTGTTATTCTTCGGGTTTAATATCGTTGTATTCTTCGTGGAATTTTCTTACTTCCGCGGGGTCGAGTATAATGCGCTGGAAAATTCCCGTGCATTCGTTCGCGCTCGCGCATTCGTCAAAGACTTCGCTTAAAAGTTTCAAATCTTTTCTGTTACTCATACGCTTAGTATTCCCGCACGCGCCCTTTTTTATTCCGTTGCCCTTGAAATTCCTTTTCCGCCGTGTTATAATATTTTTATGAAATACGTTTTGGCTCTTGATCAGGGCACGACGAGTACCCGCGCAATGGTGTTTGACAAGGCGGGAAATACCGTCGCTTCGGCTCAGCAGGAATTTAAGCAAATCTATCCTAAGGCGGGCAGGGTAGAGCATTCGCCGCAGGATATATTGGGGTCTGCGGTGGGAGTTATCTCCGAAGCGCTCGTACGCGCGGGCGTTTCCGCGCAGGAAATCGCCGCGATAGGCGTTACCAATCAGCGCGAAACTACGGTGGTCTGGGACAAGAAAACGGGGGCGCCCGTCTATAACGCTATCGTATGGCAATGCCGCCGAACCGCCGATTTTTGCAACAAACTCCGCCGCGACGGGTTTGCGGAAAAAATCTACAACAAAACGGGTTTGGTGCCGGACGCGTATTTCTCGGCTACCAAAATAAAATGGATACTCGACAACGTGGACGGCGCGCGCGCACGCGCGGAGCGCGGCGAACTTGCTTTCGGCACGGTGGATACCTTTCTTTTGTGGCACCTTTCCAAGGGCAAAATTTTCGCCACCGACTACACCAACGCAAGCCGCACGATGCTGTTCAATATCCACACCCTTAAATGGGATAACGAGCTGCTGCGACTCTTCGATATTCCCTCGGCAATGCTGCCCGCGGTATATCCGTCGTCGCATTATTACGGGACTACCGATTCGCGGCTCTTCGGATCGCCCGTGCCCGTCTGCGGCGTGGTCGGCGACCAGCAGGCGGCGCTCTTCGGTCAGCAATGCGTGCGCTCGGGCGACGTTAAAAATACTTACGGCACGGGCTGTTTCCTTTTGATGAACACGGGCGATAAGGCGGTTAAAAGCGGCAACGGGCTGGTTACAACGCTCGGCGCGACGGCGGGCAAAAAGCCCTGTTACGTGCTTGAAGGCTCGGTTTTCGTCGGCGGCGCGGTAGTGCAGTGGTTGCGCGACGAAATGCGCATAATCTCCTCCGCAGACGAAAGCGAAACGCTTGCAAAGCGCGTGCCCGACAGCGGCGGCGTGTACGTAGTGCCCGCGTTCACGGGGCTTGGCGCGCCCTATTGGAACGCCGAAGCGCGCGGGCTTATTACGGGTATTACGCGGGGGACATCGCGCGAGCATATTGTACGCGCGGCTCTCGAAGGCGTTGCTTACGAGGTGTGCGACCTCGTAAGCGCGATGGAAAAGGATTCGGGGATTAAAATTACCCGCCTTGCCGTCGACGGCGGGGCGAGCAAAAACGACTTTTTAATGCAGTTTCAGTCGGACGTGCTCGGCTGTACGTCTTGCCGCCCCAAGGTGTTTGAAACCACGGCGCTCGGCGCGGCGTATCTCGCGGGGCTTTGCGCGGGCTATTGGAGCGCCGCCGAGCTGAAAAATTCCGCGCCCGACAGGGTTTTCAAGCCGAAAATGTCGGAAGCCGAACGTCTGCGGCTTTTGGACGGCTGGCACGCCGCCGTGTCTCGCGCGCAAAGCTAAAATTTGATACTATTTTAACAATTTACCCTTGACGGTTCGTCCTCGGGGGTGTATAATGTTAATTATATAATAATAAGGAGCGTATAATGGCGTATTTTATGGGGCTTGACGTGGGCGGCACGTCGGTAAAGGGACTGATAATCGACGAAACGGGCAAAATCATTTGCGAGGATTCCACGCCTACGCTTATCGGCGAAGAGCTTGCCGACTGCATTATATCGCTTGCGGACACCCTCGTCAGGGCGAGCGGAAAAGTTTATTCGCAGATAGCGGGCGCGGGCGTTTGCTGTCCCGGCGTTATCAACCCCGACGACGGCTCGGTGGTGTTTGCGGGCAATCTCGAACTGCGCGATTATCCGCTAAGAGATATTCTCGTAAAAAAACTTAAAATTCCCGTAAAGGTCTGCAACGACGCCAACGGCGCGGCGCTCGGCGAAGCCAAGTTCGGTGCGGGCAAGGGCTATAACGACAGCGTTCTCGTCACGCTCGGCACGGGCGTGGGCGGCGGTATTATCCTCGGCGGAAAGATTTTCGAGGGCAATAAGGGCGCGGGCGCGGAAGTCGGGCATATGGTAATCGAGCAGGGCGGCGCAAAATGCAGTTGCGGCAGGCGCGGCTGTTTCGAGGCGTATTGTTCGGCGCGCGCGCTTACCAACCGCACGAAGTGGGCGATGGAAGAGGACACGGGTTCGGATATGTGGAAAACGTACACGAACGATACCGCCGACGGGCGCACGCCGTTCGAATATATGGACAGCGACCGCACCGCGCGGCAGGTCGTGGATTGGTATTTGAAGTATCTTGCGTGCGGGCTGACTAATCTTGCGAATATATTCCGTCCCGAAATTATAATGATCGGCGGCGGAGTTGCGGCGCAGGGCACGCGGCTTACCGCGCCTTTGCAGAAACTTTTCGACAAAGAGCTGTTCGGCGGCAGCGGTTACGCGCCCGTTAAAATCGAATGCGCTACGCTCGGCAACCGCGCGGGCGCGTACGGCGGGGCGGCGCTTTTAATGGAATAAGAGGTGAAAATATGAAAAGCGACATTCCCGTAATGAGTTTACAACGGTTGCCCGTGTATCTCAATTACCTTAAATCTTCGGGCGGCGACGGCGCTATATCTTCGGGCGCGATCGCGCGCGCCCTCGGTATGGGCGAAGTGCTGGTAAGAAAGGACCTTGCGTATACCTCCGCGCAGGGTAAAACCCGCGTGGGCTATCAGCGTGCGGAGCTTATCGCCGCGCTGGAAGAGTACCTCGGTTGCAACGACAGGAAAAACGCGGTGATTATCGGCGCGGGCGAACTCGGCAACGCGCTTTTAGCGTACGGCGGGTTCTCTAACTACGGTATAGAAATCGCGGCGGCGTTCGATATTTCGCCCGAAAAAATCGGCTCGGAAATTTGCGGCAAACCCGTTTACGATATACGCGAACTGCGCAAAGGCGTTGAAGAGCTTGACGCAAAGCTCGCCGTGCTCTGCGTGCCTTCGGACGTGGCGCAGGCGGTCGCCGACGGGCTTATAAATTGCGGCGTGAAAAAAATTCTCAATTTCGCTCCCGTGTTGTTGCGCGCGCCCGACGGCGTGACTATAAGGAACATAGACGTTGCGGCCAACCTTGCAATTCTGATGAGTATGTAATTTATTCAAGCTAAACGGCGGACCTTTGCGGTCCGCCGTTTTTTTAATGCCGCGGCGGCGGGGCGGTTATTAACATAACTTTGCGTTGGTGCGAATATATAATGAATATGTCGGAGCGTTTTAAAAGCAAAAGCGGTTTCATTTTCGCATCTATAGGCGCGGCGGTCGGGCTTGGCAACGCGTTAAGGTTTCCCGGGCTGTGCGCAAAGTACGGCGGCGGCAGTTTTCTTTTGGTGTATTTCGTCGCGCTCGTCGTGCTCGGTCTGCCCCTTTTGAACGCCGAAATCGCCCTCGGCAGAGCTTTCAAAGGCGGCGCACCCGTCTGCCTTGCGGGGCTTTCGCGGCGCAAACGCGCGGGTGCGTGCGCGGGCTGGGCTTCGGCGGTAAATTCCGTGCTCACCGCCGTAATCTACGCGGGGCTTGCGGGCTGGATAATCTGTACCGCCGTCACGGTCGTGCCCCTTTGCGAGCGCGCGCCCGAGCTTTCCCGCAACGAAATTTCCGACTACTTTTTCGACGGCGTACTTTCCGCCCGCCCCGACGGGGTAATAGACGGGCTGTCCCTGCCCGTGCTCGGCTGTATTGCGGCGGCGTGGGCGGCGATGTTTTTCTGTCTGCGCGGCGGGGCGGGAACGCTCGCCAAAGCCGCAAGGTTCACGGTTATAATCCCCGTCGTTTTGCTCGCGCTTATGGCGGGTCGCGGGCTTATTTACGAAAACTCGGGGCAGGCGCTTTCCGCGCTGTTTATACCCGATTTGTCCGCGCTCAAAGCCCCCGATTTGTGGATAACCGCGCTCGGTCAGGTGTTCTTTTCGCTGTCGGTGGCGGTGGGCGTAATGCCCGTATACGGCTCGTATCTGCCCGCGCGGACGAATATTTTTACCTGCTCGCTGGTAATCGTCGCGGCGGATTTTCTCGTGTCCGTGCTCGCTTCGGCGGCGCTGTTTACAACGCTCTACGGCTGCGGAATAGAGGATAAAATAGGCGAATCGGGCATTATAACGGCGTTTGCCGTATATCCCGTGGCGATAACCCGACTTTTCGGCGACAACGCCGCGCTTAACGCCGTCGCGGGCGCGCTCTTCTATTCGTCGTTGGCGATGATGTCCGTGCAGTCCGCGGTGTCTATGCTCGAAGCGTTTTTGTCCCCTTATGCCGAAGAAACGGGCAAAAACAAAAAAACGCTCGCTTTGAAAGCGTGCGTTATAGGCGGCGTATGCTCGGTAATTTTCGCAACTACCGCCGCGCCGCTCGCCGTGGAAATTTCCGATAAATTCGTCAATTTCTACAACGTGCTCGCGCTGTGCCTTATCGAAAGTCTGCTCATAGCGCGGTCGGGCAAAACCGCAGATATTTGCGACGAAGTAAATAAGTTTGCCCCGCTGTTGCGGGGCAAACGCGTGGCGGTTTCTTTAAAACCTTTCGTTTTCTCGGTAAAATTCCTCGCGCCGTCAACTCTCGTTGCGTTCTGCGCGGCTCAGGCGGTGACGCTCGTCGCTTCTCCGCCGACCTACCCGCAAATGCACGCGCTCGTTTTCGGCGCGGCGCTTTCGCTCGCGGTCGCGGTCTGCGCGGTTGCGCTCGGTTTGCGCGGCAACAATCGTTACTCTCATTCGTCCGCTTGCGCGTCCGCCTGTCTCGGCAACGGTGAGGAACGCCGTTGCCTCGGTCACCGTTCGCGCGAATAATGCGCTCACTCATCTCGCTTTGATGCGACAGCGCACTGTGCTGTCGCAAAGAAATCAAAGCTCGTCCCCAAGGGTGAAGGCAAGGGGGTATGATATTTGCGCGGCAAATCGTTGAGATTTTTACTCGGCTTTTTTTTGTGGAGAAGTTGTCCCGACAAGGACTGATGCGGTGCGGGTCGCGGACCCGAAGTCGTTTATTTCGTCTTTGAACATTCTCTCCGCGCTCAAAATGGAGTTCTCAAGGCTGTACTGTTTTGCCGATTCTGCGTAAATCGCGCCCATTTTCAGACGTTCTTCGTCGTTTTCGTACCAATAATCGATTTTTTCGGCGAGCGACTGCGCGTTGTCGTTCTCGAAAAGCGAGCGTTCGTCCAAAGCGAACTGCGGCGTTGCCGACAGGCGGCTGTCGGCTATTACGGGTACAAGCCCGCAAGCAACGGCTTCAAGGCAGGCAATCGCCTCGGTTTCGCATTTCGCGGCGTGTACGTAGAGGTCGCTGTGCTGTAATCTCTCTATAAGTTTATCCTTAGGCAGGAACGCAAACTCGACGGCAACGCCGAGTTTTTTCGCGCTTTTTTCAAGGTTTTTCTTTTCGGGGCCGTTGCCCAGCAGTGTAAGGCGGATATCGTCTTTGTGTCGGCTCATCGCTACGGCTTTGATAAGCACTTTCTGGTTCTTTTCGGGCGCGAGCCTTCCTACCATAACTACGTTGAATTTATCGTTCTTTACGCGCGTTACGGGCGGCACGAACGCCTTGTCGTAACCGTTTGAAATTACGTAAATTTCCGCCTTGTATCCATGGCGTTTGAGCTGGTTCGCAATGCATTTCGAGGGGCAGTGAATGCGGTTGAATCTCTTGTAAAACTCGTTTCTGAACTTGGTGTAAATGATATTCGAAATGAATCTGCTGCTGCCCAGGTGCATATTGTACGAAAAGTTTTCGGGCTGGACGTGGAACGCGGCGGTGGTGGGAATGCCCATTTCGTCGGCGAGCTTTTTGCACTTGATCTCGAACTTGAACGGGAAAATGAAATGCACTATATCCGCGCCTTCGTAAGCCTTTGCAATCTTTTTCCTGTCGAATTTGGCGAATTTAATCTGGTTCTTCGCCGAAACTTCGCTTAAAACGGGAACGTATCTCTCGTTTACGCAACAGTCGTTTTCGCCGTCCGCCCCTATTGCGACTATGCGCACTTCGTGTCCGCGCACTTTGAGTCCGTCGGCAAATCTTATCGCCGTCATCACCGACCCGTTCGTTTTTAAATCTATCAAATCGATAACTATAACTATTTTCATAATATAATAATATTTAAATTGGTAATTTTTTATCATTTTAACAAGCTAATGTAAATTGAATATAAACTATATTGATTTTTTCGGCGATTTAGGCTATAATTTATCCATAAAGCCCTTACGGGCGTCTTAAAGGTGCGAATTATGGCAAATATTATGATAGTTGAGGACGACGCCAACATTCGTCTGTTGCTCGAAGCCCGCCTTAAATCGCGGCATTCGGTAACGGCGGCTTGCGGCGGGGAGCAGGCGCTGGATTTGTTTGAAAAGATCGACGTGGACCTGCTTATCACCGATATAATGATGCCCGAGATGGACGGCTACGAACTCGTTCAGAAACTCCGCGCGCGCGGAATAACCGTGCCCGTGATAATGCTGACGGCGAAAGACGCTATTTCGGACAAGGGCAGGGGCTTTGCCGTCGGCTGCGACGACTATATGACCAAGCCCGTCAATTTCGAGGAGCTGGGCTGGCGCATAGACGCGCTTTTGCGGCGCAGTAAAATCGCCAACGAAGGCAAAATTGTAATCGGCGACGTCGTTATCGACAGCGACTCGTTCACCGTTAACCGCGGCGGGCGTTCGGAAGAACTTACCACAAAAGAATTCAAACTGTTGTATCTGCTTTTGTCGTACCCCGAAAAAATCTTCACTAAAGAACAACTGCTCGACAAAGTTTGGGGCTATTCCTCGGAGAGCGAGGAAACGACGGTGCGCACGCATATCAACAGACTGAGAAACAGGTTCGAGGACTGCGGCGAGTTCGAAATAGTCACCGTGCGCGGAATGGGTTATAAGGCGGTAATAAAAAAATGAAAAACAAAAAAAAGTCGAGCGCCGCGCTTTTCGGGTTCGCGCTCGTCGTGTTCACTTTGCTTCTGCTTGTATCCGAAATCGCGGTCGCAGTCATAAACAGCGTGCTTGCGGACTCCGACCTCGGCGCGTATTCGACTACGCTCGTAATTCTGCCCGTATTTTCGCTTGCGGTGACGGGCTTCGTGGTGTATCTGTATTATCTCGTCAACGTTAAATCTCGCACGCTCGTTGAAAGCCTTGAAAGGGTTGCGCACGGCGACTATACCACGCGCATAGAGATAAAAAAGGGCGACTCTTTCGCCAACGTTTACGAAAATTTCAATAAAATGACGCGCGAACTGACCTCGGTCAAGACGTTGAGGGAAGGGTTTATTCACGATTTATCGCACGAGATAAAAACGCCGCTTTGCTCGATACAGGGCTTTGCGAGTCTGCTTCTCGAGGGCGGCGCGACCGAGGAAGAGAGCCGCAGATATCTGACCATAATAGCCAATGAGGCCGAAAGGCTGAGAAACTATGCGGAGGGCGTGCTCGCGCTGTCAAAGCTCGAGCATCAGGAAGTCGCGGGCGAAAGCAAGGACGTGCGGCTGGATATGCAACTGCGCGAATGCGTGGTTACGATGCAACGCAGTTGGGAGGGCAAGGGCATAGAAGTCGCGCTCGACCTCGAACCCGTGACGGCCAAAACGGACGGGGAAATGCTGCGGCACGTGTGGACGAACTTACTTGAAAACGCAATCAAATTCACGCCTGAAAATGGCAAAATCGCCGTAGGCTTAAAGCGTGCTAACGGGTTTGCCGAAGTAACCGTGCGCGACAGCGGCGCAGGCGTGCCCGAGGGCGAAACGGATAAGATTTTCGAAAAGTACTACCGCGCGGGCAACGCGGCAAAAACTCGCGGAAGCGGGTTGGGGCTTGCGGTGTGTAAACGCATTTGCGTGCTTTTAAACGGCGAAATCACCTGCACAAGCAAACTTGGCGAAGGCTCGGAATTTAAAGTAAAACTGAACGTTTAAATAAAATATAAAGCGCGGGGCATTACGGTAATTCCCATAGGGAATATTAGGTAAGCCGCAGGCGAAAGAGAATTAGGCGTGGCGTGAAGCCACGCCTTTACTCTTGATAGGTTTCGTCGCGCTCGTTTTCCTTTTCTACGGGCGGAATATTATCTCTCTCATAGGAATCTCGGATAACTCCGGTAGCACTCATTGTCATACAAAACTGAACGACAATAAAAGCCTATCGCGTTGTTTGTTTTTGAGATCAAATAGGCGGTTTAAGGTTGACTTTTGAGGCGCCAGCTGATAAAATAATAAAGTATACTATTTAAAGGCGTAATTAAATGCAACAAAAAATTTATTGGGTAGGTCCTAGAAAGTCAGATATAAACTTCGTAAAAGATGTTGATTTTTACGGTTCTGTTACTATTTTTGGAGATGGTAAAAATAATAACATAACTTATTGCAACGCAGGCAAAAATCGCGTAAACCACAATGTTTCGGATGCTGATGAGGATCTCTTTTTCTTAAATACCATAAAAGAGATAATCGCGAAGGATAATACTGCGCGCTTTTACTTTTACAATCCAAATATGATTTATTATGTTGACGGGTTGGAAGAATATAAGGATTATTTTCTTTGTATAAACGACAAAAAGCTTATGTCGCAAGCAAACAATAAGAAGTTTTTCCAAGAGGTGCTTGACGGAGTAGTTCCGCTTTTAGAAAGGAGGTTTGGCGAATTTCATCGAAACAACAGCGATTATCTCAATCTTGTTGCGAGCTTTGACCGCAAGATAGACGAAAAGTGCAGGTTCATTTTCCAGGCGCCAGTATCCAGCGGGGGTAACGGTACATATCTCATCGACAGCGACAACGTGCGTGACGCCGTATCTCATTTAGAACCCAATAACTATATAATCTCAATTTATAAGGAAAAAAATATTCCCATAAACATTCACGCGGTTATTTTCGACGACAAGGTGTTGTTAAGTCCCGGGTCTGTTCAGCTTATGAAAGAGGACGATAATAGACTGTTGTATCGCGGTGCGGATTTCATCACTTACCGCCAGATCAAACAAGAAACCCGCGAGAAGTTTGAAAGATATGTAATCGACGCATGTACGGTATTCCAGTCGATGGGTTATCGCGGTGTATGCGGTATAGACGGAATGGTTTATAATACTGAAAATGGCGAAGAGGAAGTTGTTTTATTGGAAATAAACAACCGCTTTCAGGCATCTACAGGACTATTTGATATTGCGGCAAACCAAGCGGGGTTGCCGTCATTACAGAAAATCAATCTTGCCGCTTTTAACGGAAAATGGGACGAAAGCTTTTTGGCTATAAGCAAATTAGAAGTCAACTATAGCAGTTATTTTTACATTGACAACGGCACAAAATTCCACAGCGTGCATATTCGCGAAATTTGTAGAAAATTCGCAAAGAACAACGCGTTGGCGGACATAAACGTATTCGACATAGAAGATGACGGTTATGACGAGACTTTACTTACCGATTCGCTCGCATATTTATACCGAGTGATTTTTTCTACGAATATAGCCGCACTCAATGCTGAAAACCGTATTCGCATTAACGAGAATGTAGGCGAACCTTACAAAGCGTTGTGGTATGACAAGATTATAACGGGTTACGACGGGGCTTTAAAAGATAAAGCGTTCATTAAAGATTATTTTATTCGTCTTAAAATCGCTTTGCTTACGCAAGGGGTTGTGAAAGACGAAAAGTTTTGCGAATATCTTGATCTGAACAATAAAAGCGTTCGCCCTGCAACGAATAACGCTATAGATATTAAAATTGATTTACCGAATGGTATCGCTGGAGAAAGCGTAAAAAGGTATCTTGTTATCAACACGCCTGTCGATATCAGGTTCGGAGAGTTTTCGCCGTTCACGCTTACGAGAGAAGATGATAAAAACTATATTTACTATTACGGAAAGAAACTCACGCAAATAGACGAAACATACGATAAGGATTTTTTAAGCACAAACAAGGTTGACGGCATTGACTATGACCAGGTAGCTTTCCTGTCTACCGATAGACTGCGCGTACATATTACAAACTCCTGTGTCTATAAAAAAGATAAGAGCATGGAGTGCAAGTTCTGTAATATCAAGGCGCAGAAAGACGATTTGCCGTTGAGCGTGATAGATGAAGTTGTAAAGAACTACTGCGCTCATGCGAAGGAATTGGGCTTAAAACATTTTCTTATCGGCGGACAAACCGCAGCGGCATTGGACCACGACAAGATAGTTAGCGTTGTAAAAATAATACGCAAATACGCCGCTTATGCCGACATATATGCAATGATTGTGCCCTATCCTGAAAAAACAATTATGGCAATGTACAATGCGGGAATGAATCAGATTTCCTGCAATTTGGAAGTTTACGATGATGACATTGCAAAGCGTTATTGCCCAGGCAAGCGTAAGATCACAAAAGACGAATATATTAAGCGGCTAAGATTTGCCACAACTTTGATGGGGCGCCGCGGTGCTGTGCGCAGTATGCTGATTGTTGGTTTGGAGCCGTCTGATTCATTGAAAAAAGGCATAGAGGAATTGACGGCAAACGGTATACAACCTATTCTTTCGATTTTCAGACCCTTGCCCGATACCGAACTCAGCCATCTGTGCGCTCCGTCCATGCTTGAGCTTTACGATATCTATAATCAATCTCAGCAAATTTGCAAAGAACACGGTCTGCTCTTAGGACCGCAATGCGTTAATTGTCAGAATAATACTCTGGCTTTACCGTATTGGATGGAAGATTAATCGGCTTAATTGCGAAAGAGGAATAGGATATGGGAAACGACGAAAAGAAAAATACCAGAGGTAAGGAATATCGTTTTATAGGGCTTTTAAGACGTTTTAAAAGAAGCGGATATCTTGGAATATCGTTAGTGGCGGTTGTTATTATTGCCATAATTGTAATAGTCATAGGAGTAACTCGAACTTTTAACGGGCAGATATTTGTGAGCGTACTGAACAATATCACTATAATGTTGATTTCGACGATAGCGACGCTTATTGGTCTGTACGTAACCGCATTTATCTTTCTCAACGATTCGCTTAAAGAGCGCGCAAAAGAAGACCCCACAATCGGCGATGCAGTCCGTTCCATATTAAAACTCTATCGCAAAAATATGATATATATCGCTATAGGGTCTATTTTAACGATTGTATGGGGCATAGTCATGAACTTGCTACACGAATCGGGAACGAGCCTGGAACAAGTAAAGGTTGTTTTAACCGATTTAAGGTGGGCTTTTTTTGTTGTGTATGCAGGGGCGTCGATATTTGTTATTATCTGGATTATACTTTGCAGCCGCGACATAACAGACAGCGACTCACTTATTTACAAATATTCTGTAAAAAACCGTGATTTGTTTAAGAGTTTCATTGTTGAACAATATGATAAAGTTTCGAGCGGCGCTTCGATTTCTGATAAATCCGAATTCGATAACGACGATTGGATTACGCAAAGCAGCGGCGACGAGATATTGGATAAATTTTCCAAAAAGGAATATACTCTTAACGATGCATACATAAAAGCGAATAAAGACGGCGATATTATTGAATTCAACAGTGACAACAACGGCACTTTGTCAGATGAACTGTTCGGCAGATACGAAATCGAATTGGGTAAGATTGTCCGTCTTTTGGAAAATATGATCGGGCGCATAAGCGACAATAATATTGATAAGTCGATTATGAACAACGAGTACCGCAACGAAAGTTTGAAAAATGGATTTATGTGGCTTTTTGCGCAATATGCGGATGCTCCACGTGCTACCAGTGATGGAAAACAACGTTACAATAAGGCAAACTTAATTGACGTGCGCGATGCAAAGCGTTTTCTAGATCATATAAAATATCAGATTATAACCGATGCTACGTTTGAGCGGCGACCTTTTAATAATAGTGAAGTCGAAGGGGTGTTTGACCGTGTTGTAATGGCATTTGAAAACAGAGGGTTCAGTAGCTCCAAAGAAAACGGCACAGCAGGTAAGCGTGATTTAATTTCTAAATATAAACGGGACACGGGGAAAATCATAAACGAATTTTTTGACGGGTATAAGGCTGTAGTAGGTTATCGGGATGCAATGATTCATCTTACCCGCTTTGATAACAAAAAGGATAAGCCAGGCGATAACAAGCAAAGAACAAGGGGTTCGCGTAAAGATAACGATATCGTTGCCGTGCTCAACTACGCAATTGTTTTGAAGCGTGTATTGTTGGATAGGTTTATGTCGTTTGTAAGAACTGATGATTTAAGCCTTGGTAACAGTATAATGGATAAGGGATGGTTTAACTATTCCGAGTTGTCCGATAGCAACTTCACGCATTCATCTTTTAAGTACATTTGCATGGAAAATGCCATTGTGCGCAAATGCGATTTGTCTACGTGCAGCTTTGTTTTAGCCGATGCAAGCAACACTGATTTTTCAGGATCTAATTTTAGTTATTCTGATCTTACGGGTATGGATTTGACCGACGCAAAACTCAACGGAGCGCAAATGAATTCGGTTATCTTACGCGATCAACGTGTTGATTCATATGATAAAGGTTTGACTGATCTTATCAAAGCCATAACGGATACGGATATCAAGGATATAAAGAAAGGAAGCGCTATTGACGTTCTTCGCCGTGGCAAGCATAAAGATATTTCCGCCAATAATACAAACCGTATAGAATGGAAACGTAATATCTTCAACGCAACGTCTGAAAAAAACGACGAAAAGTATAATGATTTAAACGAACTGAACCGAGACAAGTTCGAAAAGTTAAGGACTGCCGAAGAATTAAGGAGTTTAGCCGTAAATGTCTTGAGGCACTTTGAAGGCGAACTTATCAATCTGGATAGCCAGGGTAAGGTTGACGTTAATATTCTTTTATACGACGAATCTAAAAAATTCACAGGCTCTTCGGTATTAAACGAATCCTATGATTATTTAATGGGAGCCCTTCGGGTAGGTAGTGCAAATTCAAAAGAGGACGATGACGCTAGGGCCATGCTTGAAGAGTATATCAATTACCGCAAATATAGCAAAATTGATAAAGATTTATTCGATAATTTTGATACGTATCGAATAGCCGAAGAGAAGCTGGCAACACCGGAAGATGGAGTAGCCTATAAGGTAAGTCGTGAAAGTGGTTACGGAAAGATTTATTTCCGCGTAGCTGTTATGGAATCCGCTTCAGTAAACGATGTTTCTATGCCTAATACGGACTTCAGCTTTGTAAATATGCGCTCGGCATCGTTCAGAGACTCGGATTTGAGCGGTTCAGATATGTACAATACCGATGCTAGGAATGCAATGTTCGCTAGAACGAACCTGGCTTCTCTTGATGCGTACAAGGCGAATTTCGACGAAACCAACTTTATCGCGGCAAACCTTATCGGGGCAAATTTTGTTGATTGTTCGCTTAACAGCGTCAATTTCAAAAAAGCTTTAATGCTGAACAGTATATTTGTCAAATCCCGCGAGGCATGCAAGGCGGAAGAGGAAGGAGGCCAGGGCGAAAATATACCCATATACCTTTTAAGAATTCTACGTGCTAAAAATCTGACCCGTGGTGGGCAGGAAGGTGCTCAACGCCTGATGGCGGATATAGAAAATGCAAAAATGGTTTCGGAGATTACCAACTTCGACAAGGAGAGTATGGTGTCCTGTTTCGACAGCGATTTCTCCGAAGCGATTGCAAATCGCATTATCATACTCAATCTCAATATGCTACGCAGCAAGTATATTATGGCAGATATGACTTCGGCGTTTATATACAACTCGGTTATGATTTATAGCGATATGACGAAAGCGAATTTATCTAACGCCATAATCATGGGGTGTGCGTTCCATCAGGCTGATTGCTATAAAATAGACTTGCAAAAGGCAATCATATACGCGTGCGAATTTACCAATGCGAATTTGAGTGAGTCCACAATAAACGCGGCGATAGTATCTAGGTGTAATTTCGACCAAACCAACTTGAATAAAGTTAATTTCACTAGGTCTAAGGTTAACAACTGCTCCTTTGTCAATTGCAGCTTTAAAGGTATCAATTTGGCGGGGACCAAGTTCTCGAACTGCATTTTCTGCGATATAGATTTTTCAGAGGCAATAGGACTCTCGGATGTGGAGTTTGACAACTGCGCGTTCCAGATCGGCAATTCCGTAAAGATGGACACTCAGTTTCGTTTAACAGAGCCGGTTACAAACAATGATGTAGTGTTAAATGCAAAAGAAAGCGATGGCGAAGGATTGGATATAGCTAGATACGAAACGAAAAAGAAAATAGACGAATAAATTATATTAGTTATGATTTTATAAAAAGCTCTTGGCGTTAATCCAAGAGCTTTTTAGCATCGATAGAAATTGCAACTCTAAAAAATTTGTTTTTTAATTCCCTATGGGCAGTGCGCATTCGCTCCGCGCTTTATTTTGTACGCAGGATATCAGTCTTCGCGCGAGCGAAGCGACGCTTTGCAAACTTTAATGTAAAAAGTTTCAGATTAATTGTGCAAAGGAGAGGGGCAGGGGTGAGGTGGTTTCCTGTTTATTTTCGATCTCATCAGTAAGGATAACGCCTTCGGTACGACTGCTGCGCAGTCGGCTTCAACCGGGATGGGAATCCGAGGGCTGGGAAGAACCCGCGGAGCCGGTAAAATTTGCGTAAAAAAAATTTGTAACTTTTTGTCTAAATCGTTTTATTTTTTCGGGGCGTGATGTTATAATAGATAATGGTTTATCTAATAACCGATAAAGATACAAGGAGAAACAAGATGTCACATATTGCATTTGAGGGCACTAAGGAGCAGATGAAAGCTCTTCTTAGCTGCATTTCGGCGCATAAGGGCGAAGCGGGCGCGTTAATGCCCGTAATGCACGAAGCTCAGAACATCTACGGGTACCTGCCCGCGGAAGTTCAGACTGTGATTGCCGAAAAACTCAACATACCGTTGGCGGAAGTCTACGGCGTAGCTACTTTTTATTCGCAGTTCTCACTTACGCCCAAGGGCAAACACAAGGTCAGTATCTGTCTCGGCACGGCGTGCTACGTAAAAGGATCGGACAAGATTCTGGAAGCGGTCGAGCACGAGCTGAGAATCAAGTGCGGGGAATGTACCCCCGACAAGAAGTTTTCGATTGAAAGCTGCCGTTGCGTCGGCGCGTGCGGGCTTGCGCCCGTTATGATTATCGACGGCGAAGTTTACGGCAGGCTTAAACCCGACGACGTCAAGGGTATCCTTGACAAGTATTTGCAGGATTAGGGGGGCGGAAATGACGGTTGAACAACTTAAAAAAATCGCCGCGGAAAAGGCGAATATAATCAACGTAAGGCGTATTGTCCGCGAACAGGCGGAAAAACTCTCCCGGACCACGGGTTACAGAAAACAAGTGCTCGTCTGCGGCGGCACGGGCTGTACTTCCTCGCATTCGCACGAAGTAATCGAACAGCTCGAAGCCTCGTTCGAAGAGCTGGGCATAGACGACGTTTTAATAGTAAAAACGGGCTGTTTCGGGCTTTGCGCGCTCGGTCCCATTATGATAGTCTATCCCGAAGGCGCGTTCTACTCGCAAATGACGCCCGAGCACGCCAGGACGGTTGCCGAAAAGCACCTCGTCAAGGGCGGACAGATAGTCAAAGAACTGCTTTACGTCGAAACCGTGCACGACGACGGAAGCGTAATCCCGTTTTCGGAAATACCTTTCTATAAGCACCAGATGCGCGTCGCGCTCCGCAACTGCGGCGTTATCGCCGCCGAGGATATCGACGAGGCGATAGGCGCGGGCGATTACGCGGCTTTGGCGCGCGTACTCACCGAAATGACTCCCGACGGGGTTATCGAAGAAATACAGAAATCGGGTTTGCGCGGCAGAGGCGGCGCGGGTTTCCCCACGGGTATGAAATGGAAGTTCACGCGCATTGCCGAGGGTGACGTCAAATACGTCTGCTGTAACGCCGACGAGGGCGACCCCGGCGCGTTTATGGACAGGTCTGTTCTCGAAGGCGACCCCCATTGCGTGCTCGAAGCAATGACTATAGCGGGCTACGCGGTCGGCGCGCACGAGGGTTATATCTACGTTCGCGCGGAGTACCCCATTGCGGTAGACAGGCTTAAAATCGCCATAAAACAATCGCGCAAGTACGGGCTTCTGGGCAAGAATATTCTCGGCAGCGGCTTCGATTTCGATATACATATCCGCCTCGGTGCGGGCGCGTTCGTCTGCGGCGAGGAAACGGCGCTTATGGCTAGTATCGAGGGCAAGCGCGGCGAGCCCCGTCCCCGTCCGCCGTTCTCGGCGCAGTGCGGACTGTTCAGAAAGCCAACCGTTTTAAACAACGTTGAAACATGGGCGAATATTGCCCCCATAATATTAAACGGTTTCCACTGGTTTTCAAGCATAGGCACCGAGCGCAGCAAGGGCACCAAGGTCTTTGCCGTAGGCGGAAAAATACACAACGTCGGGCTGGTCGAAGTGCCTATGGGGACGAGCTTAAAGACGATTATCTACGACATAGGCGGGGGGATACCTAACGGCAAGCAGTTCAAAGCCGCGCAGACGGGCGGACCTTCCGGCGGCTGTATTCCCGCAAAGCATATCGACATAGGAATGGACTTCGACAACCTCGTGTCCATCGGCTCTATGATGGGCTCGGGCGGGCTTATCGTTATGGACGAGGACACCTGTATGGTGGACATCGCCAAGTTCTATCTTGAATTTACCGCCGACGAGAGCTGCGGTAAATGCACGCCCTGCCGTATCGGTACGAAGCGGCTTTTGGAAACGCTCGACAAAATCTGTTCGGGCAACGGCGAGCCTGCCGACCTTGAAAAAATAAAGGAAATTTCGGAGCATATGAAAAGCTCGTCGCTGTGCGCGCTCGGTCAGTCCGCGCCCAACCCCGTACTGTCGGCGTTGGAGCATTTCGGCGAAGAATATAACGCGCATATCTACGAAAAGAGCTGTCCCGCGGGCGTGTGCAAATCGCTCCTTAACTACTACATAGAACCCGACAAATGTCGCGGCTGTACGCTTTGCGCGCGCAACTGCCCCGCAAACGCCATTTCGGGCACGGTCAAAGCCGCGCACGAAATCGACGCAAAGAAATGCATTAAATGCGGTCAGTGTATCGCGCATTGCAAGTTTAACGCAATCGTTAAAAAGTGAGGGAGGGTTTTATGGTTAATTTGAAAATAAACGGCATTGCGGTCAGCGTGCCGGAAGGCTCTACTATTTTGCAGGCGGCAAAACTCGCCAACGTCAGGATCCCCACCCTTTGTTACCTCAAAGACGTGCAATGCGTCGGCTCGTGCCGTCTTTGTCTCGTCGAAGCAACGGGCGCAAGGGGCTTGGTGGCGGCTTGCGTTTACCCCGTTTCCGAGGGTATGGAAGTGCGCACAAACACGCCTAGGGTAAGGCGTTCGCGCAAAACCACTATCGAACTCATACTTTCCACGCACAAAAAGAAATGTTTAAGCTGCGTGCGTTCTATGAACTGCGAGCTTCAGAAACTCGCCCTCGAATACAACGCCGAAGAGGACAGGTTCGGCACCGACCACGACTTAAAGCCCATTGACGATTTGTCGGCTTCGGTCGTGCGAGACAATTCCAAATGCATTATGTGCACGCGCTGCGTTGCGGCGTGCGAGCATCAGACTATCGGCGCGATAGGTCCCAAAAACCGCGGCTACTCCAAAGTCATCGGCTCGCCGTACGACGTTTCGCTCGCGTTCACGCCCTGCGTAAACTGCGGTCAATGCGTAGTCGCCTGCCCCGTCGGCGCGCTTTACGAGAAGAGTGCGGTCGCCGAGGTCTGGGGAGCAATCGTTGACCCGAGCAAGAAAGTCGTGTTCTATACCGCGCCGTCGGTAAGGGCAACGCTCGGCGAGGCGTTCGGGCTGCCCGTCGGCACTAACGTGGAAGGCAGAATGGTCACGGCTATAAAACAGCTTGGCGACGTAGAGTGTTTCAATATGGATATTACCGCCGACCTCACCATTATGGAGGAGGCGACGGAGCTTTTGTCCAGGCTGGAAAACGGTAACCCCACGCCTATGTTCACAAGCTGCTGTCCCGGCTGGGTAAAGTTCCTCGAACACTATTACCCCCAATATATCCCCAACTTATCGACGTGTAAGTCCCCGCAGGAAATGTTTTCGGCGGTGCTTAAAACGTACTATTGCCGGAAGAACGGAATCAACCCCGACGATCTTTTCGTCGTTTCGGTTATCCCCTGTACGGCTAAGAAGTTCGAGGTTTCCCGCGAGGAGCTCGGCGGGTATACGGACGCGGCGCTCACCACCCGCGAGCTTGCCAAAATGATAAAGGAAGCGGGCATAGACTTTGCCAACCTTTCCGAGAGTGAGTACGACTTGCCTTTCGGCGACGCTTCGGGCGCGGGCGCGATTTTCGGCGCGACGGGCGGCGTTATGGAGGCGGCTCTGCGCACCGCGGCGGTCAAGCTCGGCGGCGACGGCGCGCCCCTCGAATTTAAAGAGGTGCGCGGCACCGAGGGAGTAAAGGAAGCCGAATATACGCTCGGCGGCACTACGGTAAAGATAGCGGTGGCAAGCGGGCTTGGCAACGCGAGAAAGGTTCTCGACGCGATTAAGAGCGGCGAAAAGGACTACGCTTTCGTTGAGATTATGGCTTGCCCCGGCGGGTGCGTAAACGGCGGCGGTCAGCCCTACGTTCACGACGAGGTGAGAAACAACGTTGACCTTAAAACTCTGCGCGCGCAGGCGCTCTACGATTACGACGGCGAGAGGAATATCCGCCGCTCGCACGAAACCCCCGCCGTGGAAATGCTCTACAACGAGTTTTTCGGTTCGCCCAACTCTGCTAAGGCGCATAAACTTCTGCACACCAAATACTCAAAACGCGAAAAATATTAAGCTGTAAAATTCAACGCCCCCGCCGCTTTTTAAGCGGCGGGGGCTGTTTTTCTTTCCTATATATAATATGCAAAATGAAATTATAAATATAAATTCTGTTATGAAAAATTTGTAAATTCATTCAAATTTATGAATATTTCGTTTGACATAATGAATATAAAGTGATATTATAAATTTACGATATAATTTTAGTCAAAAGGGCGCGCCCTTTTGCGTGTTACAGGGTAACACGCAAAAATTATATTTAAATGCTTTATAGAAAAAGGAGAGAATTATGAAACCGATTAAAGCGTTCGTTGCGTTGCTGTTCGCTATCGTGTGCGTGTGCACCTGCGCGCTTGCCGTTGCGTGCGCCGAAGAGGAGAAAACTTATTCGGTAACGTTCGACGTTAAGGGGCACGGTGAGGCTCCCGAAACTATTACGGGGCTTGCGGCAGGCTCGCTCGTGGAAAAGCCCGAGGACCCCGAATGCGAGGGATATGTATTTAACGGCTGGTTCAAGGACCGTAAATGTACCGACGATTGGAATTTCGAAACGGATACCGTAACCGAGGATATTATACTTTTCGCGCTTTGGGACACTCAGAAATACACCGTAACGTTCGACGTTAAGGGGCACGGTGAAGCTCCTGCGGCGATAACGGGGCTGGAAAAAGGTGCGGGTATACAAAAACCCGAGGACCCCGAATGCGAGGGGTACGTTTTCAACGGCTGGTATAAGGACGGGGAATGCACCGAACAGTGGAATTTTTCTACGGATAAAATCGATGGCGACGCAACTCTTTATGCGGCTTGGCAGGAGATTTATCCCGTAGATAATAAAGCTACGTTCGACCGCAACGTCGACGGCGCGGAATATTTCTCGGTAGCCGCGGCGGGCAACTATGCGTTTACGCTTACTTTCGACGGCGGAGAAGCGGGCGCGGTCAAAGAATACCGTCTTGACGGCGAAGCGCAGTTTACGGTTTTGGGCGACGGCGGTACGGGGAATCAGACGCTGTACCTTGCTAAGGGCGTGCATAAGATAGAAAAGGCGGACGAAGGCTACGCGGCGAAAATCGCGCTCGACGCGTTGGATATGCCTTTTAACGAGGTTGTTGAGTTCTTCGGCGAAACTTGCGCGCTTAAAGTGGCAACCGCGGGCGGCGAGGATACCGTTCCTACCGTTCGCTTCGGTTATGGGAGCGCGTCTGATCAGGCGCACGCAATAAGTTTTGACGGCGAATTTTATACGCTTACCGTGAAGGAAATGAACGGCGGCGTTTACGAGTATTATCAGATAAAAATCAAAATCAATGTCTATAACGATAGCGCGCACACCGTAGAGGTCTATACTAAGACGGGCGACGAGTGGAATACTAGGCCCGACGACGTTCTGGAACTTGCCAAAACCGCGGCGGAAGTTTCCGGGTATTTGAATATCAACGGTCTGAACGAATGCAAGGTTGAGAATTCCTTCCAATACGTTTATTTTACATTGCTTGACAATAAGTATAAGTGGCTGGAATTCAGCGGCGTTGCGGACGGTACCAA
>CATLAR010000006.1 GCA_949878495.1 uncultured Christensenella sp.
TCCGCTACGTAAACGAACTTATCTGCGGTCGCGCCGCGGCTCTTGCAAAAAAATACGGCTTTTCGCAAGCCTCGGTGCAGCCCTCGGTTGTCTATCCCCAGCACGTAAGCAAAAACTACGTAGCCGAGCTGGAAAGATTGATAACTCTGGCTTTCGACTCGCCGCCTTCGTCTGTTCTTTCGATGACCAAAGCGCTTTGCGCGTACGCAATGCTCACCAAACGCATTAAAACGGGCGAGAGCGTGCTCATTTTCAATCTCGGCGAAGAACAGGTTTCCGTCGTCAAAACGTCGCTTTTGAAAACGGGCGTGGCGGTGGACGGCGCGGACGGTCACAACGATCCCGCGTATCTCGGCGGCAACGACATAGACGACGCCGTCGCAAGGTTTCTCGAACGCGAGATGGCGGGGCGCGAGAGTATGGGCAGACCGTCGAGCGGAGAGGACGGCTATCAGGCGGAAGGCTCTTTGAATTCCAAGCAGTATCTTTTCGTCAAGGACATAAAGACGGCGAAGGTCATTTTCGGAATGCCGTCTTACGAGCGCGTTTTTAAGGACGGCGTACCCGTATGCGTTTCCCGCGATTTGTACGTTCAACGCAGTATTACCCGCGAGCGGTTTTTGCAATGCACGGGCATTGCAGACGGCACGGGCGCGGCGAAACTCATTCTCGACTACGTTACCGAGGAGCTTGACCGTCCCGTAAACGACGGCGTTAAAAAGATATTTTTCAGCGGCGGTCCCGTAGAAACGTACGGGCTTATCGACTTTTTGAAAAATGCTCTTGCAAAGCGCGTCAAGGTTCTTACCTTCGAAAACCCCGTCGAGAGCTACGAGGGCGTTGAAAACGACGGCTTCAATATCCTCTCATACGAGGACGCGCTTTACGCTCCCGCGCTCGGTTGCGCGCTTGCGGATATAAATAAACTCGACATACAGACGGTGCTCGCGCTCTCTTACGGGCTGAGGCTGTTCCTGTACGAGGGCGAGATACCCTATCTCGAACTGCTCGTAAACAAGGGCGACGTGTTGCCGCCCGAAGGTGCGGAGTTCTTCACGCCGCGACCTAAGGACAAAATCGGGCTTACAACCTCGCGCAACAGCGTTAATTCCGCGCCGATGCATATTATGAGTACGGTGCTCAGCCGCGAGGATATAGCGGCGGGCAAGGACTCGCACCGTTTAGAATACGTCACGACTAGCGCGGGGCGTTGGTACCTGAGGGCGGACCCCAACAATAAGCGCGTTATGACCAAGCTGGTCAAATATGCGGGCGTGAAAATGCTCAACGGTTCGGAAAACAAGAACGCGGGCGTTATTTATTACTACTACAAAAACACGCGGGTGCGGCTTATCGACAAGGTTTACGCCGTAATCGGCGTGCAGATAGACGGCGAAGGCCGCGCAAGACCGTACGCCGAAAACGACAGGGCACGGAACGGCAACGACACGGTTACCATTTTCTATCTATGGGATATTAAAAGGAACGGCAGGCTTATTCACCGCGCGGGCGACAGGGAAGTAGTCTATAAGAAGGATATTAAGTTCGACTTCGACATAGACGAAATGCAGTTCAGTTAGAAACCTCGTCAATCGGTTTCCCTTCGGGTGTAAGCCGAGTAGATGGTTCGAATCCACTTTGCCCTCCCCAATGGAAGAGCGTTACCCCGCCTTGCCTTTCTGCTTAGGCGAAAGCGAAAACGGACGGATGAGGGGTATAGGCGAGGTAATAAACCCGAAATGCTAAGGAGTAACGGGAAATGAAAGAAGAGAATTTCGAAATTAAATTTACCGACGGCGCGTTTACTGCCGACGAGCAGAAGAGCAATCTTCAGGGCAGAAAGCAGTTTACCCAAAAAGTAGCCGCCGCGGAAAAATACGTTGAATCGCTCGACAGTCAGGACGATTTCAGAAAACTCGTCATAGACCGCTCGTTCTATAAAAAGAACGCGGGGAGCAAGTACGGCATTCCCTTCGACAGAAGCATTCACTCCGCCGACGGAAGCGTTATTCTCACCGATCAGGAGCGCGCCGCCGAAAGGTTTTTGCGCGATCTGCGCGGGTTCGGTTTGCTTGCCGACGTAGTGGGAAGCGGTAAAACGTACGAAGCGGGAGTAATTTTAAGCGAGCTTGCCGTGCGCGGCAAGGTGCGTTCGCTGCTTATCGTCGCGCCCGATCAGGTCTTTGAAAGCTGGGTCGGCGTGCTCGAAAATAAGTTCGGTTTGGGCAAAGGCGTTCTGTATCATGTCAAAAAGAGCGATAACCCGCCCTCGCTCAACGACGTTCTGAACGAAGTGGGTGTTACCAACGACGGCGGGTTTATGCGCACTAACCGTCCCGTAATAGTCGACGTGGACGTGTTTTCGCAGTGGCGTTACGCCGATAAATTTCTCGCCGACGTAGTAGTCGTGGACGAGGCGCATCACCTCAGCGAGGAAGCTGGCAAGTACGCGGGCGCAATGAAACTGCTGTCGGAGATGATGCAGACCAAGAAAAAAGCCGAGGCGACTTACTGTTTGCTTCTGACGGCGACGCCTCATTCGGGCAACCTTGAAAACATGTTCCGTCTGTGGTATTTCGTAAGGTGCAAGGGCGGCAACCCGTCCGACTTCGAGGTGAAGGACGACAAGGACAGGAGCAAACAGTACCGCGACGAGAAGCAGTACTATAAGGAATACATATGCCGCGGTGCGTCCAACGTCACGGAGTTTATAAGAAAAGTTAAGTATCAGGAAGTAGTTCAGAACTTCCCTTCCGAGTTCTACGACTATCTTAAAAAGACGGGCGAGGAAAAGACCTTCGACCGGAAATCCGAATACGACCGCTGTCTTTTGGCGGACGCGTTTCTGAACCTGCCCGAAAACGAGGAGCTTGCGTTCGGCGTTGAAAACAGCATTGCGCACGCTTATCACAACGGCGTTTTATCCATTATGATAAGGCAGGGCAACGACCGCGGTAAGCGCAAAAAGATTTTCAACTATCTTTTTTATCCCCTTTCGCGCGGTCTTAAAAATATCGAATTCGCGGGTTTCGAGGGCGAAAAAATCACCGTCGATTTCGGCGATCTGAACGAGGCGGAGTTTCCCAAAATAAAGGGCAAAAAACTCTATCTCGACGAATACGTGCGGGGATATATCGAAGATAACGGCGGGCATCTCAAATTCGAGCAGGCTTACGCCGACGTAGTAAACCATCTTCTGGGCGCGCTTAAAGAAGCCGACCCTCAAAGCGAAGAAATTTTCAACAAGACCGGCTACGTCAATTATTACGCCAACAGAATCGCTTCCTGTCCCGCGGGTATTGCGGAGAATACGCATATCGTGCCCGTAACGCTTTCGGGCGATAAGCTCGGCTACAAATTCGAGCTTGCGAAGTCCATTTTAAGGCGGCACGAGGGGCTGAGAGTGCTTGTGTTCTTCGATTACGAAGCCGGCAAAAACGATAAGTGTTGCGACGAGTTCTGCGCCGCGCTCAAAGCCGACGGCGAATTCGGCGACAGGGTGATAATAGGCGACGGCAAGTCGAATGTGGAAAAAATCGTAAACGCGTTCAATGCGCGCGAGGACGCTATACTCGTTGCGACCGACCCCAAGTTTACCGAGGGCGCGAACTTACAGGAATCGAACATTATCATTAACTATCAGGTTACGCCCGACCCGCTGGCGATGGACCAGCGCATAGGACGAATTTTCCGTCTGGGGCAGAAAAGCGACGTGTTTATTTACTCGCTCGCCGATATGAACAGACTCGAGGGTTTTGCGCTCGCGTATTTCTCGGCGATAGGGCTTTTGTCGAGTAACAGCGGCGACGCGACCATTCTCGCGGGCAGTAACTCCGACCAGATGGTGGCGGTGCGTTGCCGCGAATGCTCGCGCGTAAAACTGATGCCCCGTCAGGACTACGAGGAAAAGAAGAGACGGCGTTCGAACGACCTCATTTGCCGCGCGACGCGCGCCTGCGAGGAGCTCAGCCCCGACGGCAAGGGTACGGAGATGACGGAAATCACCGTCTACGACTTCAAATGCGACTGCTGCGGAACGGTGCTCACGCGCTCGGTTTCCGAGGGATATATGTGCCTTTCGCATGTTGCGGGCGGCGAAAAGGGCAAGATGTGCAACTCGGGCGAGCGGGGCGACAGGTCGGTTTATTGCCGCAAGATTTGCGCGCTGTCGCATTGTTCGAGATTTGAAAACGACAAACGCCTTGCGGGCAAGTGTCCCGCAATTAAAACTTACAGACAGAAACCCAACGTTTCGGACGCGGAACTTATGCGTATATGCGCAATGTGTACGAACGCGGCGTGCTGGGACGGCTGTAAGATAACGGGGTCCAATAAAGACCAGATTGCAAACTGTTCGGACTGCGAATACGCGGGGTGTTCGCCCGCGCCGCATTCCCTCGATTTCGACGAGCGGTGGGAGGCTTATTGCCCTATGCCCTCGTGTAAGACCCGCCGTCCGCGCGGCAAACTGCGCCCGATAGTGGCAAGAACGTTCGCAACGTTTATTAACGAACTCTGGAAGTTCAGCCACGACGGCGGCGAGAGTTTCTGCACCACGCTCGGCAACGAGGCGAACAGGGTTTCCGAAGTCAGGCGGATTTTGGAGATAAGCAACAAAAGCGAGTAATCAGACCGTCGTTTACGGCGTTAAAGGTGAATTATGGCTAAAATCATAGTAGGTCAGGAGTACGCCAAAGAATTCGAGAGTATCTGCGCCCTTTACGGGGGCGGGTTCCTCTCCTCCGACGTACATATAAAAAAGGCGCACGGCTCGGTCATTCAGACCCCGACGCATACATTCGAGTTCCGCGAAAAGGAGCACGGCGTCAACGGCTCGGGCGAGAACGAGGAACAGACGCTTGCGTTCAACAAGGACGGCGCAAGCTGGTTTTCCGCGCTCCGCGGCGAGAAGTTCGACAGCGGCAACGCCGATTGGAAACAGCTGATAATGGACGTCGCCGCCGATTATCACAAGCATTATTCGCTTATCGAATTCCGGCACACGGCGTCCAAAGCCTCGTACGCCGAAGAACGCCGTCTGCGCGACAGGTTCAAAACGGGTTTTATAGACAGAGTATTCCCCGACGGCGTTTCGTTCACGGTAGCCGAAAACAGGCGCACCGCGCCCGAAAATTATTACGCGGTGTCGATGCGCCTTGAAATCAACGGCGGCGGCGAAAGCGCGCCCGTGCTCGGAAAACTCTATTTCCGCGACGGCGGCGACGGCAAACTTACCCCCGTATCCGCGCGGGAAGCCGAGCGCGTTCAGGTGTTTATCGAAAGCGCGGTGCCCGCGGAAAACGACGTTGAAACCGCGGGGTTTATCGACGTCGCGCTCGTCGGTAAAGTATTCTCGGGGCTTGAAAAAACTTTCAGGGGCGGCAAGTTCGCAGACTATGCCGCGTTCAACGGCAAGTATAAACGGGAGATTAAAAACCTGCTGGCGCAGCTTGCCACCAGCGAGATAAAGTCCCTCGAATGCACGAACGTAAAAGTGCTCGGTATTTCGCACGTGGAATGGGAACGCTCGGTTTACGACGTTTATTACCGCGGGCGCAACGTTCTCGAACTCACCGCGGGCGTTAACGGCACGGTATCGCTGACCTGCTCCAACTGCGGTGAAAACGCCCTTCTCGTCGACGGAAACAGAGTGGTTTTCAAGGACGGCAACGCGGACGTGGAACTCAACTTCGAAAGGGACGATCTGGGGCTTACCCCCAAACATATAGCGCAAATACGTGAGTCGGGCGAGATAAACGACCATCTGTTTACGGTGGCTTGCAAAGAAAACCCGAGAAACCGCGACTGCACGCGCGTCGTGTGCGCTTCGCAGGCGATAAACGTCGCCGTCGGTATAAATCCCGACGGCTCGGAAATTTACGAGCGCAAATGCCGCGGCTGCCGTTATCCCGAAATTATCTTCACCGATATTTTTTCGGACGGGGACGGGGTCGGCAAATATACGCCGAGGCTGCAGTTCGCAGCGGATACGCTTTCGCTCGTCGACGTGCCCACCGTCAGGTGCCGCTGTTGCGGGCGGGAATTTACCGTTTCGGCAATGCCTGCAAATAAAATTTGTCATTTCTGTGCGCGCGACGACAAGTCGTCCGCGGCTAAAAAACTTTACAGAAAATACGCGGGAATGCTTTCGCTCGGCGTAAGGCTGGCGCACCTTTTCGCAAAGAAATATTGCAAAGAAGAGGACAACGTCATTTTGTTCGAGCTGGGGCGCGACTGCTACGTTTTCGATAAGCTCAACTTTAAAGAACGCGGGTTTATCAAAAAGCCCGAAAAGGTTGTCAGAGGGGTGTTAAGATGAAGAAAAGCAACAAGATATTCCTTTTAATATGCCTCGGTCTGGCGTTCGCCGTCGATTTTTCGGTTATGGTGTTTTTGCTCGTCGGCGGCGTTCAGGGGCAGTTCTGGCTGTTCCCCCTGTTTTTCGCGCTGTTCGACGCCGCGTTCATTTTACAGGCTATATTTTCAAACTTCCGCTTTAAATATACCGTAGCGGAAATAATTTCTTATCTCGCGCTGTCAATCGTTGCGCTCTGCATAATGCTTTGGGCGGACGTTTTCCCAGGTGGCGAAACGTACTTTACCGACGGCGCGGCGGCGCTATGGTTTGTCCTGCATATCGCGGGGTTAATTACTTCGCTTATCTGCTATCTGCGCGCGGCTGACTTTTTAAGGGGAAAAATAGGCGCGGCGGTAGCCGCCCTGTTCATTGCGGCTTGCGGTGCGGGCGCGGGCTATTACGGCGTCAGCCTTGCCGCAAACGGCTTTCTTGGCCAGGGTCCCGAAACTTCGGTGCGTCCGCTTTCCTACGAGTACCTCGAAGAGTCCGACTCGTACGCGGTAAAACGCGTGCTGAACGGCAAGGGTACGAGCGTGACTGTTCCCGACGAGTTTAACGGCAAAAAAATAACCCGCATTTCTTCTTCTATTTTCTACGACGCGGGTATTACCGACGTAACGCTCGACTGCGCGCCTACGGTTGAGATCACAGATAATTTCGTCGCGAAAGAGGGCGTTACCATTCACACGCCCCGCGCAAATGCCGACGCGTTCAGAAGAAATTTCTTCGGCGGCAAGTATTACTCGCTCGCCAACGCGGTCGCGCCTTACGACCTTGAAAACGACGAGGTTTTCGTGACTTTTTCATATGACGCGGAGGCTTTGGAGTCGGCTGGCGACAAGTTTTTGCCCACGTATATAGCAAAGAAGGGCACGAGGTTCGACCTCGGTTATTTCAAGGATATTCCCTATGCATTGCGCGCGGACAGACGCTCCGACGAGGATCTGTTCTGGTGCTTGTCGTCAAACGGCGGCAAAATGCTTTCACCACTCGTACTTGAAAACGGCGACGGGTTAAACGGCGCGACTCTCAACGAAAACGCGCCTAAAATCAAAGTCGGGTTCGAGCGCGTTTACAAGGTCTATCCCGTTATGGACGAAATCTCGTCCACGTACGTGAACAACGACAAGAAGTATTTCCTTGCCGACGAGTTCGAATACTCCGTTGTAAACGGCGCTACTCTCGATTATAAGCTCACCGTTCCTCAATTCGCCGACGAAATCACGTCGAGGATTACCAGAAATGGTTTTGATCTAGAATGGTGGTACGCCAACGGCAACCGCACGGCACAGTTTTTGCGTTGCGAATCGCTATCGGCGCTGCTCGAACGCGGACTTACGACCGACGGTATTTCGTCAAGCCCCGACTTCGTTACGCTCGCGCCCCATTGGGAAATGGTCGCGCCGGACGTGATTATGACTACCGACTGTGCGGACAACGCCGTCGTTTACGGTGAAAATATTAACTTCTCCGTTGACGCCGTTTCGCTCGTCGACGGTGCGGTTATGACCTATTATTGGGAGCGCAAGGACAGTTTCGGGCAGTTCCTTACGATAGACAACAAGACGGACGGCTATTCCAAATATAACTTCCTCGAAAGCGAGGCGGGCACGTATTACTGCACCGTTACGGTGACGGCGGACTGTACTTCGCTTTCTTCGAACCGCACCGGCTCGGTTGAAGTCAAACTCAACCCCAGACCTTTAACCGTTGAATGGACTTATCCGCAAAACGACGTTTACGACGGCAATTATAAACAGATTACCTGTGAAATCGTCGACGGTGTGATAAACAACGACAACGTAAGCCTTTTTTACAACGAGTCCAACAGAGTAAAATACGCGGGCAGGCATTATGTTTCCGTAGGGCTTGCCGTGGGCGGCACGGGCAGGTACACTATCGCTAACGAAAGCTCGGTTTCTTTCGAGATTAAAAAAGCGCCGTTATATATCGCGTTCTCTGAAGTTGAAACCGTTTACAACGGTTACGACCAAGCCCCGGAGTATACCGTGACAGGCGAGGTTGAAACCGACGTCGGCGGCGTTCGGTTTAACCCCGTTTCCGCCAAAAATTCGGCGGGCGTTTACGATTACGCGCTGGTTATCGGCACGGATACGATATCTTCCTGCTATTACATTGAGGGTTGTACTTCGCCCGTCGAATGCAGCTTTACGGACAACCGCATAGTAACCAAGTTTACTATCAAACCTTACGGGGTAGACGTCAGCTGGAGCGTGGTGGGCGTGAATACGGGCACTTCGGACAGATTTACTTACGACGGCAAGTCGCACACGGTAACCGCGACGGCAAAGGGCGTTTCGGGTACTAATATAATTGTAGACGTAACCGTTCCCGTAGTCAGAGACGCTGGAGATTACGCGATAACCGCATCCTGCCGCAGTACCAACTACACCGTTAAGAGCGGCGGAGAAAAGACGGTTATTATAGATAAAAAGACGGTAACGCCGACTTACGGCAGCCTTAAACTCATTTATAACGGTGGGTTGCAGACTCCCGAAGCGTATGTTTACGGCGTGGGAACCGACCCTTCTACCATTCCCGTAAACGGCACGGGCGGCGCGAAGAACGTAGGTACGTATACTTTCACGGCTACGACCCCCGCAAACGCCAATTACGAGCTTACGGGTGAAAGCAGCAGACAATTTACTATTGCGCCGTATACCGTGCGTATAAACTGGTCGGATAATTACGTGATTTACGACGGCAAACCGCATTTGCCCAAAGCCTCCGCGCAGGGGCTTGGCAGCGACGGCGAGCTGTCCTTCAAAGTGGATTTTATTCAGGGCGGTTCGCCCGTAAATTCGGGCAATTATGCCTGCCGCGGAACTATAATCGACGGCGATAAATATCTTGCGGCAAATTACGTCATAGACGGCAATTACGGCGATTTGTCGCAACTCGTAATCGACAGGGCTACCCTCAACGTCAACCCCGACGATTTGGTTATCTCCGCGGGTGAAACCGCGGCAAGCGTGCAACAGCGGCTTACTTACTCCGTGACGGGCTTCGTCAACGGCGAAAAGCGTGGCGATTTCAATTTCGGTTCGGTTTATATAGAGATCGTCGACGCGCGCGGCGTCGTCATAAGTAACGGCGTTGCGCTCACCGCAGGTACTTATACGCTGAGGGCTTGCACCTCTTACGGAAATCACGACCAGCCGCTCGGCGGAAGCAACTACGTGCTGCATTTCGGCACGGGTACGCTTACGGTCAGAGGGTAGCCCCATCTCATCAGTCCCTTACGGGACAGCCGAGATTCCTCTTGCCCTCGCATTGAGGATAGGGGCAGGGGTGAGGTGCTTATATGATTTTACTTTAAACGGAGAGGCGTGCAAAAGGAGTTTAGTTTATGATATGTGAAAAATGTAAAAGATCGTTCGAGCGTCCGCTCGAGCTGTACAACGGCGACTGGGCTTGCCCGCTATGTCACGAGTCGCTCACGCTTTCCAATATCAGACTCGTCGTCACCGACGAAACGGAAGAGCTTTTTAAAATGTCCGAGGTCTGTTATCTGCGCGCGCTCAAAACTCCGCCCGCAGACAAAAAGGCGTATTCCGACCTTCTGACAAAAGCCGTAGACTTCTGCAAAGAAGCCGCGCACCGCGGTCACCCCAAGGCGCTTTTGAGACTTGCATATCTTTATGACGCAGGCTATTTCTCGATAGACGGCTCTGAGGCGTTCAGGCTCGCATACGACTATTACAAAGCCGTATGGAAGGGTAAAATCAATGATATGCGGGGGTCTAAGGCTAACGCGGACTACTCCGAGGGCGGCATGAAGGTGCGAAAAAGCGCGGCTCGGCTGTACCTCAACCTGCTAAAAAACGCGCCCCCGAAAATGCGCTCGCTCGACAGATACCGCTACGATTCGGAACTTCGCGCCGTCAAGGACGCGGGGTTGTACGAGTCGGGCGGCGACTCGGCTTCGTACGGCGTTATCGCGGGCGACAGGGCGGGCAGAATCTGCGAAATTCTCGATTCCTGCTTCTCGAAAGAACACGCGCCGCTGTTTGGGCTTATGATGGTAAGTTCCGGGGAGTTTTCCGCGCTTGCCAAAATGACCGAAACTGGCAGAACGGGCGTAAGGAATAAACTTCTGCGCATTGCCGAAAAGGTTGATCTGTATCTTGTAGACGTGACGCGCGGCGTTCCCAGAGCCGTAAGAAACACCGGCGACCTGGCAGTAGCCGACGGGAATTACTGTCTGTATTTCTTCAACACTCAGGGCAAGCACGCGCTGTCGGGCGGCAAAATGAACGCCGTAAGAAAGTCGCTCCAAAGGGGGGATTCGGTGACGGATTTCGCGCGCGTAAACGAGCTTATTTCGATAATATCACGGGGGGAAGAGTACTGCGACTACGTATTCGGCGACGATGATATTACCGTGCATAAATCCAAAACCGAGAGCGTGGGACACGCGCTGGGCGACTTAATCAAAACCGTACAAAAAAACGTTTTACGAGGTGAAGCATAATGAACGAAAAAATCGAGAGAATAATCGCGGCGTGTACGCGTAACGGCGTGCCGCTCAATAAAAACTTCAACGTTACGTACCTTTCCACTCACGGCTATTACGAGGGACCGCAACAGCTTGCGGGCAAGGCTCTCGACGATCTGGACAGACTGTGCCGCCTCGGTATTAACGCGGGGTTCGACAGCCAGCTCAAATCTGCGATAGATAAGCTGTCGGATATGGTAATAGGACTTACAAACGTTAAACAGGGCGACGTGCGCGAGCTTGCCAAAGCCGACGGACAGCGCAACAAAATATTGGAGAACGTGCGCGAGGCGAGCTATCCAAGCCTCGACGTAACCAAGACGGTAAGTATGTACGTTGCAACTTCGGTCGAGGCGATAGACACCATAATATCGCTGTCGAGCGAGGACGAGATTTTCTCGACCGTAGACAAAAGGCAGATAGAATATCTCAATCAAAGCAAACAGAAGCTCGGCGAGATAAACGCCGCGCTGTTCAAGGTTATGGAAACGGGCAGCGTTGCGGCGAAAGCCAACGCCGAGCGCGCGTGCGAGCTTATCCGCAAATGGCGGCTGGACTGCTCGCGGTTTATGTGCACTTCGCGTTCGGTCGGCTATCTCGACGACGCGATAGAAGTAATCAACGAATGGGGCAAACAGTTCGTCGCGCCTCTAAAGCGCGACAAGGCAAAGGAATTGCCTGTGTTTATCCGCGATGAAATGTCGATAATCGCAGACAGCCGCGCTGGACTGGAAACGCTTAGCGTGTTTAACGCGAGAATAGAGGCTCGCCGTCAGGAACTTGATAAACAGCAGAGCGAAATAGATAAGGAAAGACAGACCTGCGAAGGCTTGAAAGCGCAGCTTTCCGCGCTCGAAAACAGAAAAAAAGAGATTGCCCGCGAGCTAATGAACACGGGCGACAAGAACAAGGCTAACCGTGACGTGGCGGAAGTAAGGCGGCAGTCGGACGCGCTCGAAGCCGATATCAAGGCGATAGAGGGCAACGGCAGGCTCGCCAAAAAGGAAAAGGATTTACGCAACCGCAGAAACGTTACCGTTTCCATTAAGCATATCTGCGATATGCTCACGGACAACAAGAGCGACCTCGTGTTCCTTGCCAAAGTATTACAGCATGTTGATTTCAACTCGCTCGTAGGCGTTATGACGGGCAGAACGGGGGATCTGGAAGAGGCTTCCAACAGCATTGCGCAAATCCGCGTGCGTGTGGAAAACCTCTACAACGCGTACGTTATCACGGGCACGGGGCTTGAAGAGGACCAGCGCGCCGTCGACAGCGTAATGCTCGACGAAATGATTTACGAGGAGCAGCCGCAGACCGAGCTTAACGCCGAGGGCGTGGACGCGGAGCTTGCCGAGCTTATGAAAGCTATGGAAAGCGGCGAAGAGAAAGAGGAAGAAACGCGCGAGGCAGTGCGCAGGATAGTACCCCTCGGCGACGACGATAAATAATGGCATTCAAGGACGATTTAGAGAGAATCAACACTCTCTATTACAATTCGACGGCTGTTGCGGAGCTTAAAAAGGGGCTGGACGAGCTGGATAAAATGCTGTCGGGCGGGTGGCTTAACGCCGCCAACAGCGAGAACGCCGAAGCGCTCTATTGCCGCATTTTCGTCAAAATAAAGTTGTTGAAGTATCTTTCGGGGTATTCCGACGGCGAGCGCGGGGAGCTGGAAGAATATATTCTTTCGGAGTACCGTAACGCCGAAAAAAAGGGTTATAAAAAGACCTGCGCCGTTATGGACGGCGCGAAAACGCTTATAAAGTTCGTGCACGGCGTAGTTTCGTTTGTCGCCGATGCGGACGAAACGCTGAGAGCGGGCGTTACGGGCGCGCAGTGCGACGCGGTTATCTCCAGCCTCGAAGCTATGAAGGGCGACGTCGAACGCGCGGAGATAACTTCACCGTTCGGCGACGGCGTAAAGTTTACCGACGTAAAAGAGGGGCTTATCCGTCGGCTTGAGGGGGGCATTTCCGCCGCCCAAAGGCGCAAGAGCGAGGAGCGCGCGGGCAAGGTAGGGCATTTTCTAAGAAAAATTTCCGACAAATACCTGCTTTACGAATATTATCCGTTGCCCGACTACGACGAAGGCGGCGGCAAGTACACCTGCGTGGTGTGCACGCCGTTTATCGAAGAGGCGCGCCTTTACGCCGCCCGCGCGGTTGCCGACGGCGTTGCCGTTTACGAGGCCGACGCGACGGTTTTTGAGGGCTATACCGACGATTACGTCGCCGACTTTTTTAACCACGTAACCGAGCTGAAAGCGGGGCTTATACTCACCAACGCCGAAAAGCTGGGCGAAGGTAAGAAAAAACTGCTGTATAGGGGCGCAATGCTCGCGGGTAAGCGGGGCGTGAACGTGTTCATTCACGATGACGACGGCGACGGCAGGGAATACGAAAAATGCGTTGAATATTCCGCCGACGACGGGCGGCTAAGCCCTCGCGACGTGGGAATAAGCTATATTTCTATGCCCTATTTCAAGGACGTGTGCGCCGAGTTCGAGGCAAAGGGACTCATAGCCGGCGGCGCGGACTACGACGGGCTGAAAGAAATGGCGTTTATGGGCTTTATCGGGCTTAATCGGGTAGTCGCCGACTTTATCGCGGGCGCGGATTGGCGCAAGACGGGCAAAAAACTTTCTGCGGCGAACACCGCGGCGGCGCGTAGATACCTGCAAACGCTGAAAAATTCTTACCTTTTCATAGACTCGGGCTGGGGCGATTTCTCGTCGTGCATTATCAAAAAGGAACGCACGCACGAGGGATTCGACTACGACGGCGTGAGGGATATAGACCTTGAAAACGTGCGAAAGATAGTAGAAAGCGAGCATTCCGTTTTCGCAAAATGCGGAATGATAGCGCGCTACTGCACGCTCGGCGGCGGTGACAAGACCGATTGGGAGCTGGTCCCCCGCGAGGAAATGCTCAGCCGCGTTACGCTGGCGACAAGGCTCGTTTTCCGCATAATGCGGGTGGAAACTTCGCCCGAGGTGGAAATCCTCGACGCGCTCGACAACCCCACTGCGGGCGGGCTGTGCTGTAATAACGGCAAACTTATTCAATACAAATCCGACTGCTGTAAGAATTGGAGCTGGATGGTGGACGCAATCGTTCACGAAAGTTTCCACGCGTTGCAGGCTAAACTTCGCCTGGGCGGGTGGTCGGAATGGTATTACGAGCAGATGGGCATTACGCGCGGCAGGGTGGAAAGGTGGACTTTCACCAACAATATTTACGACGGAAACACGAGTTCCAAACTTTACAAAGTGCACATCGTCGAAGCCGACGCGCGCGCGTTCGAAATCGACTGCGACGACGGGCGCAACTACGCCTGGAACACGATAGATTTTAATTAAAGAGGGGAAAAGTTATGGCGGATTATCTCGACGGGTTTATAAAGGAGCTTTTGCATCTTGACGACGTCCGCACCAACAGACTTATAGACGCGGGTAGCGACGGCGACAAAATCAAAGGCTACCGTCTGTCGTCGGAGGGCGGGCTTTCGTGCGCGAAAATGCTCTGCGCTATAAAAAACGGCGTGGGCAAAGTCAGCAACCGCACCGTGCTGAAAGACAGCGCGCTCGTGCGCACGAACGTGGATAATCCCGCGGTGGAAAAGTGGCTTTGGCGCGACCTTTCGGGGTCGAGCGATCCCAAAGCTCTAGACGCGTTTATTACCGACGCGTATAAAGCGCTCAATTTAAAGGGCAACAACCCGCTGTTTCTGGGGCTTGGCGCGCTCGAATGGGAAGTCGCCGTGTCCGACGAGATTAAAAAGGTCTGCTCGCCCCTTCTGATATTCCCCATTAAACTCATACGCGGCACCGCAACGAGTTCGGTGGAAATCGAGTTCGTCGACGACGACGCATATTTCAACCCCTGTCTTATCGAAAGACTCAAAAGGGATATGACGGGCTACGTTTCGGGTAACTTCCCCTCGCCCAACGGCGGAACGGACTTCGACGAGCCGATAGACCTTGATAAACTCGATTTAAGTTATTTCGACAAGGTCGACGCGCACGTTAAAGAATGCGCCGAGGGCGCGGGCGGCGCGTTCGCGTTCAACCGCGACGCGCTTATTATAGCGCAATACAGCCACGCCGACGTTTGTATGTACTACGACGTTCGCCGCAACCGCGAAAAGATAGACTCGCACCCCCTTATCCGCAGGATATTCGGGGAGAAAGTCGACCTTCCGCCCGTGGACGAGAGCGCGGGTGAACCGCGTTTCGTTCTGCCCAAAGACAGCGTTCAGGAGGACATTATCCGCAGGATAGTACGGGGGCAATCGCTCATCGTCAAGGGACCTCCGGGCACTGGTAAAACGCTGACAATCGCAAATATAATCGCCGCTCTGCTTGCCAGAGGGAAGAAGGTTATTTTCGCTTCGAAAAAGCTTTCCGCGCTTGCAGAGGTCAACGCAAAACTGCCCGAAAATTTAAGAAAGTTCGTAATGCTTCTGGACTACGAAACCGAGCAGAAAGCCGCGGCGGTAAACCCCGCCGACGTGAAGCGTTCGTTTAAAGCGCTTGTAAAAGAGCGTTCGGAATACCATTTCGACGGCGCGGCTTCAAGCGGCTACGAAAAGGCGGTGCGTGACTGCGCGGACGCCGTTCTGGAAATAAACGAATATTTCAAGGACGTTTTCGCAAGCGGCTATTACGACGTTATCGACTCATATTACAAGAGCAACCTGCCCGCCTTGCCTTTCGCAACTTCCGACGAGGTCGCAAAGGTGTCCGCGAGCGAGTACAACGGGCTTCTGAGCGAGGTCGAGGACGCGGGCAAGTTCTGGAATATAATGACCGACGGCAAAGGCGGAATCGCGGAATGTCCGTGGTTCGGAGTCGGAGATTTAAAGGATACCGAGGGCGCGTTAGCCCTTAACTCCGCCATATGCGGGGGTATAAGCAAAATAAATGCCGCTTTGCAAGAACTTGGACTCGACGAAGCGGACGAGCTTCGGCTGGGCGATCTGTATCTGACGGCGGGCGGGAACGTGCTTTCGCGCACAGACGTCGAAAAACTGCTTGCGGCCAAACTGCCAGTAGATTACGCGGAAATTACCAAAGTTCTCAACGCGTACGAAGAGCGCGCCGAAAACGCGCCCGCGGGGTTTGCGTTCAAAGACGGCGGCGCGGCTTGTTTTAACGATTTAGCCGTCGCAGCGGAAGAATTGAAAAAATACGGCGGGGATACGCCGCTCACCAACGGGCGGATAAAATTGCTCGGCGACCACGCGTATTTGTTTTTCGTCAACGGCGAGCCGTATACTTCGCTGCAGTTTGAAAGACTTTGCGAGTTGGTGAAGAGCGTTCGGGAATACGAGGATAAGGCGAAAGAGCGCGAGTTCGATTGTCTTGCCATGCTCGATAAACTCGAAAGCGGAGACTACGCCGAGGCGCTTAAAACCTATGCGAGAATTTCGCCCTACGCTTCAAACGGCAAAAAGAAAATAGGCTTTTTCGACTTCAAGGGCAAAAAGGCATATAAATATCTGCTTACCAAAACTTCCCGCAGAGAGCCAAAACTCAAGGATATTGCGGGGGCAATCGTCGCTTTAAGGGACTTCGAGGATAACGCGGAAGAAGCGCGCGTGATAAAAGGGTTTATCGGGCGCGTCTTAGGAGGCAGAATGCTTACCGACGACGAGCTTGCCTGCGCTTATTTCGTGGCGGATACCTGCCGCGAAAAAGCCGACGCGTTCGGTTTCGTGGGCGCGGCAACGAAAGCCTGTTCCGTACTCAAACTTTGCGCGGAAGAATGCTCTACTCCGCATTCGTTCACCGTTGACGAGCTTTTAAAAAGCCGCGAAGTTTACCTTCTGCGCGCCGAGCTTAAACGACTCGTCGAGAGCATTTGCCAAAGCGCGCAAATTTCGGATTCGGGCGACGAAATAGTCGCCGCCAGATCGTTCGCAACCGTTTTACGCGCAAAGGGTTTGAAGCCCTTCAAAAACCAAACCGAAAAGCTTGTCGAATACTTCGAAAAAATAAAAGAGCTCGGCGCGGCGTTCGCCGAAGAAACGGGGCTTTGCGCAAAGAAAATGCGCACTTTCGGCGTGACTTATTTCGAAAGCGTTTACACCGTAAACCCTTGGAAAGTGACCGTGGCGGGACTTAAACGCTTTGCCTCGCAAGCCGAAAACCGCGCCGTTTTAAGCGCGGCGGCGGGCTACCATAAGATTACCGCGGATAATTCCGTGCTTTCTCTCGCCGTCTTTTTCGCTTACCTTGAAAAGGGCGAAGTATTCGTGGAAAGCGGCAGATTCGGGGAGCTGTTCGAGCATTCGTTCAGCAAATTGACCCTTGACTATGCTTTAACGAGGCTGGGTAAACGCCGCAACGGACTTGGTAAAAACGCCCAGCTTGCCCTCGACAAATTCGAGCGCGCGGAGGGCGAAATGCTCAAATGCAACGCCGGTTTAATCGAAAATCTGTGTATGTCGAGAATAGACGCCGACGACCCCGATTTCGCGTTCCTTAACGCCGACCGCGGCGCGCCGCGGTCGCTTAGGTATCTGTTCAAAACTCAGGCGGAGGCAATCGTCAAGCTCAAACGCTGTTTCATTTTATCTCCGTCCACGGCGAGCGTTCTGTTCCGACCCGAGGCGTTCTCGGACTTCGACGTCGTTATCGTGGACGAGGCGAGCCAGCTCGAACCCGTAAATCTTCTGTCCGTGCTCGTGCGCGCAAAACAATGCGTGCTCGTCGGCGACGAGTTCCAGATGCCGCCGCTCACTCATTTCAAAGTCAAAAACAAGGGCAGGATAGACGATATCGACAGCGAGCTCGCGCTCGACAGCGATATATCGGCGCTCAGCCTCGCACTGCATAACGAGGCGTTCGAGTCCCGCGAGCTTTTGTGCCATTACCGAAGCAACACCGAGGCGCTGATAGCGTTCTCGCAGCGCGAATTTTATCCGTATATGCGCACCTTCCCCGCGGCTTTGCCCTTTGCGGACGGGCTGGGGTTCGAGGACGTGTATACGCCCGAGGGTTGCAGCGAGGGCGGCGTGAACGAAACAGAAGCGCAAAAAGCCGTTGAAAAACTTGCCGAACACTTTGAAAAGTATTATAATGAGGATACGGGCGTGCTTTCGCGCTCGGTCGGCGTTGTTGCTTTCGGCGAAGCCCAGCTTGCCAAAATAACTTCGCTCGTTCAGAAAAACGCCGCGCTTAACGCGAAAATCGAACGCGCGATAGAAAAATTCGACGACCTGCCCGAAAAACTCGTCTTTTTCAGGACGATAGAAAGCGTTCAGGGACAGGAAACCGACCATCTCATTTTGTCGATAACTTACGGGCGCGACAAAAACGGCAACGTCCGCCTTATTTTCGGCGAACTCAACCGCGACGCTCTCGGCAAAAATATCTTCAACGTAGCGGTAACTCGCGCGCAGAGCTTCGTTACGGTTATACACTCGCTCACCGCCGAGCAGATTTCGGCTAACGCGCGGATAAAGTTCATAGGCGACTATCTCGCGCTCGTCAGAAAGTATTCCGACGGCGGGCGCGACAGATTCCTGTCCACCCTTCCCGAAAAGGGCGCGAACTTTATTTCAAGCGTTTGCGACTATCTCGCCGAATGCGGAATCACGCGCGAGCGCATCGTCGTAGGTTACGGCGTGACGGACGGATCCGTCAAAATTCCCGTCGCGGTGCTTTCGAAGGACCTGACCCGTGCCGAACTGGGTATCTGGTGCGAAACGCCCGTGCTCAAAAAGTACGATTATCTCGACTATAACGTCCGTTACGTGCGCTCGCTTATCGGCCGCGGCTGGAATATTTACAGAATTTCCGCGCACGAGTGGTACGACAACGGCAAGTTCGAGAAAGACGGGCTGAAAAAAGTAATTTCAAAACTCATTTAAGGAGAGAATATAATGCCAAGCAACGAAGTAAAACAGATTGACCCCTTCGACAAGGAAGAAAAAGCCGTCAAGGAACAGCTTGACAAAATCACCAAGGCGAGGGAACAGCAGAGGTACGAAAAATCCGTAGAGGATTCCAAAAGGAACTTCAAGGCGAAAAAGGATAAGCTCGCCGACCGCGCAGCCGACTTTTTGCTTAAATACGGCAAGGACGATTACCGCACGCAGATAATGATAACCTTCCTTGACGTGGCGTTGCAGATGGAGGACGCAATCAACCTCACCCACGATATGGGAATGGCTATGGGCTGTATAACCGAAGCTATCGGGTGTATGGACGATATTCTCAAGATAAACGGCTTGCAGATACAGAGCACGCTCGCCGTCAACTACGGTTTCTTTGCGCGTTGGAAGCGTAAACGCGAACTTAACAAGGCCGTGAGAAACAACGCGGGCAGAATGAAACAGATTTGCGATACGCTTGTCGGTAATCAGGAAATGGCTCAGGCAATCGTCAATTCGCTGAGGAAATCGAGCGTGAAAATGCAGAATATGATGCAGAAGAACGCCGAAAAACAGCGCAAAATCGAGAAAAAAGTCAACCCTGCCGCCGCGGGTAAACCGTCCGCCGCGGAATCTATGGTTACGGAGCTTGCGCGTTCCCGCGCTGGCGAAGATGCTTCGGGCGGAAGCGTAAACGGCGGAGTTACGGGCGGTACTACCGCGCCCGACGCGCCCGCAAGCGGCTCGGGCACCGTAGATATAAGCGATATTTAACGGGGGTGGGATATGTCCGGTTTCGGAAAAAAAGGACCTTCTAATCCCGACGGACAGTCGGTTGAAGAGCTTGAAAAACAGTACGCGGCGACGGTAGATAAAATCCGCGCCATACTCGCGGGCAGAAAGGACAAGCGCGATTTGAGCAACGCGGACAAGTCCAAACTGCGCACGGAGTATTTGCGCGCGTCGCAGCTCGCGCAAAAACTTTCCACCCGACACACCGATAACGACAAGGTGGAAAAGTACAAGCAGGACGCCGTAAAACTGTCCGCCCGAGCAACGGAGTACGGCTCGGCGATAAACAGCAAAATACCCTCAACGACGTTCGACGACGTGAAGGGACTTGACGAAGTAAAGAAAATAGTCAAAAGTTTTATTTTCATTGCACAGAACCCCGAAATTATAAAGCATTATAAGATCGAGGGCGGGCTGGGAATGCTTATGTACGGCGCTCCCGGCACGGGTAAAACGATGTTTGCGGAAGCCATTGCAAACGCTCTGCGGCTGCCCCTTTTCGTCGTTACCCCCGCGGATATATTCAAATCTTACGTGGGTGAGTCGGAAGCGGCGGTACGCCAGATTTTCGACGAAATCGACGCTTGCCCCGACGGCGCGATACTTTTCGTAGACGAATGCGAGTCTATTTTTTCGCGGCGCACGAGCGACACCAAGGACTATAAAGCGGCGGTCACGACCGAGCTTTTACAGCGCATTAACGGCTTCGGCGTAAACGGCAGTAAGCGAATAATAATCGCGGCGACCAACCGTCCCGACGTAATCGACCCCGCGTACCTGCGTTTCAAGAGATTTTCGCACCGCGTGCACGTCACGCCGCCCGACCTGAACGCCAAACGCGCGATTATCGAGAGCAAGCTCAAGGGCATAGAACTTTCGGGAATTACCACCGAAGAAATTCTGGAAATGACGGAAAATTATACGGCGGCAAAAATGCCTATCGGCACCGTCAGCGTGAAAACGGCGTACTATTCGGCGGCGGATATATGCGGAATAATAGAGGAAACGTGCCGTCTTGCGCTTGAAAAAATACAGGAAGCGCAGTCGAAAATCCCCATTCCGCTTACGCGGGAAATGTTTGAAACTTCGTTCAAAAAACTCAGGCCGAGCATCAGCGCGGAGCTTCTCAAAGAATACAACGACTTTTAAGAAAATTCAAAAGCTCGGTGGCGACGCCCCCGAGCTTTTAATAAACGCAAAAATATTTAAAGCGTGTTTCTGAAACCCTTGCCGAGTATCTCGTTCGTGTCCGTAAGGATAACGAACGCGGCGGGGTCTACGCTATGAATCTTTATTTTAAGCCGCAACGCTTCCGCGCGGTTGCAGACGATAAGCATTATCGTCTTATCTTCGCCCGTGTACCCGCCCTGCGCGGTAAACGACGTATAACTTCGGTGCATACCGTCAATTATATACGGCGCGATAAGTTCGGGGTTGGAAGTTATAATCGTAACGTATTTACTCTTGCCAATGCTCTCTATAACGCTGTCGATAAGGAACGCTTTGAAGAAGAGTCCGAGTATCGAATAAAGACCCGTCCGCAAATCGAAAATGAAGAACGTTGACGAAGCGATTATAAGGTCGGTGGCGAACAGCGCTTTTCCTATGTCCATTTTCGTGTATTTTTTGACTATCAGCGCGACTATGTCCGTCCCGCCCGAGCTTGCGTTGCAGTTGAAGAGTATCGCCGCGCCTATGCCCGTCAAAAGCATTGCATACAAAAATTCAAGAAATTTTTCGTCCGTAAGCGGCAAAGTTACGCCCGTTACGCGCATTATCTGCTCTATAATCCACATTTCAAACGTGTACATAAGCGAGCAATACGCCGTCTTGAAAGTACAGCCTTTGCCAAGGAAAATAAAGCCTATTAATATCAGCAGCGCGTTGAGAATCATCATTATGACCGACTGAGTCATAAACGCTATATGCGGCGTTATGTAATTCGAAAGAATAATCGCAATGCCGCTCACGCCGCCCGTGGCGAAGTTATTGGGGCCCTTGAAGAAGAATACCCCGAACGCGATCATAAGAACGCCGAAATTGAGTATGATCCAATGCAGGATTGTACTCTTTATTTTTTTGCGCTTTTCCTGCGGTGTAAGTTGTTCTTTCGTCTTTTTCATAATTTTCCCAAAATAGCCGAGATTCCCGTAAGAACTCTTATATCGTTCCGCCGAAGCCTTTGCCCAGAATTTCGTTTGCGTCGGTAATTATCACAAACGCCTCGGGGTCGATTTCGCGTATCTTGATTTTGAGTTTAAGCGCCTCGTTGCGTTTGCAAACGGTAACCATAACTTTTTTCTTTTCGCCCGTGTACCCGCCTTCCGCGTCGTACATCGTAAAGCCGTGGTTTATGACCTTTAATATGTAGTCGGATATAACTTCGTAATGCCGCGTTATTATCGTTATGTATTTGGTTTTACTGATGCTCTCTATCACGCCGTCGAGAAGGAAGGACTTCGTGAACAGACCCAGCATCGAGAACAGCGCCGACGACACCGTAAACGTATAGAAAGATATGAGCACTATAATCATATCGATAAGCATTAACGCCATTCCTACGTTCAGCGAGGTGTATTTTTTGAGTATGAGCGCGATAATATCGGTGCCGCCCGAGCTTGCGCCGCAGTTGAATATAAGCGCGCCGCCCACTCCGAACAGCAGTATCGCGTAAACGAGTTCGAGCAACGGCTGTCCGCCCGTCCATTGCGCAACGCCGTCGATTCTTACGATTTCGCCCGCAGGGTCCAGCACCCATTCGGCAGTCAACGGTTTTTCAAGAGGGCACACGACTTCAAGCAGGTAAATAATTCCCGTATACGCCAGCGAGCAGAAAATAGTGCGGATAGTGCATTGCTTGCCCAGAACTATAAGCCCGATGACAAGCAGCAATACGTTTATAATCGCCATTATCACGCCTTGCGAGAAAATTTCCGCAACAGCCTTGGGTAAAAAGCTGTTTATGATAATAGCCACGCCCGCAATGCCGCCGAGCGTGAGATTGTTGGGCGTCTGGAAGAAATAAACGCTGCACGACATCATAATGATGCCCACTACGAGCAGCGTCCACCTTAGAACGGTGCGCTGTCTTTTCTGTTTTACGGTGAGTATTTTGTCGCCGTAAACTTTCGGCTTTTCAGCCTGCGTTTCGGCAGTTTCTCCGCCTTCCGCGGGGGGGATTTCCGTTTCGCTTACGGAATTGTTTTCTTCGTTTTGAATGATCTCTTTGTTCATTTGCCGTCTCTCTGTTTTTAGTTAATTTGATGATAACATACCCGATAAAATAAGTCAATTTAAACGCGCGAATTTGCTTGCCGATTTATAAAAATGCATATTGATTTCACGGTTGCCGTGTGGTATAATATAGATATGGAAAAAACTGTAAAAATTACCGTATTCATATTCGTTTTAATACTGGCGCTTTCGGCGGCGGCGCTTGTCGGCTGCAAGCCGGCAGAAACTTACACTCTTTTATATATCGTAATAGAAACTCAGGTGACGGCGGTTGCCTACGAGGGTTATGAATTTGTCAAATGGTCGGACGGCGTTTTTGATACCGTAAGAACGGATACTTACATTTCTAATTTTAATGTTCAGGCTATTTATGAAAAGATTAATTGAAATAAATTATAAGGAGATATATTTATGAAACAACCAAGACAACACCACAAAAGTAATTAATCGGCTTGATAATTGCTGTGGTAAAGTCGGAACGGGTGTTGGTTTTTACGGCGGGGCGGGAAATTCGCTCCGCCGTATTTTTTAATTTCGCTTTTGCGCGTATTGACTTTAAGGCGGTAAAGTTGTATAATATTTTCATATGAGGACTTGCAATGATTAACCGTAACGCGCTTTTCGCCGACGAAACGCCGCTTTTCAAAACTCCTTACGAGCCCGACGCGGGAGATACCGTATCGCTCGTTTTGCGTACGCTCGCAAACGACGTTTTGCGCGCGGAAGCGGTTATTAACGGCGTAAACCATAAAATGACCAAATTCAGAACGGACGAGCATTTCGATTACTACCGTTTTTCCTTTAAGTGTACGCGCAAAAAAGTCGCCTATCATTTCGTCGTCGCCGACGAGGACGATATGGTTTGTTACGACCGTTCGGGTTGCGCGGAAAACAGTCAGCCCGAGTTCGAATTTTCCTTTATCCCCGGCTTTAAAGTTCCCGATTGGGCAAAAGGCGTAGTGTTCTATCAGATTTATCCAGACAGGTTTTGCAACGGCAACCCCGATAACGACGTCGAGGATAACGAGTACTACTACACGGGCGGGCATTCAAAGCGCATACGCGAATGGTATAAGTTTCCCGACGAGCTGGACGTGCGCTGTTTCTACGGCGGCGACTTGCAGGGCGTAAGTCAAAAGCTCGATTATTTGCAGGATCTGGGCGTGGAAGCCATTTACTTCAACCCGCTTTTCGTTTCGCCGTCAAACCATAAATACGACACGCAGGACTACGACTATATCGACCCGCATTTAGCGGTAATAGAGGACGACTGCGACCACGCGTTGCAGGCTTGGGAGAAACACAACGGCTTTGCGCCAAAGTACATTGCCCGCACAATATCCCGTAATAACCTTGAAAAATCCAACGAATATTTCTCCGCGCTCGTCGAAGAAATTCACTCGCGCGGAATGAAGGTCGTCATAGACGGTGTGTTCAATCACTGCGGCTCTTTCAATAAATGGATGGATCGCGAGGGCGTTTATCTCAATAAGCCCGGCTATGAAGCGGGCGCGTATCAGTCTGAAAAAAGCCCGTACAGAAATTACTTCAAATTCGACAAAAACGAGGCAAGGAGCGAGTACGAGGGGTGGTGGGGATTCCCCACTCTGCCCAAGCTCAACTACGAGCAGAGCCGCGAACTCGAAGAGTATATCCTTTCGCTGGGCGCAAAGTGGGTGTCCGCGCCCTATAATGTGGACGGCTGGCGGCTGGACGTTGCCGCGGACCTTGGTCACAGCCCGAAATATAATCACTGTTTCTGGAAAAAATTCCGTGCCCGCGTCCGCGCGGCTAACCCCGAGGCGTTCATATTCGCCGAGCATTACGGCTCACCCGAGGCGTGGTTCGACGGCTGCGAGTGGGACTCGGTAATGAACTACGACGCGTTTATGGAACCGGTCAGCTGGTTTTTGACGGGTATGGAAAAGCACAGCGAGGCGTTCGATTACGGCAAACTTTGGGACGGGAAGCAGTTCTTTAATCTTATTTTCAAGAATATGGCTAAATTCCCGCGTCCGTCCCTCGATTCGGCGCTTAACCAGCTTTCCAATCACGACCATTCGCGGTTTTTAACGCGCACGAACGGCACGGTGGGTACTACTAAAACGCGCGGACCGCACGCGGCGGGCTACGGCGTTGATAAAAGAATAATGCAGCTTGCCGTGTTAATGCAGATGACCTGGGTCGGCTCGCCCGGCGTTTATTACGCGGACGAAGCGGGGCAAGTCGGCTGGACCGACCCCGACAGCCGCCGCACTTATCCTTGGGGAAACGAGGATAAAGAGCTGATTGCCCTGCACAAATCGGCAATCGCGCTGAGAAAAAAAATAAAATGTCTGAAATCGGGCAGCATTAAACCGCTTGACGCGGGCATAGGATATATCGCGTACGGCAGGTTCGACGGGGATGAATGTTGCGCGGTAGTAATAAACTGCACGGATAAAGAAATCTCGCTGAACGTGCCCGTGTGGGAAATGGGCGTTCCGCACGACGGCGCGGAAATGACTTTGAAGTTTGCCTGCGGGAGCTGGGGCTATACCGAGTACGAGGAAAAAAGCCCCGTGCGGCACGGCAGGTTGTTTTTGACTCTGCCCGAAAAATGCGGTTGCGTTTATCGCTACGCATTCAACGCCGACGCTTGACGGTTTGCTTCGATAAAACGCCGAATCTGCGGCATATATCGTGGGTAATTAATAAAAACAGCAATTTTTTAAGGGGGACTTATGGATAATAAATTTTTCGGGGAGCTGGACAGATACCTGTTCCACCACGGCACGCATTACGAGCTTTATAACAAAATGGGCGCGCATTTGCGCGAGATTGACGGCGTTCGCGGCGTGCATTTCGTGCTCTGGGCACCTAACGCCAAAGCCGTTTGCGTGGTATCCGACGGCAACGGCTGGACGCCCTGGCGGGACGTTATGGAAAAGGTCGACGACGCTATGTGGGAGCTGTTCGTCCCCGGTATGTGCGAGGGCGTAAAGTATAAATATCTTATAGTCGGCGCGGACGGCGGCGAGGTTATGAAAATAGATCCGTACGCGTTCCGTTCCGAGCTTCGCCCCGCAAACGCTTCCGTTGTTGCAAACCTCGACAATTATAAATGGGGTGACAAACAGTGGCGCAAAAGCAAAAAGGGCGAAAACTTCCTTGAGAAGCCTATGTCCGTTTACGAGGTGCATCTCGGAAGCTGGAAAAAGGACCTTTCCAAGTGGGACGAGGACCAGTATTTCGACTACCGCAGGCTCGCGCACGAACTCGCCGAATACGTCGGGTATATGGGTTATACGCACGTAGAACTGATGGGCATTTGCGAGTATCCTTTCGACCCGAGCTGGGGCTATCAGGTTACGGGTTATTTCTGCCCTACGGCGCGCTACGGCTCGCCCGAGGACTTTATGTACTTCGTAGATTATATGCATTCGCAGGGGATCGGCGTTATCCTCGATTGGGTGCCCGCGCATTTTCCCAAGGACGCGTTCGGTCTTGCCAACTTCGACGGTACGCCCCTTTACGAATACGCCGACCCGCTTCGCGCGGAATACCCCGAGTGGGGAACGAAGGCGTTCGACCTCGGCAAAAAAGAGGTGTCGAACTTCCTTATCGCCTCGGCGTTTTTCTGGGTTGAAAAGTACCATATCGACGCGCTTAGAGTGGACGCCGTCGCGGCAATGCTCTACAACAGTTTCGGGCGCGAGCAATACCGTCCCAACGTCTACGGCGGCATAGAAAATCTTGAAAGTTTCGAGTTTTTCCGTCATCTCAACAGCGTTTTAAGACAGCGTACGGAAGCGTTTCTCATTGCCGAGGACAGCTCGATTATCGACGGTATAACCAAGCCCGCGAAAAAAGGCGGGTTCGGGTTCGGGCTTAAATGGAATATGGGCTGGATGAACGATTCCATTAAATACTATAACACCGACCCAATTTTCAGACCCTACTATCATTGGATGATGACTCATACTCTCGAATACATATTCAACGAGAGTTATATGCTCGTTTTGTCGCACGACGAGGTCGTTTACGGCAAGGGCAGTATGATAAACAAGTTCCCCGGCAGTAAAGCCGATAAATTGAAGAGCCTTAAAACCTGCTATACTATGATGATAGGTCACCCCGGCAAGAAACTGCTGTTTATGGGGCAGGACTTCGCGCAGGAAAGCGAGTGGAACTTCAAAAAGGGGCTTGATTGGTGGCTGTGCGACGTGGACGAACACCGCGACGTGCTAGGTTGCTGGCGCGCGCTTTTGCACCTTTATAAGGAGCGCCCCGTTCTGCACAACGACTGCGGAGGTCCGAATACTTTCGAGTGGATAAACAGCGGCGATTTCCACCGCAACATTTTCACGTTCATAAGGCGCAACCCTTGGAATTACAACAACGCTTTGGTGTTCGTTTGCAATTTTGCGCCCGTAGACAGGGCGGAAATGGGCGTGGGCGCGCCCGTGCCCGGCGTTTACAAGCGTATTTTTACTACCTATTCCGAGGACAGTCCGTTTGAAATAGAGGCTAAGGAAGAGCTTTGCGACGGCAGAAAATATAAGCTGACGTTCGATTTAAGACCGCTTGAATCTGTCGTGTTCGAGGTGCCTTATATCGAGGCGACCGAAGCCGAGCTGAAAAAGGAAAAGACGGTTAAAAACCGCATTAAGCGCACGCACAAAGAGGCGACGACGGATAATTCGCACGTGCCGCAGGTCACCGTGCCCGAGGAAATGCTCCCCGCAAAAAAGAAAACGACCAAGAAATAGAGGAGTGAGATCTATGGATGAAAAAAACAGAATTATAGACGAGATTTGCGGCAACGAAGCCGCGAAAAAAGGTCTTGCAAAGCGGCGTGAAGAAGCGCTTTCGCTGTACGCGGCAGAGCGTTACGCCGAAGCCGTGAAAATCTGGCTAGAGGTGTGCGACGGAGATGCCGAGTCACTGTATATGCTGGGGTTATGCTATAACCGCGGGCAGGGTGTGGGAAACCTTTCCCAAGAGGAAAGAAGCGCCGCGGCAAGCGGTTATTTCCTAAAAGCCGCCGAGCTCGGACATGCGGGCGCGCAGTGTTTCGCCGCGCTCTGCTATAACTTCGGCTCGGGCGTTGAAAAGGACGACGGAAAGATGATCTATTGGTTTAAAAAGTCCGCCGAACAAAACAACGCGCAGGCAATGAACAATCTCGGGTATTTCTGCGAGAACGGGATAGGTTGCGACGATCCCGACCGCCGCTACGAAGAGGCGTTCGAATGGTACCGCAAGTCGGCGGCGCTCGGTAATCCCACGGGGCAACTCAACGTAGGTATTTGTTACGCAGAGGGCAACGGCGTTGAAGCGGACGAAGAAGCGGCGTTCGCATATTATTCTCTCGCCGCGGAAAGCGGGCTTGCCGAAGCTCAGTTCAGGCTCGGCGAATGCTACGACGACGGTATGGGCGTTGCGGCGAACCCGACAGAGGCTTTCAATTATTACAAAAAAGCCGCCAAACAGAACCACGCCAAGGCGCAATGCTACGTAGGTTATTGTTATCAGTACGGCGAAGGCGTGCCGTGTAATTTAAACGAGGCGGTGAGCTGGTACGAGCGATCCGCGGCTAACGATTATTTTCAGGCGTATTGCAACCTCGGCTGTTGTTACGAGGATGGAGAAGGCGTTCGTCGGGATATGAAAACGGCGATAGCTATGTACGAAAAGGGCGCGGAGCTTGGAAGCGTGATGGCGAATTACAATCTCGGCAACGTTTACGCGTTCGGTAAAGGCGTGAAAAAGGATAACGACCTCGCCGTAGAGTACTACCGCCGCGCCGCCGAAGACGGCTTGGCGGAAGCGCAGTATAATCTTGCTCAGCATCTTTACAAGGGCTTGGGTGTGGAGCAGAGCGACGAAGAAGCGGCGTATTGGTTTTTGCAGGCGGCGAAGGCAGGCGACGCGGACGCTCAGTACAAAATAGCCAGCTTTTATATGGAAGGAACGGGCGTGGAAGAGGACCCGAGAGAGGCGTTCGGCTGGTTCTACAAGTCGGCAATGCAGGGCGACGGGGACGCGCAGTACGCTCTGGGCTATTTTTACGAGGACGGAATAGGCGTGGAACGTGATATCGAAGAGGCGCGCGAGTGGTACGAAAGGTCGGCGGCGCAGGGCAATAGGCTGGCTAAAAAGGCGCTTAAAAAACTTTAATAATGGATAAAGATAATCTTATTGACGAAATAATCGGCGCGTTCGGAAAGGAAGGCGCCGACGGGGAAAGCGAGCAGGGCGATATTTACCAACGCGCGAGCGAGTTGTACGAGAAAGGCGAGTACGAGGCGGAAGCGAAACTCTGGTACGAAGCGGCGAAGCAGGGCGACGCGCATGCGCAATACTGTATCGGGGCGTGTTATCTCGAAGGTTCGGGCGTTGAGTACGACGCGGAAGCCGCCGTTGGATGGCTGAAAAAATCGGCGGAACAGGGCAACTCCCGCGCGCTGTTTTGTCTGGGGAAATGTTACGAGCTCGGCGAGGGCGTCGAACAGGACTATGCCGCCGCGTTGGGTTATTACGAGCGTGCGGCGGAAGGCGGGGACGAGGACGCGTTTTATGCGATAGGTCTGCTATATGCCGAGGGCAAAGGCGTTGAAGAGGACCATAAAGCGGCGGCTTATCAGTTTGAAAAAGCCGCTAATCTCGGGCATACGCACGCAAAATATCTGCTTGGCGAATGCTATATAGACGGCGACGGTACGGAACTGAACGAGGCTGAGGCGATACGCCTTTTCAAAGAGGCTTCGGAAGACGGTTGCACTCCCGCGCGGTTCAGGTTGGGCGATTGTTATCTCAACGGCATAGGCGTGGAAAAGGACGCGGCGCGCGCCGTCGAATATTACCGGTTGGCGGTTGAGCGCCGGTTTGCTCCCGCCGAGTACGCTCTGGCGAAACTTTACGACGCGGGCGAACGCGTAGACCGCGATTACGGCGAGGCGGCCAGGCTGTTCAGGCTTTCCGCCGAACACGGTTTCGTCGACGCGCAGAACGAATACGGTTGGTGTCTTTTGGTCGGTAAGGGCGTTAAGAAGGACGTTTACGAGGCGGCTAAGAATTTTCGGCGCGCCGCAGAGCAAGGGTGCGTCCGCGCGCAATACAACCTCGGCAAGTGTTACGAAGAGGGCGTAGGCGTTATATCCGACCTTGAAAAAGCCTATAATTGGTATCTGAAAGCCGCGGAGGGCGGCGACGACAGGGCGCAACTTTCCGTCGGATGGTGTTATCAGGCGGGTAACGGCGTTAAATTCAACGGCGTGGAAGCGTTCAAATGGCTTTACAAGTCGGCGGTGCAGGGAAACTCTCAGGCGGCAAGCGACGTCGGCTACTGCTACGCCAAAGGCATAGGCGTTAAAAGGAACGCGAAAAAGGCTTTTGAATACTATATGCAGGCGGCTGAAGCGGGCGGAAAGATGGGCGCGTATAACGTCGGCTGTTGTTACCGCAGCGGCTCGGGCGTTAAAAAGGACAAGTTAAAAGCCGCGGAGTGGTACGAAAAGGCGGCGAGCGCGGGGGATACCGACGCTATGTTAATGCTCGGGAAAATGTACGAGCGCGGCGAAGTCGGCAAAGATTTAGACAAGGCGCGCTATTGGTACAAACTTGCGCTGGACGGCGGCGCGGAGATTGCGGAATATATTTTAAACAAGAAAAAATTCAGGAAAGTATGATAAAAGACTTACAGCAAAAAATACTCGAACTTAAAAAACAGAACGACGTTTGCATACTCGCGCATAGCTATACGACCGCGGATATATGCGAAATAGCCGATTTTACGGGCGACAGCTACGCGCTTTCGATAAGGGCGAAAACGGCGCCGCAGAGCACCGTTGTAATGTGCGGCGTGCGGTTTATGGCTGAAACGGTTAAAATGCTTGCGCCCGAAAAGAAGGTCGTGCTTGCCAATCCGCAGGCGGGGTGTCCTATGGCGGAACAGTTTTCCCCCGCATATATAGCGCAGATAAAGGCTGCGCACCCCCATTACGCGGTAGTTGCTTACGTCAATACGACCGCAGAACTTAAAACGCTTGCCGACGTTTGCGTAACGTCGTCTTCAGCGGTCAAGATCTGCCGCGCCCTGCCCGAAAAGAATATACTGTTTATTCCCGATATCAACCTCGGTTCGTACGTTAAATCTCAGGTTCCCGAAAAGAATTTCAAAATGCTCGAAGGCGGCTGTCCCGTCCACGCGAAGATAACCCGCGGCGACGTGCTCAGCGCCAAAAAAGCGCACCCCGCCGCGCTGTTTCTGGTTCACCCCGAATGCCGTCCCGAAGTCGTCGAACTTGCCGATTACGTCGGTTCGACATCGGGTATTATGGACTTTGCGGAAAAATCGTCCGCGCGCGAGTTTATTATCGGCACGGAAAACGCCATCGTCTGCCACCTTAATTACAGGTGTCCCGACAAGCGTTTTTATCCCCTTTCAAAGGAACTTTTGTGCCGCGATATGAAGATAGTCAGCCTTCACGACGTTTACGCCGCAGTCGCGGGAACGGGCGGCGAGGTTATCCGAATGGACGAGAGCGTGCGCGCAAAAGCCGTAAAGAGCATTGAAAGAATGATAGAGTTGGGCGGTTGAGGTATTGATATGATGATAACGACGAAGGGCAGAAACGCTCTTAAAATTATGATTGATCTGGCGCAGCATTACGGCGATGGCTACGTTTCGCTTGCCGACGTTGCCGAACGCCAGAAAGAATCGGTCAAGTACCTTGAAAGCACCGCCGCGCAGTTATCGGCGGCGGGTCTGGTAGTCAGCGCAAGGGGCAAAAGCGGCGGTTATAAACTTTCCCGCGCGCCCGAAGACTATACCGCCGCGGAAATTTTGTTGAGCGGCGAAGGCTCGCTCGCACCCGTAAGCTGTCTGGTAAGCGGCTGCGAAAATTCAGATAAATGTATGACTTTGCCTCTCTTTAAGGAGCTTGACGAAGTAATTATGAATTTCTTAGGCGGCAAAACGCTCAAAGACCTCATTTAAGTTCACAAAAACAGGCTTCTATTCTGCACCGTAATTTTTTAATAATTTTAAAAATGCGTTTAATTCCTATTGACAAAGTAGGAATTTATTTATATAATTAAATCATACTAACCGAGTAGGAATTAAAATGAAAACAGTTTACGTTGACAACGCGGCGACGACCGCAATGAGCGACAGGGCGATAGAGGCGATGACGCCCTATTTAAAGGGTGTATACGGCAACCCGTCGTCGTTGCATTCCGTCGGACAAACCGCAAAGGAAGCGCTCGACAGCGCTCGCGCGAGGATTGCAAAATGCATTAACTGCGAACCGCGCGAAATTTATTTTACTTCGGGCGGGAGCGAGGCGGACAACCAGGCTATTCGCTCTGCGGCGGCAAACGGCGCAAGAAAGGGCAAAAAACATATAATAACTACCGTTTTCGAGCATCACGCCGTGCTTCACCCCCTCAAAAAACTCGAAAAAGAGGGCTTTGAAGTAACTTATCTCGACGTTCATTCAAACGGGCTTATCACCGCGGAAGAAGTCGCGGCGGCTATTCGCCCGGACACCGCGCTCGTTACGGTTATGTTTGCAAACAACGAAATAGGCACTATCCAGCCTATCGCCGAGATCGGCAAAATCTGCCGCGAAAGGGGCGTGATTTTTCACACCGACGCGGTGCAGGCGGTAGGGCACGTGCCCGTGGACTGCGCTGCGCTTAAAGTCGATATGCTTTCGCTTTCGGCGCATAAATTCCACGGGGCAAAGGGCGTGGGTGCGCTTTACGTAAGGCGGGGCGTGCCGTTGCAGACCTTCGTGGAGGGCGGCGCACAGGAGCGCGGAAAACGCGCGGGTACGGAAAACCTTGCGGGTATAGCTTCTATGGCGGCGGCGCTTGAGGAAGCGTGCGAGAAAATGCAAGCCGTTTCGGCTAAGGAGCGCGAATTGCGGGACAGGCTCATCGACGGGCTTTTAAAGATACCGCATTCCAGACTCAACGGCGACCGTGAAAGCAGACTGCCGTCTAACGTAAATATGTGTTTCGAGGGGATAGAGGGCGAAAGTCTTTTGCTACTCCTTGATGCAAAGGGTATTTGCGCGTCGTCTGGTTCGGCGTGCACGTCGGGCTCGCTCGACCCGTCGCACGTTCTGCTTGCGCTCGGGCTTCCGCACGAGGTGGCGCACGGGTCGCTCAGACTCAGCCTTTCGTCGGAGAATACTCGGGAGGACGTGGAAATCATATTGAGAGAAGTGCCGAAAGTAGTGGAGTATCTGCGCGGGATTTCGCCCGTGTGGGAGAAACTTGAAAAGGGCGAAGCGCCGCATTTGATATAACGCGGCTTTAAAATGCGCAGATAATATACAGGAGTTAATTATGGCTTTATACAGCGAAAAAGTAATGGACCATTTCACTAACCCGCGCAACGTGGGTAAAATAGAGAACGCGGACGGCGTTGGCGAAGTAGGTAACGCAAAATGCGGGGATATAATGAAAATATATCTCAAAATCGAAAACGGCATTATCGCCGACGTGAAGTTCAACACGTTCGGCTGCGGCAGCGCGATAGCTTCGTCGTCGATGGCGACCGAGCTTATCAAAGGCAAGCCTATCGAAGAGGCGCTTGCGCTTACGAATAAAGCCGTTGCCGAGGCTTTGGACGGGCTTCCCGCGCATAAAATGCATTGCTCGGTGCTTGCGGAAGAGGCTATACGGGCGGCGATTAAGGATTATTACGACAAAAACGGTATATCTTACGACAAGTCCGAGTTCCCCGAGCCGCACGACGAGGACGAGCATTTCGCCGAAGAAGATTGACGGGGTTGAATCCGCGTTAAGAAAATTTGGTTTAAAAAGGTTGAATTTTCACGAAACGTGGGATATAATATAACAAATGTATAAACCGAGAGTAATCTTCCCTATGACGGAAGCGGGGCTTGGGCACGTCGTGCCTATGGAAGGTATCGCCGACGAATTTGAAAAAATGTACGGCGATAAAGTCGAATGCGTGCGTTCGCAATTCTTTACCGAAGGCGGCGACCCCAAGCTGATCGAATTTGAAAATAGACTTAAAAACGAAGTCGTAAAACACAATAAAAGTTTTATTTACGGCTTTTTCGCTACGTTCAATATGGAGTTCTGGCGCATACATCTTTCCACCTGGGCGACTATGACTTTCCTTGCGTTCGGTTCGCGCAAGCGCGGGATTCGGCATATGGACGAGTTAAGACCCGATTTGGTAATAAGCACGCATTGGGCGCCCAATTATTACGCCGTCAAATGTAAGAGTAAACCGCTTACGGCTATGTATTGCACCGACGCGCGCGTCAATCCGCTGTTCAGTTATAAATGCGATTTGGTTCTCGTTTCGAATACGGTGGGTTATAACGACGCCCGCAGGCGGCACCCGATAAGGTTTAACGACAAAAATTTCAGGCGCGTGCCGTTCATTATTAAGGACGCGGCGTTCAAGATCGATACAGACAAGGTAAAGGCGCGCGAAAAGCTCGGTTTCGATACGGATAGGTTTACCGTGGTGGTCGCCGAAGGCGGTTACGGTATAGGTAAAATGGAAGAGATAGTCAAAATCGTGCTCGAACGCGATTTGCCCGTGACGCTCGTCGCCGTATGCGGCAGGAACGAGGAACTCTATAAAAAGTTTCTGAAGCTGGAGAGCAAAGGGCGGACGGATTTCAGACCTATGGGGCTGATTGACAATATGTTCGACGTGCTGGTAACTGCGGACGTTTTTTGCGGCAAGAGCGGGAGTATGATGCTCGAGCCCTGCTTTTTCGGAATCCCCGCGATAATAACCAAGTATGCGACGGAAATCGAACAGTATATCGGAGAATATTACATCAAACACGTCGGCAGCGCAATTAAGATTTTCAATCCCCAAAAAGTGGTTGATAAAATTGAAGAGTTTATGGCGCGTCCCGAACTTCTACAGCCGTTAAAGGCGGCGGCGGAAGCTCAGCACGGCAATTACGGCGCGGCGGACAGCGCAAAATGTATTTTTGAAATGCTCTGCCAGAAATACCCGCATTTAAAAGAAAACTCATAAGCAAGATTAATAAAAAATCACCCCCGACATTGAGTCTGGGTGATTTTTTTAATTGGCAAATAATTTTATCTTTTGTCCGTTGGGGAAATTACACGAAAGAACGCCATTGGGGCGTTTTCTTTTTTATAGCGCATAAACGGGGACAAGTTTGAATATTTTATCGTATGGCTAACTATTGCTTTGAAGAAAGTTCACAGGTTTTAACCAGACTTTCAACCTCGCTTAACGGTCTCAGCGCGTCGGAAGCGGCGGCGCGGCTTGAAAAATACGGCAAAAACGAGCTTGAACGCGGCAAGAAAAGCGGTCCTTTAAAGTTGTTTTTTGCGCAGTTCAAGGATTTTATGACCCTGCTTCTTATAGCTGCCGCGGCTGTTTCGGGCGTAATCGCTTTCCTGTCAAAGGACAAAAACGACCTTACCGACACCGTAATAATTCTTGCTATTATCTTTCTTAACGCCGTAGTCGGCACTATTCAGCAATACCGCGCGGATAAGGCTATCGAAAACCTCAAAAAACTGTCCGCAAGCACATGCAAGGTGCGCAGGGCGGGGCGCGAGCTCGTCATTCCTAACGAGGAGCTGACCGTCGGCGATATCGTACTGCTCGAAGAGGGCGACGTCGTTCCCGCGGATTGCCGCATTATCGAATGCAACTCGCTTACCTGCGACGAGTCGGCTCTCACGGGCGAAAGCGCGGGCGTGGAGAAAAATCCCGCGCGCATTCACGGCAACAAAGTCGCGCTGGGCAGTATGACGAATACGCTTTTCGGTTCTACGTTCGTGGTGCGCGGCAACGCCGCCGCCGTTGTTACAGGCGTGGGTATGGGTACGGAAATGGGAAAAATCGCCGCAATGTTGCAGGGCGGCAAAGCCGTCAAAACCCCGCTTGAAAAAAACCTTAATAAGCTCGGTAAAATAATTTCGGCGTTCGTGCTCGCCGTTACCGCGGTGATTTTTGTAATGGGCATTTTCGTGCGCGACGACGGTCTTTTAAAAAACTTTATGACTTCCGTAGCTATCGCGGTTGCCGCCATTCCCGAGGGGTTGCCCGCCGTCGTAACCATTATAATGGCTATGGGCGTGCAAAAAATGAGCAAGAAAGGCGTGGTTATAAGAAAGCTGAAATCGGTGGAAACGCTGGGCGGCTGTTCGTTCATTTGCTCGGATAAAACGGGTACGCTCACGCAGAACAGACTGCGCGCCGAGCGCGCATTTTTCGACGGCAAACCCCGTTCGTTGCAGGATATATCGGGAGTAACCGAGCTTTTACGCTGTATGTGCGCTTGCAACGGCGTTAAAGGCGAAAAGGGCAACTATTTGGGCGACCCTACGGAAATTGCCCTTAGGATATGCGCCGACGAATGCGGTTTTGCCGCCGATTATACGCGCATTGACGAAATGCCGTTTTCATCGGAACGGAAAATGATGTCCGTTGCGGCGAGCTTCGGCGGGGGCAGTTTTACTTACACTAAGGGCGCGCCCGACGTACTTATAAAAAAATGCGTAACAGTTTTGACTGCGGACGGAGTTAAGCCATTTACGCCCGAATTGAAGCAAAAATGCATTGAAGAAAACGACGCTATGTCGGACGACGCGCTGCGCGTTCTGGGGTTTGCGTTCTCTGTTTACAGCGGTAAAATAGAGGAGGACGGGCTGACGTTTATCGGACTCGTAGGGATGAGCGACGGGCTGAAAGCGGGCGCGGCGGAAGCCGTGGACGAATGCAGGCGCGCGGGCGTTGCAACGGTTATGATTACGGGCGACCACGTCCGCACGGCGTTCTCGATTGCCAAAAAGCTTAATATCGCAAGCGATATGAGCGAGGTTATGACGGGCGACGAGCTTGACGCTCTGCCCAAGCGCGAGCGGGATCGCGCGATAGCGGGTTGTCGCGTGTTCGCAAGGGTTTCGCCCAAACATAAAAAAATAATCGTGCAGTCGTTGCAGCGCAGCGGCAAGGTCGTTGCAATGACGGGCGACGGAATAAACGACGCGCCGAGCATTAAGTGCGCGGACATAGGCATTGCGATGGGCGTTTCGGGAACGGACGTTACTAAGAGCGCCTCCGATATGGTTATAACCGACGACAATTTCACGACTATCGTTTCGGCGGTGCGCGAGGGCAGAAGAATTTCGGCGAACATAAAAAAGACCATTCAGTTCTTCTTGTCCACCAATCTTGCCGAGGTGCTGTCAATATTAATTGCGTCGTTGGTACTGTTCAAATTCGATTTCCTGCTGTCTACGCAGTTGCTGTGGCTCAATCTTATAACCGACAGTTTCCCCGTGCTTGCGCTGGGTATGGAGCACGCGACGGACGACGTTATGTCACGACCGCCCGAGCGCGCGGAAAAGTCGCTTTTCTGTAAGTCGTCGCTGTGTTCAATAGCTTTTTACGGCGCGTATATTACCGCCGCGGTGACAGGCGTTTTCGTGTTATCCCTCAATATATGGGGCAATGAATGCGCTACGACGATAACTTTTATGACCATTTCGTTTGCCGAGCTGTTTCAGGCTTTCAACGTGCGTTCGGAGCGCGGGTCGGCGTTCAAAAGTTTCTTTACCAACAAAATTTTGCTTGCAACCGTCGCGGCGGGCGTTGTGTTAAACGTTTTGCTCTGCGTAACTCCGCTTTCGGTGGCGTTCGGGCTGGTAAAACTTAGCGGAATGCAGTGGCTTACGGTCGCGCTGGTTTCGCTTTCGGTCATTCCCGCGGGCGAACTGTATAAGTTGGTTTTGCGCGCGTTCACGCGCACGAAACCCCGTTATTCGAAGCATATCAGCGGGGTAACCGCAAAACGGCAGGCTACGGCGGAAAATTAAAGCAAATAAAAAAGACAGCTTAAGCTGTCTTTTTTGGATTCGGAAATTAATAGTTTTCCGCAAGAATTTCGAAATAGCTCTTCGGGTGGTTGCAGGTAGGGCAAACATCGGGAGCGTTCGTGCCGACGACAATATGCCCGCAGTTGCGGCATTCCCAGACTTTGACTTCGCTCCTTGCAAATACCGCGGCGGTTTCAACGTTCTTCAAAAGCGCGCGGTATCTTTCCTCGTGGCGCTTTTCAATCGCGCCGACAAGGCGGAACTTTTCGGCAAGCTCCTTAAAGCCCTCGGCTTCGGCGGTCTTTGCAAAATCTTCGTACATATCCGTCCATTCATAGTTCTCGCCGTGTGCAGCCGCTTTGAGATTTTGCGCGGTGTTGCCTAATCCGCTCAGCTCTTTAAACCACATTTTAGCGTGTTCTTTTTCGTTATCGGCAGTCTTTAAAAACAGTGCGGAGATCTGCTCGTAGCCCTCTTTTTTTGCAACGGAAGCAAAGTAGGTGTACTTGTTTCTCGCCTGAGACTCTCCCGCAAAAGCGGCTTCAAGGTTCTTTTCCGTCTGCGTGCCCTTGTATTTATTATCCATTTTATTAACTCCTTTACCGCATATACCGCGGTTTTGTTTTAATTATATTTTTGTAAAGTTTTAACTTTTTATTTTTTCTATTTGCATTGCAATAATTCCTTAAATTTATTAAATTAAAAGCCTAAAATTTATTTTAATTCATTTCAGGCTTTAAAGTGGTGGAGCTAATCGGGTTCGAACCGATGACCTTTTGAATGCCATTCAAACGCGCTACCAACTGCGCCATAACCCCAAAAAATTAAGTTGTGATAAACCCCTCAATCACCGAGGGAATGTCATTACGGCTTGTCGTAGGGACTCCTCCAAGCCGAATGCAATTTTGGGGACTACGCCCCAAAGCGTCGGGCAAGCCCTCGCGCAAACGCGCTACCAACTGCGCCATAACCCCAAAAAATTAAGTTGTGATAAACCCCTCAATCACCGAGGGAATGTCATTACGGCTTGTCGTAGGGACTCCTCCAAGCCGAATGCCGTTTGCGGTCGTTGACCGTGTCCGCAATCGTAGGTTTATTGTACAATAAAAGCGCAGGGTTTGTCAAGGCTTATGCAAAATTTTACGTAAAATTGTGTTAAACGGGTGATATATGGGGGGGTAATAATCCGTGGCATAAATGATATATTAGTAGATAAATTAAGCGTCCAAAAGAAAAATACGAACCCATATGGGTTCGTATTTTAACGATTATGGTGGAGATATGGGGATTCGAACCCCAGACCTATACGT